>JALVPF010000078.1 GCA_027031935.1 Myxococcales bacterium | reverse complement strand
GCATGTACCCGGACGACCCCGCACGATCCTTAGAGATCCTCAATCGTTGGCCACAGGAAAAATCGGCCCCATATTTGATGGCAAGGGCCGGCGAATATGAAAAGACAGCAAGGCTGTCGTTGGCCATGGCTGACTATAGGGCTTGCCTGCACCTTCCCCGGGCCCGGGATCAACAGCTTACCGGAGTTCGACCCCTGTTGGGCCTTTCCAGGATAGCCATGATGGCCGGTAGACAGGCAGATGCGTACAAGCTGGCAAAAAAGGCCATGGAAAAGTCCCCCCGTGATCCAGAGGCTCTTTTTGCCATGGTGTCTTTGACAAGGCTGACAAAAGGCCAGCAGGGTCTGAAAAAATTCAGGAGGGACTACGAGGACAAATATGGCTGGTGCACAGAGCTGTCAGTAGCCCTCGGCGATGATGCGCTCATGTCGGGTTTTCCCCATAGGGCATATGGCTGTTTCATGCACGCCTCCAGGAAAAATCCGGATGATGTCTCTATAAAACTGCGTATGGCTCAGGCTCTTTTGTCCGATAACAGGATTTCGAGCGCTGCCGAGCTGGCCTTGTCCATCAGTAGACAGTTGCCTGCCGCCTGGATGGGGGTGCTGCTGTGTGATCTCATTGAGGGACGTGATTCCCGGATAGATGTAGATATGGATCAGCAGCAACTGGACAAGGCCATGAGACCGTGGATAGACGCAGTCAGAGTCAGTCCTCACGAAAAACTGAAGCAGACCATGGCGGCCAATGCCCCGGCCCTCATGCATGTTTTTCCATGGCTGAGTGCTTACCTGGCAGCCTGAGTGCTTTGTTATTACAGTTGTGTCCGTTCTGCTTCGACCTTGGGCAGATTGATCCTTGCTTTCTATTTTGCAAATTTTCGAATCAGCTTCGAGATCCTGTAAGCCTGTTCCGTCTTGAGGTTCACGGAGCAAGGAAGGGTCAGTGCTCGCAAGTGGAGATCTTTCGATACTCCGTTTACGACAGCCTGGGCCCCCTTGTGGGCTTCGGTTTCGTGAAGAGGCTGCCACCTGGCTTGAGTGCTGATTCCCTCAGCTTTCAGCATTTGCATGAGTTGCAGATTCGTATGTCCGTACTTTTTGGGGTCGACTAGGATGGTGTATAACCACCATGTGCTGTCTGCCCATGGAGCCCTGGGCATGGTGCTTATACCGGGTACATCCCCCAAAGCCAGGGTGTACACTGCGGCTATTGCCCTCTTTGCCGCCAAGAACTCATCCACCTGCTCAAGCTGTGCAAGACCCAGTGCTGCCTGAATGTTGGTCAGTCGATAGTTGTAACCAACCTCATCGTGCCGAAAGTCCAGGGCTGCCATCTTGGCCTGGGACGTAATGTGCCTGGCCTTCCTGGCAAGATGGAGATCATCCGTCACCAGCATTCCTCCTCCACCGGAAGTGATAAGCTTGTTTCCATTGAAGCTGAAACATCCAAATTTTCCCATGCTTCCCACTTGCCTGGAACCATAGGTGGCGCCAAGGCTTTCGGCCGCATCTTCGATGATGATCAGATCGTATTGCGCTGCCAGATCCATGATTGGATCCATGTCCACCGGGTGACCAAGGATATGTACCGGTATTATGGCACTGACAGTCCTGCCTGTTTGTCGATTTATGGTCCTGTTCCCCTGTCTGACGCAGTTTTCTGAAAGGAATCGGTATACCAGGTCTGGGTCCATCTGCCATGTGTCGGCACTTGCGTCGATGAAAACAGGCCATGCTCCTGCATGCCTGATGGCATTTGCTGGTGCTATGAATGTGAAGTCCGAAACTAGCACCTCGTCATCTGGTTTAATTCCAGCCACCATTAGTGCCGTGTGAAGGGCTGCTGTGCCAGAGGATACAGCCACCGCATGAGCTGTGCCGGTATACTCTGCCATAACTTGTTCAAATCTTTCTACAAATGGACCTGCGCTGGACACCCAATTGGTGTCGAGACATTGCTTGAGGTATTCCCATTCCCTGCCCCTGAAGCACGGCACCGCCACAGGGATTATTCCCTCGGGCGCGGGGGCTCCGGCCGGATTTGGTTCTCTGTTTCCATGATCAATTGACGTTGCGATAGCGTTTGTCGCGCACATCTCTTATCACTCCTGTCCTCACGGCTGTTGCCACCTCCGCTATGCCATCGGGGACGGTACGGGTGATGCGGAAGCCTAGTACCTCTTTTATTTTTTTGAAGTCCACGCGGTAGTCCCTGGGATCCTCATCCTTTTTTACACGTTGTATTTCCAGCTCTCCCCCCAGATGTTGTACAATGGAAGATACCAGCTGACCTTTTGTGTAGTTTTCACGGGTGTCACCCACGTTGAAGACCTGGCCGTGGACCTTGTCCGGGCTTGACTCCAGCACCAGGTTTACAGCCCTTGATGCATCACGTACGTGTACGTATGGACGCCAGAACTGCTCTCCATAGACCAGCAGTTTCCTTTCGGTTATCAACTCCATGGTGAACTCGTTTACCGTGAGGTCAAATCTCATTCTGGGGCTCAGTCCATACAGGGTGGATATTCGAAGTACGGTCAGTATGGTCTGGCTTTCTAGGCTGTCGTCCAGCATGTATCGCTCCATCCCGACTTTTGATTCGGCATACAGGGACACGGGGCGCAGTTCTGAATCTTCCGTGAGGTATTTGTCTGGATCACTCATCTTGCCATAGTTCGAGCATGTGGACGCAAAAACGAACCTGTTTACATTTGCGGATTTTGCTTCATCCAACAGGGCCCTTGTGCTTTCAATGTTTACCTCTTTGGCCTCCTGCGGGTTTTTGGCACACGCCGGGTCACCTACGATTGCAGCCAGGTGTACCACTGCATCGATTCCTTCGAGTGCCTGTTTTCTCGCTGCCTGATCGCGAAGGTCGCCAAAGACGAACTCGAATGAATTGAGAGGAAATAATCCCAAAAGTGCCTCTCCCCCATGCATCAGCCTGTCGATTATCCGCACCTGATGACCCTTTGCCAGCAGGCGGTTGGCCAGCACTGAACCGAAATATCCTGCGCCTCCGGTGATTAGCACTTTCATGATACTTTCCTCTCCGTGTGGTCTAATTGCGCCTGTTTGTAGTCCTCTGGCTTTCCTATGTCTTTCCAGTATTCCCTGACCAGAAAACCTATGACTTTCCTGTTGTCATGCAGAAGCCTCTCTATGAGGTCAGTCATACCGAAAGCCGATCCCTCAGGAATGTAGTCGCATACCTGTCGTTTGAGCAGATAGATCCCTGCATTGGCCAGGTAATGAAACAAGGGCTTTTCGGTTATGCTGATTACCTCGGCCCCTTGTGCTTCTATCACCCCATAGGGCAACTGGTTTTCAACCCTGCGAACCGCAATTGTCATATCTGCATGGTTGTCGTTGTGAAATTCCAACATGGCCCTGAAATCCAGACCTGTGAGAATATCACCATTTATCACTAGCAGAGGGCCACTACCTTCAACTGCGTGTTTCAGTGCGCCTGCGGTGCCCATGGGCCTGTCCTCTTCAAGGTAGGAAATGTCCACACCGAAATCATGACCATCCCCAAAGTGTCTGGTGATTTGCTCCGGTTTGTAATGTGTCGTCATGAGGATGCGGTTTATACCGGAGTCCTTCAGGTGTCCCACGATCCGTTCCAATAGAGGCCTGTCTCCCACTGGGAGCATGGGCTTTGGTGTAGAGTCGGTCAGCGGCCTGAGTCGCTTGCCATAACCACCTGCCATGACCACCGCGGTCACAGGAAGGGCAAGATCTCCGGCAAATTCGCTTAGAAGCGCCAGGTCGACCACACGACCCTGTTCATCCAGGAGGGGAATGTGGCGCAGGGAATAGGTTCTCATTACACTGAGCAACCACTGAGCCGGCGTGCCCTTGGGGGCAGTTACCGGGGGTGGCCTGCCTGCAGCTGTGCGATGTTGCAAAAGTTCGGTGATCTTGCTGTCCATGCCCAGCCCCGCCAACATGGCTCTTCTGATATCTCCGTCCGTGACCGTGGCCAGGAGTCTGTGTTTTTGGTCCACGATCAGGGCGATGCCCTGGGCGTTGGCATCTATCAGTTCAATGATGCGGCGAAGGCTGCTATGGACCGGTGCTAAAAACTTTTTTATATCGCACATGTCAACCTCGACTCTCCCTTTATCTCTCTGGCCGGAGTTCCAACAACCACGGCGTGGTCCGCAACATCCCGTGTTACAACAGCACCAGCTCCCACGATGGCTCCGCGTCCTATCTTTATGCATTGGAGAACAGTGGCACCGGCGCCGACATGGCTCATGGCGCCCACCTTCACCGAACTGGCGAGCTTGGCACCAGTGGCGACGTGCACGTGGTCTTCCAATACACAGTCGTGTTCCACGATCGCTCCGGTGTTGACAATGACGTCATCGCCCAAGCTTGCATCTGCGTTGATGATGGCTTGCGGCATTATGGTAACCCCGAGACCAATGTGTGCGCCGGGCGAGATTGTTGCCGAGGGATCTATTACCCAGATGACATCCAGACCCAGTCCCCTGGCATATTTCCAGAGTCTTACCCTTGGGATACAATCGCCGGTGGATCCAAGGCCAATGAAAACTTTTTTCAACCCTTCGGAAACCATGAGTGGTAACAGTCCGTCGTCTCCCAGAACCTTTGTGCCCATGACCGTGGTATTCCAAAGGGAGCGATCAGGGTCCAGGAGCCCATCGACTTTTATGCTGCCCATGCGTTGGATGATATCCAGCATCACCTTGGCGTGACCGCCTGCACCCAATCCTATTACCCGCATTTCAGTGCTCCTTGCCGTGTCGAGAGATCATGAAATTTTTTCACCAACAGTGTCTCGTCCAGTTCAGTTCGCTCCAGTACATCAACAATACGACGGGCTGCATTACCGTCACCGAATGGATTTTTGAGCCTGTCCAGGGATGAACGAAATCTGAATGACGTGGCTTTGGTGATGGCTTTTTTGATGGCCTCGTGCTCAATGGAAACATCGATCACGTTGGATGCTTTCTGCCTTCCACTTTGGCGGATGCCCACATTGACCACCGGGAGTTTGAAAGACGCTGCTTCAATGATGCCGGAAGAAGAATTGCCGATCATGGCTGCTGCTTTGCTCATGACAGTGATATAACCTCTTGTGCCCAATGCTATGGCAAGCCAGGCGTCATGGTGCGAATCACAATAGTGTCTTAGTGCGCTGATGATGGTTTTGCCTGCCGCATCCGCATTGGGGTAGGTAAATACAGTGGGTCGATTCGCTGTCTCGAGTGCAGAGAGAATCTCGTATATTTGTGAGCGGGTGTGTTGGGGATGAATGCTTTCAGGATGAAAGGTCACAAGCAGGGTCCCGTCCTTGATTGGAATACCGAATTTTCTAAAGAAATCTTCAGGCGAATAGATGATTGTATTTTTCAGGTTGTCCAGACCGGGGGCTCCGCTGACAGTCACCCTCCATGGTTCCTCCCCGAGCTGTATTACACGCTGTTTGTATTGCTCACATGAGACGAAATGAAGGTGACTCATTTTCGTCAGGCAGTGACGGAAGATGTCATCCACTGAACCCAGGGTCGATTCACCACCATGTACATGTGCAAGGGCTATCCTCATGGGAACGGCTGCCGAAGCTGCGGCAAATATTTCATGGCGATCGCCCAGGACCAGAATTATGTCGGGCCTTGTCCGGTCAAAAGCGCGTGAAAACCCCGAAGTTGCCATGCCCATGGATGATGCGATGGCAGCAGGTGTGTCGGCCGTCTTGTTATCGTGAATTTTTTCGGTGATATTGAATCCATCCTCCTCGATTTCCCGCCAGGTGTCGCCAAATTCTGAAGATAGGTGGGCACCGGTGACAAAAATCATGAGGTCGAGCTTTGTTGATTCATCTATGGCCTTCATTATGGGACGAAGCAGTCCGTAGTCGGCTCGACCGGATGTTATGACAGCAACGCTTTTCATATCAGCATCTCCCTGCGTATCAACTCGCCAGCTTTGAGCGATACTGCTATGGTCTTTCCGAGCACGCTGTCTATCTCCGTGGGGCAAACCCCGGTCCCGGGCCGCAGCGCTGTCAGGACTTCGTTGGTGAGAATGGTGCCTGCACGCAGTGGTCTCGCCGCTGCAAGACTGCGCCTGACTTTGAGGCGGTTGTCCAGTTCGACCCGTGTGGGTTGCTTTTTTCCGTTTCCCAGAGAGGATTGAACCTTGCGTATGGCTGATACCAGGGCTTTGAGCTCATCCGGTTCGCAGGATGCCTTGTGGTCCGGTCCCGACATTTTTCGGTCCAGGGTGAAGTGTTTTTCAATGATGCATGCCCCAAGCGCCACCGCCGCTATGGGTACTTCGATTCCTGTGGTGTGATCGGAGTATCCGACAGGAACACCAAACTCCTCTGCCATGCTTTGCATGGCGCGCAAATTGATCGTGGATGGATCGGCGGGATAACCGGATACACAATGTAGTAGTGCAAGCTGTCGACAGGCCGAGTTTCGTAAGGTACGAACCGCGCTGCGAACTTCATCCATGTCAGCCATGCCGGTCGAACAGATCACAGGGAGGCTGCTTCTTGCCGCGGCTTCGAGAATAAAAGCGTTTGTCAGATCGGTAGATGAGATCTTTACCGCTTTCATACCCAGGCTCAGGAGAAGGTCCAGGCTCTGTATGTCATAGGCGGTGGAGAGAAAAATGATATTCTTCTCTTGGCAGTAGCCGGCAATTTTCGCATAGTCGGATTTGGCCAACTCCAGGCCTTTGAGCATTTCCTGCTGCGATTCCGATGGATCCGTTGTGCGAAGTTGATAAGCTGCTTTCGGTGCTGTTGCCGAGGCCACCTTTGATGCTTCGAATGTCTGGAACTTGATGGCGTCCGCACCGGCATCTGCAGCGGCGTCAACCATTTTCATCGCCAAATGCACATCACCGTTATGATTTACTCCAGCTTCAGCGATTACGAAGCACGGATCGAGAGGACCAATTTTTCTTTGGCCAATATTTATCTCAGTCTTTTGCATTTTTGTCCCTGTTGCGAAGAAGCAGGTCT
>JALVPF010000077.1 GCA_027031935.1 Myxococcales bacterium | reverse complement strand
GAATCCACCCCCTTGTCGGATTCCGGGGCTTGTTCAGGTGGCTTTGTGCCACTGTTGTCAGTCGAGTTCATGGCAACACGTATCGGTGTTGTCCTGTGCATTTCGATTTTCATCACCAGCCTGGTGCCGGAATTCAGGTAAATGGTCCTGGATTCATCCTCGTATCCGGCTTTGCTTACCTTCAGCTCGTGTGTGCCCTCGGACAAATCATGAACGGCATACGGAGTGGATTTGCTCACAGGTTTACCATCAATAGACACGGTGACTCCACCGGATGGTCTGGTGAGCAACTCCAAGGCAGGAGGATCCTTGGCCTTCTCATTGTCACCCAGAACTCTGATGGTCATGATGATGGAGTATCCAAGCAGCAAGGCTAAAAAAACAGATAGGGGCAAGAGCAACTTTTCAGCTCTGCTCCTTGCACCATGGGGTTTGTGTTTGGGAGAAGGCCTTGGTTTGTCCAGTGACTCGCCGGCATTGCGCAGGCCATCTGAGAAATCTTGTGAAACTTCCTTGTCACCAGAGTCGAAGATTACAGTTTTTTCACCTGATTTTCCATCAGAACCGGGAACGTCGAAGATCATGGTCTTTGCATCCGCATCTGCGGACCCTGGCTCATCGAAAATCATAGTCTTTGCATCTAATATGTCTTCTTCCTTTTTCTTTTTGTTTCTTTTGGGAACAGGGGGAGGCTTGGAGGTATCCGGCGGTTTGGATACCGGTTCATCACTTGAGACAAAAATCTGAGTCTTGGCATCCGGATCCAGGTCCTCTTCTTCCTCATCCCCACCAGGAAAATGCCTGTTCATCAGTGTAGGTTCGGGCATCTCGTGGTATTCTTCCAACCTCTTGAGCTCCGCCTTGTATTCGGATGAAAAGGTATCCTTCATGAACATGGCGATGCTTCTAGAAGTCTGAGGTTTGGACCTCAGGAGAAAAACCTGCAGGGCTTCTGCCATGTCTGCAGCGCTCTGGAATCTGTCCTCTACATCCTTTTGCAAGGCCTTGAGAATAATGTCTTCCAGTTCTTTTGGGACCTTGTCATTGTATTTGGATGGAGGAAGAACATCGGCATTTCTAACCTTTTCCAGCGTTGAAAAATCACTTTCGCCCAAAAAGAGTCTCTCAAGAGTGATGGTCTCGTACAAGAGTGTGCCGACTGTAAAAATATCCGATCGACCATCCAGGGGAAGCCCTCGAACCTGTTCAGGACTCATATATCCGAACTTTCCCTTCAGCACTCCAGCCTGCGTTTTCTGGGATCGGTTTGCAGCCTTGGCAATACCGAAATCACAAATCTTCACCTCTCCGTCAAAAGACAAAATGACATTTTGAGGACTTATATCCCTGTGGGCGATATTCAATGGCTGTCCGGATGGATCCCTTTTTGAATGGGCATAGTCCAAGGCTTCACATATTCGAAAAGCCACAAAAGCGGCCATGTGAAAATCCATGGGCTCTTGCAGCCGGGCCATGCGCTCCTGAATGTAGCGCATGTCCTTGCCATGGACGAACTCCATGGAGATATAGTAATCGTTCTCAAACTTTCCGAGTTCGTATATCTGCACAATACCTGTATGGGATAGTTCTGCCGCGATCCTCGCCTCATCTATGAACATGGCTATGAAATCTTCATCCTCTGCCATGGTGGGTAATATTTTTTTGATAGCCAGGATTCTCTTGAAACCGTGCATACCCCTGGAACGAGCCAAAAAGATCTCAGCCATTCCTCCAACATTGATACGTTCGAGGAGCAGGTACTTGCCGAATGAGATAGGCTGTCTCAATCGGCATCCTCCACTGCATGTATGGGGGTCTTGACGGGCAGTCCATCATCACCCACGAAACGTCTTCCAAAACCAGTGATTGCCGCAACGAGCATGACCCCGGCCAAAAGCCAACCATGGAACACATAGGGCCAAACGTCCATGGGTGAAGGAGCAGTGAAAAAATCATACTTGCCACCAAGACCCTGCAAGGTGGCGACGCCTATGAGAACTCCACCAGACCATGGAAAAATGTATCCAAAGGCAGAGCTGACCGCATCGAGAAAATTTGCTCGCCTATAGGGATGAAGACCAAAAGTCTTGCCCATGTCGCTAACGAAAGGTGCTGCTGCAATCTCTGCAGCGGTGTTGACGGTGATAAAGGCATTGAGAGAAGCAACCGTACTGAAAATAACCACCTCTGCACGCCATACGGAACGTTTGACCACCTTCATCATTACGTGCTTTATACCATCCAGTGCTCCACCAAGAGACATGATGTGTCCGGCAGCTACAATGAACAAGATGAGAATGCCCATCTTGATGAAACCGTTTATACCGTCCACCAGGGCACCGGTAAGAGTTCTATTTCCGACATCCAGCGCAAGTATGGCACCTGGATGAGCCAAGGGGCCGCCCAAAAGACCCGAGATCGGCTCAATGTTGCTCAGCAGTATTATGCCAACAGCGACAATGATTCCCCAGGTAATGGACACGACAATGTGACGGCCTGTCATGGCCAATATGATCACAAGAACGAATGGAATCAGAAGAACCAGTCCTGCAGGGTTGGCCAAACCTGACATCAATGCCTCGGCCTTCGCAGGATCTACAGTTCCTCCTCCTCCCATGATACCGAAAAGAAACATCGCCGGTATGGCCGCAGCAAGGGCATATTTGAACCTGGACCTGACCACTCCGGGGACATCGGTCTCCTGTGTGACCGCAGATACGATGGTGGTATCGGACACAGGTGCCAGGTTATCCCCAAAAGCAGAACCGGAAAGGATTGCAGCAAACAAGACCACCGGATCAGCCCCAAGCACGATACCTGCGGGAAACATCAACTCGCAAAAGGCTATGGTTGTACCATACCCCGTTCCTACTGCGGTTGCGAAAACAGCCGACAACAAAAAAGTGGTGACCACGAAAGCCCCGCCGGAAAATCCGGTCACTGACCCCAGCCACACCAGGCCATCCACCAAACCGCCTGCAGACAAGACCTTTGCAAACATTCCCGCCCAAATCCAACAAACGACAGCTATGACACCCACCGGTTGACTGAGTCCATCGAAAATGGCCTGGCAGTAATCGGACCAAGAGCCTCGGCTGAGAAAAAGCCCTGCGATTAGACCGACCACAACGCCTAGAATGAGTCCGCTTTCATCAGGAGCACCATAATCTGCCAGTAAAACCGACAAGGTTATGGCCCAAGCAATGAACACTAGCATAGGAACTGCGGAACCAAAACTACCCAGATAAAAATCCAGGTGGGTAACCTTGTCGCCGTATGCAACCCTCTCTGCTTCGCTCAGGCTGTGTTCATCTGCTTTGCTCAGGTCTTTGTTATCACCCAATGCATTGTTACTATCGTGGAGTTCACTCAAAACACTCTTCCCGGTCTAAACAGATCAGTCTTCTTCACTCAATCCTTCCAACACCTGGTCGATATCGAAATCCCCGCTCTGATCGCCCCTCTGGGCTGGCAAGGCGCCACCTGTGCCGGGCTTGTGCCTTGCCGCAGCACGTGGGGTACTCGCCGCAGGACGTTTCTCAAGCTCGACTATTTTATCCTTCAATCTCTGGATCTCCAGTTCGGCAATCTTCAGTGCCTTTCCTCGTTGGAGATAGTTTTGATTGATCTTTGTCATCTCAGCGATGTGAGAAGACCTGACTCTTTCCAGTTCCTTGATGTAGTGGTCCTGCTTTGCCTCCATCTCCTGCATGGCCTTAAATACTCCCTCGTCTTTCTCGCGAATAGCCGAGTTCATGGCCTCCTCGTACTGCCCCGCAAGTTCCTCGGCTTTCTGTTTCTGCTCTGAAACAGAGGCGACCTGCGCCTTTAGCTGCTCGATCTCAGCATGCAGTTTTGCAGAAAGTTCAGCCTGTTCATCCCTGGCGGTTTCCAACTCATGGATCTTCACCAAATATTGCTCCGCCTTTTTCTCGGATTCCGCAAGCTCCTGCCGCCAACGTGTCTCGATCTCACTCGTCTTGTTTTCCAACTGCAGCTTCAGCTCATTCTCTTGCTCCTGAGCCTGAGCCAGCTGTTCGTTCAAAGACGCAATCTTTCCTTCCCATATGTCGATCCTTTCACGCATTTCGTTGCGCAATGTTTCCATTTGCTCGTTGTTCCTGACCACCTCGTCAGCGAGTTCAGCAGCCCTTCCCTCTGCCTCCACCAACTTTTCATTTAGGGCCGATTCGCGCTCCGATGACACTCTTTCGGCCTGGGCCATTTCATCCCTGGCCAGTTCAAGCCTCTGTTCGAGCTGCATGATCTGCTGGGCCCGTTCCTCAGCCAAAGACTCTGAAGATGCCAGGTGTTCAGTAAGTTCGGACTCCCGCGCAACGGCCATCTGTTTTGTGGATTCGAGTTCCTTGTTTATGGAGGTCAATCGCTCTTGAAGTTCAGACAGTTGTGTCTCCAGGGCAAGTCGCGTCTGTTCTGCGTTTTCCTGCATTTCTGCGATCTGAACCTCATACTCCTGTCGCTGATGTAACAGCTGCTGGTCGGATTGTTGTTCGGCATTTGCCAGGGCCTCGGCTGCCTCGGATTTAATCTGTTCGATCATGGACTCCAGGTCGGCCCTGGTGCGAGCCAGGTCAGATTCCAGAGACGAGATCCTCTGTTCTCTCTCCATGAGAACAGTCTCCATCTCTTCGGTCCGCTCGCCTGTCTCATTCCTATACTCGGCAAATTCCCTTTCCACTGTTTCGATCCGGCTCTGATACTCCGAGATCTGCCCATCACGCTGGTTCAACAGTTGCTCCATCTCCTCGTGTTTTTCCATCCATGACCTGTTTGTTTCTTCCAACTCATGGCGTAGCGCTTCGAGTTCTTCCTCTCTCTGATTGCGGACTTCCTTCTCATGGTCATGCGCTGCAACACTCTTATCCAGGTCCGCGGAAAGTTGCTGGATTTTTCCTTCCAGGGCATTTTGTTCTTCTAACCATGCACCACGCTCCCTCTCCCTTTCCTGCTCGATCATCTCCATGCTTTGTGTGTTCTCGCGCCTTGTCTCCTCCAGGGTCTCCAGCAATTCGTTTCTTTCACTCCTGGCAGACTCGAGTTCAGCCCTGAGATCAGCCAGCTGCTTGTCCCATTGTTCAGAAGCCAGCTCGTACTCCTGACGCAATTCGGCGATGGTCTTATCCTTCTCGGACATTTCCCGCTCAGCCGCGTCAAGGGCCTCTTCCCTGTCCCTGCGAACCTCTGCCAGATACTCCTCGAGGGCAGCAATCTGGGAGGACAGATCCTCTTCTTTCTGAACCTTCTCCCTTTCCAGATCTGCGAATTTCTGTTCATAGGTCTGTGTTCTCTGTTCCAACTCTCCTGTGAGACGTTCAACCTCACGTTGAGCAGATTCCTTATCCTTGCGAGTAACAACCAAATTTTGTTCGAGGTCGCGAATCGTCTCCTGCCTGTCTCTCAACTGCACATCCAGATCGTCCTTGGTCCTGATGAACTGTTCCCTTACATCACCGAGCTCTCGCTCCAACACCTCGATCTTTTCCTCTCTCTCAGAGAGGCGCTGATTCAGCCTGGATTCGTTCTCTTCCTTGGCTTGTCTAAGGGCCGAGAGATCCATTTCCAAGCTGGATATCTTGGACTCACGATCATCGAGCTTGGCCGCCAATCTCTCCTGCTGCTGATCCTTTGCCTTCTGAAGCTCTTTGTATGCCTCGTCCAAGTCCGAGAGTCTCTCCTCCTTGTCCTGTATCTTTTCCTGCAAGGCAGCGATTTGCTCGTTCTTGGCCTGCTTGGTATCATTGAGTTCGGTCTCTAATGCATTTGCGCGTTCCATTTGCGCGCTCAATCCCTCGTTGAGGATCTGCTCAGAGCGCTCCTTCTCCTCCCGGAGGGTTTGCAAATCGCGCTCGAGTTCACCAAGATGTTGTTCCGATTCAGCAATCCTCTCGCGCAAATCCTGCTCCAGCGCTTCTTTTTCCTCCCTAGTCCGTTCCAGCTCACCTGTCAGTTTCTCTATCTGTTCCTCGTTCGAGGCTATGACCACTTCATGATCCGAGATGGTTTCTTGAAGTTGCTGCTCACGCAGGGTGGACTCCTGTATGGTTGTGGCGAGCTTGTCACCAAGAAGGGCATATTGTTCTTCACCTGCCTTCAACTTAGAAAGCAACTCCTTTTCCTGCTCCTCCGCCTCTCTCTCCTTGCGCGAAATCTGCACACGCATGTCATTTATCTGTTTTTCCTTCTCAGCCACGACCTGAATCAGATCATTTTCGGTGATTACCTTTTCTTCCAACAAGGAATCTATGGAGGCCTTGAACTCCTGCGCCTGTTGCTGCCCATCTTTCCTCGCGTCATCCAGCTTTCGCTCCAGGTCTTCGATACGCATCTTGAGTCCCTGGATCTCCACCTCCTTGTCCATCAACTTCTCGTTGAAAGACGAAAACTCCCTCTCCTTAGATTCCCAGATGTCAGCAAGTTTGGCTATTTCCAGTTCACGCTGCTTGAGCTTGTCCCGCAAGAAATCCAGTTTCTCTTCCAGGCCGCCCTTGGGACCGGACTTTTTCTTCTTCGATTTATTCTTTCGCAACTTGCCGTCGTGAAGAGCCTTGCGGGTATCTTCTATGGAAGCAAATGCTTGCTCCACAAATGCCTGCTCCTCATCTGAAACCTTGCGGGGCATCGGCGGTATGTCAGGAGGAGAATCAGGAGCAGTCTCACCTTGAGGCGAATCATCAAGGTCTTCGACGATCAGATCATCATCGATGGTCTCGACCTCGTCGGAACCCAACTCCATGACCTCATCTGTCTCCTGCGCCTCCTGGCCGGAACTCTCTTGCGCAGGTTCATGCTCCTGCTCACCTTCGGCCTGTGACTCCTGCTCACCTTCGACCTGTGACTCCTGCTCACCTTCGGCCTGTGACTCCTGCTCACCTTCGGCCTGTGGCTCCTGTTCACCTTCGGCCTGTGGCTCCTGTTCCCCCTCGGCCTGTGACTCCTGTTCCCCCTCGGCCTGTGGCTCCTGTTCACCTTCGGCCTGTGGCTCCTGTTCCCC
>JALVPF010000076.1 GCA_027031935.1 Myxococcales bacterium | reverse complement strand
CAGCAAGGTAATGGCCGACAAGGTGGCCGAGTTTCTCACCAAGGCCAAGCTAAGGCTGGGACAGGTCGTGCTCTTAGGCGGCGTTACCAACAACCGCCACCTGGTACAGTTCCTGAGGCAGAGCAGGCCTGATATAGATTTTGTTGTACCTGAGCAGGCACCGTTTTTCGAGGCTTTCGGCGCAGCGTATCTGGCTCGAAAGCAGGGTGCCAAGGTGCCGAGACAAGGCTTCATACGACCAGGTACGGATCTGATCTTCAAGACTTTTTTGCCCCTCTCGGAGGCTGCCTCGCTGGTTGACAATGTGCCATCGCGCAGGGGGGTGTTTGATCCTGATGCAGAGTACGTGCTGGGTGTCGATGGTGGTTCAACGACCACCAAGGTGGCCTTGGTAAACGCCGAAACCATGGAGATCGTCGCTGAACATTATGGTCGCACCCACGGTGATCCCATCCAAGCCTTCAAGCTGTGCCTCAGGGAGGTAAAGAAACAACTGGGTGAGCATAAACCCAGGATCTCTCTCGTGGCCACCACCGGCTCGTCCAGGGAGCTTTTGGGCGTGTTCATAGAGACGGTGGGCGTGTACAACGAGATCATAGCACACACCGTTGGGACCACGTATTTTCAAAAGGATGTGGACACAATCTTTGAAATAGGTGGGCAGGACGCCAAGTATGTATACATCAACAATGGTGTTCCCATAGATTATGCCATGAACGAAGCATGCTCCGCTGGAACCGGCTCCTTTTTGGAAGAATCGGCCTCTGGAGATCTGAGCATCAACACGGCACCGGAGATTGGGCCCATCGCTTTACAGGCTCCGGCACCACTGAAGTTCGGCGAGCACTGCTCCGCTTTCATCAACTCTGATATTCGCAAGTCCATACAACAGGGTGCAGGCCGGGAGGACATCGTTGCCGGCCTGGTGTTTTCCATCGTGGCAAATTACCTCAACCGGGTGGTGGGCAACAGGGCCGTAGGAGAACACATCGTGCTGCAGGGTGGGGTGGCAAAGAACCCGGCGGTAGGTCTCGCGTTCGCTCAGATGACCAAAAAGCACATTACCGTTCCACCGGATCCAGAGCTCATGGGCTGCTTCGGGGTGGCGAGACTCGTGATACAAAAACACCAGGAAGGTCTCATCGAAAAGGGTGATTTTGACCTGGAAAGCCTCATGGACAAGGAGATCTCATACGGCAAGGAGTTTACGTGCAAGGCATGTGAGAACATGTGTAGCATCAGGCGGATCAACGTTGGCGAACACCGGTATCCTTTTGGGGGCCGATGTTCCCTTTACACCAACCAGCGAAAGAAACGCCGGATCCGGGCCTCTGAAGTGATAGACTATACCCAGGTACGAACGAAGATGCTCTTCGAGGACTATGCACCGAAACCGGACTCTTTCATACCCAGAAGCCAGAAGGTGGTGGGAATTCCCATGGCCTTTTCGGTCCATTCCATCTGGCCTTTCTATTCATGGTTTTTCCATACCCTCGGTGTCAGAGTGCAGCCATCGACCAGCATCTCTGCAATAGGGATCGCCAAGCAGGAGAGCAATTACTGTTTCCCGACGGAGATTGCGCACGGCGCCATACAGGATGTGCTGGACAAGGGTACGGATTTCATCTTCCTGCCACATTTTCGAGATATGCCGACGATGGAGGAGGTCCATGCCTGTACCTGTCCTCTGACGCAGGGTTTGCCGTTTTTTGCCCGGCATGCATTCGATCTGGAAGACGAAAAGGTGCTCCGGCCCCTGGTGTCTTTCGGAGACGGATTCGAATCCAGTCGGATTCCCTTCGAAGAGGTGGCCCAAAAACTGGGATTTACCCGCGCTGAAGGTGCTCGTGCCTATGATGAGGGAGTAAAACACTACAAGGCGTTTTTGGCGGCATACAGGAACCTCGGCAGAAAGATCCTCGATGAGGTGAAGCAAAATCCGGACCAGGTTTATATAGCCTTGCTGGGCAGGCCATACAACGCATTTACCCGGGACGCCAACATGGGAATACCGCGCAAGTTCACCTCCCAGGGCGTAACCGTGATCCCGTACGACATGATCTACTCTGCCACCGCAGAGATTCCACCCAACAATTATTGGTATTACGGTCAGCAAAACATGAAGGCCGTCAAGCGGGTCAAGAGTATAGACAATCTCTATCTGTCCTGGGTGTCGAATTTTTCCTGCGCTCCGGATTCGTTCCTGCTGCACTATGTTCGCTGGCTCATGGGACACAAGCCATACCTGGTGCTCGAGGTAGACTCCCATACTGCAGACGCCGGCCTGGATACCAGGGTAGAGGCCTTCCTGGACATAGTCGAAAGCTATCGCAGGAACGTCATCCCGGAACCGGAAAAACCATTCAAGAGGCGGTACTACGTCCAGCTCAAGGAAGAGTATTGCGATATAGTGGATCGCAAGACCGGCAACAGGCTGGACATTCGGGATCCTCACATTCATTTCATCATTCCTTCCATGGGAGACCTCTCCGTAGATGCCATGGGCGTTGCCTCCAGGCGTCAGGGAATCCATTCCACGGCCCTTCCTCTTCCGGATGCATTCAGCACCCAGCTTGCCAGAAATGTTGCATCTGGCAAAGAGTGCATACCTGCGCTGCTGGTGCTGGGGGCTATTCTGAAGTTCTTCCAGGAAAACGACCCTTACAAGGGTGACGAGATTTATGTCGTCTTTGTTCCATCCACCTTGGGACCGTGCCGAACGGGGCAGTACCACGTGTTTTTCGACAGGCTCTTCGAGGACATGGGCTGGGAAAACGTCGTGGTCCTGGTGTCCAACTCGGAAAATTCCTATAGAGAATTGGGCGCAACCTTCAGCCAGGACGTTTGGCGTGGTCTGATACTCGGTGACTTTTTTACCGATATCCGCAATTCCCTGCGTCTTTTGGCAGAGGACAATGATTCGGCCCAGGAGGTATTCAAGGAAGTCTGGCGTGATGTGATGCATGGATTCGAAGCAGGGCCCAAGGATCTCGAGTACGAGCTGAAGAGAGGGGCTCGTCGTCTGTCGGACATACCGCTCACAGGAAGCCTGGATGATTTGAAGAAGGTTCTCATCGTGGGTGAAATCTATGTCAGGCGTGACAACTTCTCGGTTGAGCAAATCTCTGACATGCTCATTACAAAGGGAATCTATCCAAAGGTGACCGGTGTTACCGAGTGGTTCCATTACGCCGACTATGCAAGAAAGTTCATCATGGAAAGGACCCGCAAGCAAAAGGGCTTGATACACACTCTGGTAAACGGTGGCATCAAGGACGAGGCCATGTTCCTCGTGGAGAAGTTCTGGAAACGGACTACGGAGAACAAGATCGCGGCCATCTTGGAACCCACCGGTCTCGTGCCCCATGTGCCTCACGACATGGAAGAGATAATAGGTGAGGGGCAGAAGACATTCGTCGATCCGGAGCTGGAGAGCGAGGCTACCGTATCTCCTGCGGTGGGTGCTGCGGCCATGAAGGATGGATATTCCGGAGTCGCCATTATCGCCCCCTTCGGTTGTCTCCCGGGCAGGTTGATCGAGGGCGTATACGCTCCATGGGCAAAGGCCAGGGGTTATCCCGTAATCGCCCTGGAAAATGACGGGCAGCCTTATCCGCCGAATATCGTTTCCCGTATGGAAGTCTTTGCGCATAATGTGCTACGGTTCCAGCCCACGAAGAAAGCGAACCAGAAAATCTTTTGGCAGAGGTGGGCCGAACGGGCGCACTTGCCAAAGTTCACCAGGCAGTAGACAACAGAGCGAGCGCCATGCAATCTAAAGACAAGACCAGCAGGACGGAGCCATACGGTCCATCAACAGCCAAAGGTGTCAGGCTAAACGAAAAACATGCCAGGAAGGTCGAACGGGTCTCGAGCCAACTTCGCAAGCGCAAGAGCACGGCTCCCCTGTCCCGCCAGAAGAGGACCGTGTCCCATCAGGTCCCCAAGGTGCATGACAAGAAATACGAAGACGAAAAAGTGGACCTGATGGATTTCGATGAGATCATAGAGGTGGATACGGAACGCAGAGTGTGTATCGCGGAACCGGGCGTCCCATTTTGCAAGATCGTGGATCGCACCCTGCCTCTTGGCCTGGTACCCATCGTTGTGCCAGAGCTAAAGACCATCACCATTGGAGGAGCTGTGGCCGGCTGCTCCATAGAGTCCATGTCTTTCAAGTATGGCGGCTTTCATGATACCTGCCTGGAGTACGAGATCATCACGGCCAAGGGAGACGTGCTTTACTGCACCCCTGAAAACGAGCACGCGCTCATCTTCCAGATGATGCACGGATCGTTCGGAACCGTTGGCATTCTGTCCCGCTTGGTGTTCAAGCTCGTACCCGCCAAGCCTTTCGTACACCTCAGGCACGAGAAGCACACCTCCATAGACAGCTATCTGGAATCCATCTGGTCTCATTACAAGAATCAAGACGTTCAGTTCATGGACGGGCTCATTCATTCCACAAGCCATCTCACCCTCTGTGTTGGCGATTTTGTGGATCGCGCACCTTATACCAACCGTTATGACTGGCTCAAGGTCTACTATCAGAGCACGGCCAAAAGGAGCGAGGACTACTTCAAGACACCACATTATTTCTATCGCTATGATCAGGGTGTGACAAATGTGCATCCCAAGTCATTTTTGGGCCGACTGCTTTTGGGGAGAATACTCGGCTCTTCGGCAATCCTGAGACTTGCCGAAAAACTTCGTTTCCTGCTCCTGGACGATGAGCGGCCTGATGTTACAGTGGACACCTTTCTGCCTTTTTCCAGGTTGAAGGAGTTCCTGGAATGGTACGCTGTGGATTTCGGCCACTTTCCTCTGTGGGTCGTTCCTTACAAGAGGGTGCATGATTACGAGTGGCTCGATGACCGCTTCTGGCATGGCATGGAAGACGAGTTGCTGGTGGATATCGCCATATACGGCATGAAGCAGCGTGGGGATGTCAACTACTACAGGCTCATGGAAGAAAAGCTACAGGAGCTCAACGGCATCAAGACCCTTATCTCTTACAACTATTATTCTGAAGATGAGTTCTGGAAGATTTTCAACAAGAAGAACTTCGAAGAGGTAAAGGCAATAACGGATCCTGACAATATCTTTCGCAATCTTTACGAAAAAACCTGCAAGGCATCCATGGGACGTGAATAGCTTTTTGGGGCAGGTCTGGACTCAACCACCTGGCCCAGGATGTCACCATCTTCGGGGTCCATGGTCAGTATACGTTCGTAAGCGACATCCCATCCTGGTGGCTCGTTGTTCATTTTCAACAAGAGCACCGACTGTCCCGGCCGCTCCACAAAGCCCGATACACCCAGATCCCAGTCAGTCAGGCTAAAATGCATGGCCGGAAGGTTGAGAAAAGGCACGGTCGGCGACAGAAGCTTTATGCCAAGAAAGATAAACAGGGGACTGAGAGCCAGGTAAATCATGAAAACTTTTTTATGATACTTTTTCCATGCTTCCTCCACAGGGTCTTTTCCCCTTGGCTTGTCCTTGTTCTCGCTGCCCTTTTCATCTGCCATGGTATGTCTCCCAAACTCCATCTAGTCATATTGCAAAGCCCATTTTTTGCATGCCTTATCATGCTCTAAAAACATCAATAGCGCCAGAAGCAGGACGTGTGCATGTTGGAATGTTTCTATGGAGATAAAAAAAATATTATTCTCCCGGAATAGGCGTTGACTGGAACTCTTCGCATGATCATCTTGATACAGACAAAAGACTTGGAAGCGTGATGAAAGATACCGAACAAAATGAATCTCGAAGGATCCGACGCGAACTCAATACTGTGCGGGTCATGATCGGCATGTACTGCCAGGCCCACCACCACACATCGGGGCAGCTTTGTGCAGAGTGTGAAGAACTCTGGGAGTATGTCACGCAAAGGGTCGACAGGTGTCCTTTCGGCGATCAAAAGCCCACCTGTGCCAAGTGTTCTGTCCATTGTTTCAATGCCAAGCGGCGCGAAAAAATCCGCAAGGTCATGAGATACGCCGGTCCCAGAATGTCCTTGCGACATCCCGTCTACACGCTCTTCCATTTCCTGGATGGCCGCAGGTCAACACCTGAAAGAAAACGAAAGCCTAAATCAAGCGAAGCTTCGAAAAGAAATGATGCCTGAGCATGGAGATGTTGTCCTGAAACAACACAAGCTTGCTGGCAACTCATGGCTGGATGATCTTGCTGGCTTTCAGCATGGTCTCGACTATTTCATACATGTTCGAGACACTGCCCACGACGAGCCTATCCTTGATGCCGAAGTGCTTCAGGCAGGTGCCGCAGACAAGTACCCGGGTTCCCATCTGTTCCAGTTGTAGCAGCTGCTCCAAAACCGGCGAGCCCTCTATGGCAAGCTTCGCTCCTGCGTTGATGAAGATCACGTGAGATATCTCCCCCTTGAACTGACCGAGCGTATCCACAAAGGCGGCCATCAGGATCGCACTCAGTTCATGGTCACCTCGTCCCATGCCCTCTGAGGAAATAAGGACCACGGCACCACCGTCTTTATCTCCTGTGCATACAATCCTGGGTTCTTCTGCCATTGCTGCTTTTTGGCCTGGTGTAATTGTTAGGTGAAATTCGCCGCCTTGCTCTGCCACTGATACCTGGGCACCATGGCTTTGGGCAAGGCGACTTACGTTGATGCAGGCTTCTTCGCGGTCTACCATAACCACGAAGGGAGATGTGGCGCCTTGAAGGGCGTTTTTCGTGTTGATCACCGGTTGGGGACAAGCCAAGCGCCTACAGTCGATTATTGTCTTTTCTGTCATTTTCTATCTCCTTGGGCCGTCGGCTGCCTATACGCGCCGATCTCCCAAGGAGGCAGGAAGGATCAAGCAGGGATAGTCACCCAAAGGCCGGTCATGTGTTGGAGCCAACCTGGCTCCATGCCTCGCCTTCAGCTGAGGCAGATTTTGGGAAACTGTCGATTCATGCTTTTGTTCTCCACAAGATTAATCGCAAACAGGCTTGGTTTGTTACAAGCAGCCGAGCCGAGCAAGTAGTTAACTGACAG
>JALVPF010000075.1 GCA_027031935.1 Myxococcales bacterium | reverse complement strand
TTGCTGTCATTGTAGATCTTGAAGTGATCGATATCCATCATCATCAGGCTGAGTTTATGGCCGCCACGCTCGGCCCGGATGAATTCGAAGTTCAGTCGGGAAAGGAAATGGGTTTTGTTTGCCAGGCCCGTAAGCCCGTCTGTGGTGGCAACCTCTTCAAGCCGTCTGTTTGCTTCACTCAAGCGCTTGTTGGTGTTTTCAAGTTCCTCGTTTTTCTCCACGATCTCCATTGAACGTTGACGGATTTTTTCTTCCAGGTCTCTCGTATAGGAGGCTAACTCGGATGCGGTCTTGTTGAAAACTCCTGCCAGAATCCCCAACTCGTCCTTTGGGCTCTTGACGGATACCCGGGCATCCAGGTCTCCTGCTCCAAGTCGCTGCGCAGCACTGGACAAGGCGCTGACAGGTCTGACCACCAGCCTCCCAAGTCCCATGGCCAGGCCAATGATAGTCAAAGTGATTAGGACCAAGGTCAATGCCATCAACTTCCATGTCAGTTGTGCTGCTCTGCGCTCGAGCCTGAGCAGGGAAAACTCTGCTACCAAAGTTCCCCATCTGAGGCCTGACTTGACCGGATAGGCGATCAACATGCTTGCCGGATGGCCCGATTCGATTGTGTTCGAGACTTTTGGCTCGCTCGATGCCATGGCAGACAGGGTGAAATCATCTGTTCTGATGCTGCCGTATTCTGTTTCATTGGTGTGGGCCAAAACTCTGCCTTTGTTGTCGATGATACAAAGATAGACGAGATCTCGGATGGGGACTATTGATTCGGTCTTTTGACTATTATTTCCAGTTGCCTGAGTCGCTTCGTAGCGCAGTTTGTCCTCTTTGAACTGGGCAAGAAAGTCATCGAGCCTCTCTATCTCGTGGCTGGCCAAGCTGATGGAGCATGGAACGGACAGGGCGGAAAGCACTGACAAACCTCTGTCTTCCATTTCCTCCAGCAGGAGGTTTTTGGTGAAATCAACTACGAGCACACCTGCTCCTCCCATCATTGGAACGAGGAGGAAAACAAGCAAAAACGCAAGTTTGGGACGAATGCCCAATGTGCTTTCTCCTGATCTTGTCTGCGGTCATTATCACCCCTGGTTAGGATATTTTCAAATTTGCATGCCTGGCACTTTTTTTTTCCCGTGTTGACCCCAACCCTCTGGTATGGATAATGTTCATCCCGTAGCGGATAGAAGAGGTGCACATGGAATCCTGGACCATTGAACATGCAAGGGAATACTACCTGGTGGATGCCTGGGGTAGCCCTTATGTGGGGATTAACGAATCCGGCCACGTTGAAATCCGTTCGGATGGAGAACCCGACAAAGCGGTGGATCTTAGAGACCTTGTGAGAAGTCTCTTGGACAGGGGAATATCACTGCCAGTGTTGGTGCGCTTCAACGACATACTCAAGTCAAGGATCGAGGCCATCCATGATGCCTTTGGAATCAGCAAGGACAGGTATGATTACCGCGGTGATTACAAGCTGGTCATGCCCATAAAGGTCAATCAGCAGAGGCATGTCATCGAGCAGGTCCTGGCTCACGGCAGGAAATTTCATGTGGGTCTGGAGGCTGGATCCAAACCCGAACTCTATGTTGCAATATCCATGGCCCAGGACCCTGAGTCGGTCATCGTTTGCAATGGTTTCAAGGACGATGATTATCTGGAGACAGCTCTCTTGGCCAGCAAGTTGGGCAAGAATGTCATAATAGTAGTAGACAGATTCGAGGGCTTGTTACACCTGATGGATGTGGCAAAACGGCTGGAAGTCGATCCACGCATTGGTGTTCGTGTCAGGTTGGGCACGAGAGGTTCCGGGAAATGGAGCGAGTCTTCCGGAGACAAGAGCAAGTTTGGGCTCAATGCAGGTGAATTGGTCAGTGCCATGGAGATGCTCCGCGAGCGGGAAATGTTGAGATCGCTTGAACTCTTGCATTTTCATCTTGGTTCACAGCTTACAAATATCGCTTCTGTCAAGAATGCGCTGAGAGAGTCGTGTAGAATTTTTGTGGATCTTGCGAAAATGGGCGCGAACCTGTGTTATTTCGATGTGGGTGGTGGACTCGCCGTGGACTATGACGGTTCGAGGACGAATTTCCATTCGTCCATGAACTATTCCCTGCAGGAGTATGCAAACGATATTGTAGCAACCATAGGGGATGCTTGCAGGGATAACAGTATTGAAATGCCCACAATCATCTCTGAAAGCGGGCGGGCGGTCACCGCGCATCATGCGGTGTTGATTTTTGACATATTGGGTGTAGATAGTCGTGTGTCCACCTCGGCACCTCGTCGACCTGACGAACATGACCATCAGATCCATCACCTACTATGGGAAGCATACCAGAGCATCAACAGGAAAAAGTATCAGGAGGCATACAACGATCTTTTGGAATATCGCCAACAGGCGCTTTCCTTGTATGTCCACGGTGACCTGGATCTGGAGGGCAGGGCATATGCCGAACAACTTTCATGGGCATGTACGCAGAAAATCAGGCAGGTGATTCAGAAGCTGGATTACGTGCCAGTGGAACTCGACAGGCTGGAGAAGGATGTCTCTGACACCTATTTCGGCAATTTTTCCGTTTTTCAATCCTTGCCTGATCATTGGGCGGTAAAGCAGCTCTTTCCCATCATGCCTGTACACAGATTGCACAAGCGTCCTACCAGGCCGGCGACCTTGGCGGATCTCACCTGCGATTCGGACGGCAAGATCGACAATTTCATCTCCTTGCACGATGTCAACGATACCATTCTTCTTCACGAGCCCGACGATGAACCATATTATCTGGCAGTGTTCCTGGTGGGCGCCTACCAGGAGATCCTGGGAGACTTGCATAACCTTTTCGGTGATACCAACACGGTCCATGTGAGCATTGGAGATGATGGTCCAAGGTTCGATACCGTGCTGTGGGGTGACTCTGTGTCCGAGGTCCTGGGCTATTTACAATACGACAAGCTTGAGTTGGCCGATCGCTTGAGGCAGGTCGCTGAAGATGCCATCTCAAAGGGGTTGATAGAATCCAGGGAGGTAAAGGATCTGCTGATCAGGTTCGAAAATGGGCTGGAGGCGTATACCTATCTGGAGCGTTAGTCCAGAACCGGATAGAGTTCATGTGTTCCATATAATTGCCAGTACATGTCGTATATTCCAGTACAGTATGTCTTCTGATCGCAAACCTGGCAACGCCGGAGAAAGACTTTTTGCTGTAGTCTCTGTTCATCAGAAAGATTGTCACCCACGCCTTGACGGACAATTCGGCTATCTTCGATGCTTACGAATCCCTGTCCTCTTTGTGCCATGGGAATGCTGCTAATGCTAAAGAAATTACGCCTCGGCATTATACATGGAAGGTAGAGGTCTCCAATGCGGTCAAGAATGCTATCCTTTACCGACGAGAGCCTGGGACAGAGCTTTCTGTATTTTTCGGGATTCTGAGACGAAGGCATCACGAGACCACAACCCATCCTGCGGTCAAGGGAAAGAAGCTCTTCCATCTCGTGCATGTTCTGACGAAGCAGTACCGTTTTTAGTCTTACTGTTATGTTTGTCTTTTCAAGATTGGCCATGGCCTGCTTCAATTTTTTCAAGGAGCCTTCAATTCCCGTGATGGAATCATGGACTTGTTCTGAAACCCCGTAAATTGGGAGTCTGACCTCTGTAACTCCATTGTCCACGAGTTTCTGTACCAGATTTTCATCAGCCAGGGCGAGTCCGTTGGTCTCCAGTATGATATTCTTGAACCCGGTACTTGCCGCTACTGAGATTATGGGTATGAGGGTTGGGTAGATGGAAGGTTCATGGCCCCCAAGATGAAACATACTTTTTTGTTGAGTTTGTCGCAACTTGGCTTCGATGGTCACAAGTTCTGACTGGTAATCAAAGCCTTCTAACTCCCGCCGGACTTTTTCCTGCCACTCGGCCTGTCCCCTGGAACAGAATATACAGTTGGCATTGCAGACCGATTTGTCCAGAAACAGGTAGAATTCCTCGTTTTGAGAATCGGACTTTGTGTAAGTGTTTGTGTTAGTGGTCGAAGATTTTTCAAAGAGAAACATCAAGGCCCGTAGCAATTGTTTCGATGTCTTTTTTGAAAAACAGAAAAAGGGTTTCATTGTCTTGGATATTTTTTTCCCATAAGGAGTCATCATCCCATCCCAATTTATCATTGAATACCTGCGAAATCTAAGTTATAGAGCGCATGATTGAAGTTTTTTGGGAGATTAGAGTGGTATATTGCCCAAAGTGTGGAACTGATGTGGTGGAGGGTGCACGATTTTGCCCAAGTTGTGGCAACATCATGCCAAAATCCGTGGTGTCTCCATCGGAGCCGCAGGATCCCCTTATCGGTCGCAAACTCGATGACAAGTTTCTCATAGAAGAACTGCTCGGTGTAGGAGGGATGGGCCGGGTTTACAAGGCGGTGCAGCTCAGCCTGGACAAGACCGTCTGTGTCAAAGTCTTGAGAGCTGGCACCGGCCAGGACGATACCCTTGCCAGGCGCTTTCATCGTGAAGCCAGGGCTGCCAGCCGTTTGAACCACCCCAACTCCATCAGCATCATCGATTTTGGCCAGGAACCAAAGGATGGGGCCTTGTTCATGGCCATGGAGTTTATCCCGGGCAAGGATCTCGGCAAGATAATACAAACTGAATTCCCATTGGGCGAAAAACGCATAGTCCACATCATGGACCAGGTTCTCTCAGCCCTCGCGGATGCACATGCAGCCGGCATAGTTCACAGGGACCTGAAGCCGGAAAACATAATGGTCACAGATCTGCGGGGCACCAAGGACTTCGTCAAGGTCCTGGATTTCGGAATTGCCAAGATACAGGAGAACAATCAGGATCCGGCTTTGACTCAGGCTGGTATGGTCTGTGGAACTCCCGAGTACATGTCTCCCGAGCAGGCCCGCGGTGAAGTCTTGGACGCCAGAAGCGATCTCTATGCGGCAGGGGTCATCCTCTATCAGATGGTCACTGGAAAGTTGCCCTTTACCGCCCCTACGGCCATGGGCATTGTGACAAAGCACCTCGTGGAACCACCGATTCCTCCTTCTAAGGTGCCTGGGGTAAAAGTGTCTGCCGCCCTGGAGGCCGTGATTCTCAAGGCCATGAGCAAGGACAAGAACGGGCGCCAACCAACCGCACTGGCGCTCCAGCAGGAACTCAATGCCGTCTGTAGCCAGAAACAGGCTCCAGCACAGCAAGCTCCCCAGGGCCATGATCTCTTCGATGGACCTTCTTCTGCCGCACCGGCTCCGCAAAACCCGGCTCCAACCGTCCTTCGTCCAGAGGGCAAGGGCGGAACAGATGACATCAGGGCTTCGCTGCAATCGGGGGATTCTCCTGAGGCCAATTTTCAGATTTCCACCGCTCCGAAGTCCAGCTCGAACATGATATTGTGGCTGGTGTTGGGATTGCTTGTGCTGGGTGCTGCTGGTGCCAGCCTGTACTTTTTCGTCCTGAAGAAAAATACTGATTCAGGAACTTCCGACCTGTCTCATCCTGCAGTTATGGATGCTGGAATTGCCAAGGATCAGGCCCATGGCCAGGAGCAAGCTGCCAAAGGCGAAGATGGTGGTTTGGTGGCAGTGCCGACTCCTGCCGACATACAGCATGATACAAGTGACAAATTGCCATCAACACGGGATGCTAAGACCGTTGTCACCAAAGGGGATACCAAGACTGTGGTGGCCAAGACGGATTCCAACACCGGGACGATGGAAAAAATATCTGAAATTGCCAGGATGAACTACCAGACCGGAAAAGAGTTTATGGCAAGGAGCAAATTTTCCAAGGCCATCGGACTGTTCAAGAAAGCCTTGAAAGCAAGCCCGGGCTTTGCTGATGCATACAAGGCTTTAGGCACTTGCTATGTCTCTGTGGGAAAGATAAAAAAAGCTAAAAAAGTCCTGAAGAAGTACCTCCAACTCAAACCAGACGCAAAGGATAAGGACGCCATCAAAGACATGATCGATGCCTTGTAGATGATGTGTGCCCCTTTTTTCCTCGCTCGGGAACAACTCAATGCCCATTCGGATTTTTATAACTGGTGGAACCTTTGACAAGGAATATAACGAACTGACAGGAGAGTTGTTTTTCAAAGACAGCCACCTGGTGGAGATGCTGCGTCTGGGCAGGTGCAAGCTGGATCTACAGGTCCGAAATCTGATGATGGAAGACAGCCTGGAGATGACAGACGCAGAGCGAAGGATCATTCTGGACCACTGCCGAACATGTCCCATGGACAAGATTGTCATCACCCATGGGACAGACAACATGGAGGTTACGGCAAGGTTGTTGGGAGAGAACATCACGGACAAGACCATCGTGCTTACAGGCGCCATGGTCCCTTTCACTTTTGGTTCTTCCGATGGGCTGTTTAACCTTGGGGCAGCCTTGGCATTTGTCCAGAGCTTGCCACCTGGGGTTTATGTGGCCATGAATGGGAGATGCTTTTCCTGGGACAATGTTCGAAAGAATCGTCAGACGGGTTTTTTCGAGGAGTTGACCTCCGAATCCTGACCGGATCCCAGATTAGGCAAGTGCCCATCCCAAAACTCAGGATGGGACTGCTGACGTTTTCTATGCCGAAACGAGAATCTTCCGGCCACCTATTTCCAGAAAAATCCCCTCATCATCTTCAGAGACGAATTCTGAAAGATCATGGAGTGCGTTGGTCGTCAACCTGGCCCTGTCATGGTCGAGAATTTCGCAGTACATTACCCCTCGCTGATCTTGAGTAAGACTTTCGGCATCCACCTCTACCACGACCCCTGTGTTCAGGGACGCCAGCAACTTTTGATGCTTTGGGTCCAGTGCCAGGTGTCGGACAAAATAAGCTGTGTCTTCGACCTGGAAGTAGACCATCTCGCGAAGTGAGCCCATCTCGTTGGACAGATAATACCTGCCGGAGTCGTCCTTTTTGATGGATCGGTGGAAATATTCACTGATCTTTGCATTTTCCACAGCCTGGCCCTCGTGAAACCACCGGCCTCGTTCGTCGAGCAGTATGCCACTTTCGTCA
>JALVPF010000074.1 GCA_027031935.1 Myxococcales bacterium | reverse complement strand
TGCGTGTACTGAGGGCACATCCGGACAGCCTTGCGATATGGATTGTGGTACCCATGGCTCGTGCGTGATCCTTTCAGGTACAGAAAGCTGTCTTTGCCAGGAAGGCTGGCAAGGGGATGTGTGCGATTCATGTGCCGATGGCTACATTCCAAGGAATGACGAATGTGTTTTGCCGGGGCCGGATCCCTGTCAGCCCAATCCTTGCACCCAGCCTTACAAGACCAGGTGTGAGGCCGAGCAAAACGGCGCAGTTTGCCTGTGTGATGATGATGCACAAGATAACGATGGTGACGGTGTGTGTCTGCCTTCCTGTGCTTTGCTTTCCAGGTTTTACCCGACCCAAGCCTGTGATGATTCATCCGGTCTGGCAAGATTGCTGGGTGTCCGCACTTGTGTCACCGTGTTGCGATTGGATCCTGGGGATCAGTCCTTTGATGATCTTTACGCAAGGGGCGAGTTCAATCAGTGGGATTTGTCTTCACCGCTTCACCTTCGCGATGATGGTCTTTGGGAGCTACAGCTCAGCCTGGAACCTGGAGACTATGCCTACAAGTTTTTCACCAATGGGCAGCAGGGCTGGTTCGAAGATCCGGCAAATCCCTTTTTCAAGTGGGTCGATGGTCAACGAAATTCCAGGCTGCAGGTTGCAGACTGCAAAAAGCCCATGCTGGTGCTGCTACATGAGCCCCTGACCAATGCTGATGGTGAGGTTTTGCTGGATGTGCAGTTTGTGGATGGCGCCTCGGGCCTGGGCCTGAGAGAGGATTCGGTCAGTGTACAGATGGATGGACAGGACGTGGAGGTTGATTTGGATCCTTCCTCTGGCGTCATAAGCCTGCATCAGCCTGGACTTTTGAACGGAAAATATTCATTCAGGTTCGAGGCTGGGGATTCATCAGGAGACATGGCCCAGGCACTTTATGTTCCCGTATGGGTGGAGGGGAAAAAATTCGACTGGCGTTCGGCGGTCATGTATTTCGCCATGACAGACAGATTCCTGGATGGGAATGTCTCCAACGACAATGCTGTGGATGGAGTGGATCCAAAGGCCAACTGGCACGGTGGAGATTTCGACGGGATAAGAAAAAAGATCGAGAGCGGGTATTTCGATCAACTGGGTGTTAACGTGATTTGGCTTTCTTCCATTAGCGAAAACGCTGCCGGAGCATACGAAGGATCCCAAAACAGACTGTACAGCGCCTATCATTCCTATTGGCCTGTGTCCACCGGATGGAGTCTGGACCATCCCCTGCCAGGAAAACTCCCGGTAGAACCCCATTTTGGAACCTCCGAAGAACTAAAGACTCTGATCCGTATTGCCCACGCTCATGGTATCAGGGTGATAGTGGACCTGGTGCTCAATCATGTCCACGAGGATTCACCCCTTTGGACGGAGCACAGCCAGGACAATCCTCCCTGGTTTCATTTGCCTGCAGAAGGGTGCAAGGAGACAGACTGGACAAAGCCTGTGACGTGCTGGTTTGCTCCTTATTTGCCGGATTTTGATTATACCAATACAAGGGTAATGGACACCATGATGAACCACGCGGTGTGGCTGGTTGAGGAGTACAACATCGATGGATTCAGGGTGGATGCAGTAAAACACATGGTGGATGATGTGGTGCATTCGTTGCGTGGACGCATGGAGCAGATTCTCAGGTTCAGCGGCCTGCGTTTTTACATGGTGGGAGAGACTTTCACCGGGGAAGATGGGGCCGACTTGCTCAAACACTATATTGGCGAAGACGCTCTGGACGGACAATTCGACTTTCCGCTTTTTTGGAAGATTACTTCCGTGTTTCTCCGCAAGGAGCAGGATTTGAAATCATTGGAACAGATGGTAGCCCAAAACGATTCGCTTTATGGGCAGTGGGCCATCATGAGCAATTTTTTGGGAAACCACGATGTATGTCGTGCACTTTCTCAAGCCAATGGTGACATAGGCGATATCTGGTGCAACGGGGGAAAGGAACAGGGGTGGACGAATCCCCCTCAACAGCCTGTTTCCCAGGAGCCATATTCGCGCCTGGCCCTGGCCTGGGTGTTTCTGATGACATCACCCGGTATTCCCCTGATCTATTACGGTGACGAGATCGGAATGGCAGGGGCAGGTGATCCGGACAACCGAAGACCCATGGTCTTTGATGATGAACTGAACGAAGCCCAGAAGGGGCTCCTGGCTCTTGTGCAAAAGCTTGGCAACTTGAGGCATGATCACCCTTGCCTGTGGGATGGAGACAGAAGAGATCTTCTGGTGTCCGATGATGGAAATCTGTGGGCCTATGCCATGGGTGACCAGAGCGACACCGTCGTGGTGGTCATAAACCGCTCAGGGCAAAGCAGGTCCGTTTCCATACCTCTGACAGGCCTGAACATCGATGATGGTTCGAGCTTCTACGATGAGCTTGGCTTAAAGTCTTTTGAGGTCTCTGAAGGCAAATTGGAACTCGATGTGGATGCCATGGGAGCCGGGATTTTAACAGTTGAATGAGAGAATGCTCATGAAATTTCTTTTATGCATATTTGCTGCTACGCTGAGCATGTGTAGCCTGGCCTGTTCTGATGATTATGCCCAGTTATACCATACGGAGCCAATGGCCCCTTCTTTGAACGAGAACGACATCGAGGCGCTGGCACACCTGGGGCCTACGCTCATAGATCAAGGGGCCAATTTTGGAGTATATTCCCAAAAGGCCACCGATGTTGAACTGCTTCTTTTCGATGACCCGGAAAGCGATCGACCGACCAAGAGAATCCCCATGGAACGCTTCGGGAATGTATGGAACATATATGTCGAAGGTGTAGGCCTCGGCCAGCATTATGGATATATAGCCTGGGGACCGAACTGGGTGAAGGATCCAGACTGGTATCCTGGCTCCATACACGGTTTTATCGCAGATGTGGATGACGAAGGAAATCGCTTTGATCCCAACAAGCTACTGTTTGATCCTTATTCGGTAGCCATTCACAGGGATCATGACTGGTCAAAGGGCTCTACCGCATCTGGACCGGCCAGGACGGAACTCACCTGGGCTGCCGCATCCAAGAGCGTCATAGTAAAGAGCAAATATGAGTGGAGCGAAAATGAATCCAGATGGCGAGAACTGAGAAAGGATCCGAACTCGGATGGGCATACATACAAGGATCTCATCGTCTACGAGGTTCATCCAAAGGGCTTTACGGCCTCGACGGCTTCAGCCGTGGAGCACCCTGGAACGTTCAGGGGCATTGGAGAAAAGGCGCAGTATCTGGAAGATCTTGGCATAACAGCGGTGGAACTGATGCCGGTCATGGAGAAGCCCCTCGATGGAACCTACTGGGGATACAATACCATCAATTTTTTCGCGCCAGAGCTGAGCTTTTCCTCACTTCACGAAAGGGAAGAGGTCATTGACGAGTTCAAGTGGATGGTGGACCAACTGCATCAACATGGACTCGAGGTTATTCTGGATGTCGTCTACAATCACACGGGTGAGGGTGGTCTGTGGAGGCAGAAGATTGCCCAGGATGATGTAATCCTGGACAACAGTGTGGAACTCATCAACTACGATGCCAAAGAGGTGGCAGGGATATATTCTTTCCGTGGCCTGGATAATGCTGCCTACTATGCGCTGGGTGATGATCCACATTATTTTTGGGACCAGACAGGAGTCGGCAACCAGACCAGGTGCAACAACGAACCCATGAGAAAGTTGATCATTGATTCCCTGCATTATTGGGCGACTCAGATGCATGTGGATGGCTTCAGGTTCGACCTGGCTCCCATTCTCGGCGCAAAGGACCTGGACTATAATGAATGGGATGCACAATCCAGCGTGTTGCAGCAAATAGTAGATGATCCCGTGCTCAGGGAATATAACACCAGGCTGATCGCTGAGCCATGGTCTCTTGCGCATTTCAAACTGGGAGACTTCCCGTCTGCTTCAGATGATTCAGGTGTTGCATGGTACGAATGGAATGGAAATTTTCGGGATGTGTGGAGGGCCTTTGCCAATTTTGACGACCGTGCTCTGAACACTCCTGAAGGCCCAATAGATATAGGTGGAGCCCTGACCGGCTCGGAGCCGCTCTTTGGGGACGACGGTAGAAAACCATATCACTCGGTAAACTTCATCACTGCCCATGATGGGTTTACCATGTATGATTTGTTCAGCTATAACGAAAAGCGCAATCTTTGTGGTCCGCTCAATCCCATCTGTTGTTCCGATCCTACAAATCCATTTTGTGATCCCCTCAGCGGTGAGGATAACAACCGCTCCAGAGATTGGGGATCTGATAATGAAGGATTCAAGAGGCAAATGATGAGAGCCATGTTCGTTGCCATGTTGATCTCCCATGGTACACCCATGTTGCTTGGGGGTGATGAATGGATGAGGACTCAACTGGGTAACAACAACGCCTATTCCACCAGTGCTGACAATCCATATAACTGGTTTGATTGGGGAACATGGCAGGCTGATGACGCGAAGGTCAGGATGCATGATTTTGTCCGCAAGATGATTCATTTCAGGCGCGATCATTGTTATGCCTTTTGTCGTCATGACTACGGGCAGGGGGCTCCATTTGCATGGAAGACACCAACAAATCAGGACATGGGCGGCGGTGACTGGTCGGGCAGGGTGTTGATGCAACACTATTATGATCCATCCTTTGGCCCGGAGCTTCTCATCATGATAAACATGGATCCCCAAAACAGTGTCTCTTTCGTCCTCCCCCAGGGCAGATCCTGGGTCAGGGTCGTCGATACACAGGAGTATTTCGATAGTGATGAATATATTTCTGATACAGGAGATCCCAAGAAATCCCACAACATCTGGACACAAGATCCCGAAGCGGTGACAGGTCAATATAGTGTTTTGTCCAGAGCTGTGGTGATCCTGGAGGCGAAAGACTAATATGACCCCTGATTTCCCACCTCGCTTGCGATCTCTGTGTCGATGCTGCAGAATCTTTTTCGGTAAGGTGAGGCCTCGACGTGGGCAATCCACGACTGCGGACGATTCCTTGCATCTCCGTGACCTCACAAGCGATCTGGGAAATCTGATTCTAAAAGGTGGGAGATTATGGATGACAGAGGAAGGCAACTTTCGTTTTTGTACATGGCGGTACTTTTCTGTTGTGCTTTTTGTCTGTATTTTATTCTCCGGTGAAGTCTTTGCTGATGCTCCTGCAGACAGGTTCAGCGCCGGCGGTTATTTCAGGATCATGGCAAGGCCTGACCTGGAAGGGGGATGGTCCAGGCTCGGGCTTTGGAACATCTCCGGCAGGTTGTTGAATGAGGGGCCTTGGGGTGCGCTGGAGTTGAAACTCGATTTGCAACAACCAACACCGGGTACCAAGGATGTGTGGACCAGTGTCCACGCCAAGATAGAGGGAGGTTCTGTAAGAGGTGCAGACGTTCACAACGGAGCATTGAGCGAGTACGGACTTACCCAGCTATATCTGCAGGCCGGAAATGTTCTTTTTGAAGATGTGATCTGGCAGGTCGGAACCCTGGATTACTATTATGGGGATCTGGGGCTTTACGACATGAGACCTGCCGAACTGTTTTTCGAGACCATGGGAATCTCTGCTACCTGGACCAGCCCTCACGTGGATGTATTGCTGGGAGTGGGGGATTCGGGGTATTTCATGAGAAGGGATCAATACAGCACCATCCTGACCGCTGGAGGGGGGATTAGAATCAGAGTGGTGGATGGACTGGAACTGGGCTTGGGGGGACAGTTCATGTTTGAACCTGCGGTTGAGGGTAACAGGTTTGGCCCTCACAAGACGCCACTTCCCGAGGGCGTGACATACGAGGACTTTTTGCGATCAGAGGTGGTGAAGAAATTTTTAGAGCTGAACCCGGGTCAACAGGACCAGTTTCCCAAACCCATACCCGTATCGACATATAGCTACAAGGCTGTGGCATACCTGGGATTCGGCAAGTTGGGACCTCTGGTTTGGAACAATCTCTTTGCAAATTTTCTCAAGAGACATCCCGATACTTTTGTAACTGAGACTCAAGCCGGTAGGGACTACAACATCTACTTGGCGGAGCTTACAGACGAACGATACCAACTCAATGTGGGCAACGAGATGCAGCTTCGCATCATCGACGGAATCTGGGATGTGACATGGGGTGCTTTGTTGGGCTGGGATTTCAACAGGGACAACACAGTCTCTGCATCTGAGGATGACAGGCTTTTTTATTCTTTCGTTTTGAGAAATCAGTTTTACGTGACACGTACCTTGCATTTTTTAGCAGAGACATCATGGGCACAGGAGATATCCAGCCAAGGCAATCTCTGGAGAGCACATCACGATTCGGTGTTCAAAAGCCAGGATGGCTTGGCAAATACGGAAGGTTTGGAATTTGGTGACCTGGACAGGCGAAACACCTGGCAGTTGAAAACAGGCTTTGTCATCAACCCCACAGGGAGAGGCATTTTTACCAGACCATCCATACGAATACTCTATGGTTTGCAGTATTCCAACATGCATAACGCTTTTGGAAACTCATTCGTCGAGACATTGGATGAGTTCAATGAGTTTGCTGAAAAGACGGATCGCCACTGGCATAGTGTGATTGCCATTGAAGCGGAGGCCTGGTTTTGATGGGACGGGTATTTTGTCTATTGTTGTCCTTTGTTGTGGCTGGTTGTATCCACAGCAATCCGGTGAACAGATTAAACCGAGCTGTCACGGTAAAGCTTGTACTTTTGAGGGATCATGTTCATGAAAGAGTGGCATCTCCTGTCCCGGAGGTCGTGCGAGAGGAGATAGGAAGAGTCCTGAAAGCAAGGAATCTCGTCCCTGAATTTTCAGACTCAGAGATGTTAAAGAAACTGGGTTCCATCAGGGATACGAACACCAGGCTTAGGCTTGTTGCCCAAGAGATGGGAAAGGAGCAAAATGGCGGGCTTGTTTTGCTGATTGAGACAAGGGCTTCTTTTTATTCGCAGTTGTCCGGAAGATACAGGTGGAGCGTGTCGGCAAGCCTTAGTCTTGCACCGGCTGATGATTTGGATCAGGTGCATTCCGATCG
>JALVPF010000073.1 GCA_027031935.1 Myxococcales bacterium | reverse complement strand
TCCTGCACATCGATGAGGTGAATACCCACCCAGCCGTTTCCGCAGGAGTCCCCATCACACAGGCTTGCGTTGTTTGTAAAACCTACCCACGTGCCGTAGATTCGCAGGTTCGATGTTCCCTCTGCTAAAATTCCGTTGTGTTCATTCGACAAGACAAGGTTTACATCATAGGATGAGTTGTTTGCCCCATGGGCTAGCACTATTGGTTTTATACATGGAAGCTCCCGGCCTCGGCCCAGGGTTATGTTCTTTGTGCCGGACAATATTTTAAGACCGACTTGGTTTGGATAATCAGCTTCTCCCATGGATACGTTGAACATGTTTACATCAGTGGCACCGGTGTTTATCTTGATGGCGTTACGGGGAAATCCTGCTATGTGCATATTGCCGACTATAACGTTGGATCCTTCAATTGTTAGGCCGTCCTGTGCTCTTGATGCTTGAGTCGGTCTCATTCGGGTTTTTTTTACTATGGGATCTGCCCCGTCTATGAAGGTAAGATCTGGTACTGCAGGGAGGTTGCTTGCAGGAGCGTTAAACTCGTTTGGCTCCAGGTCGAAGGAGATATGGTGAGGACCTGGCAGATTGGTGGCCAGAATCAGAGCCTCCCTGAGGCTTGTTCCTGTGCCACTGGCGGCAATGATAGGGTCGGTGTTGAGCATGCCCCCGTCCGACTCGTCTTCTTGAGTGTCGACTACAATGTCGGATTCAATGCAGGTTGGCGCAATACCATCGGGGCAGTTTGCATCCATGGGGCCCATGCAATATTCCCCCATGCAAGTACATCCTTGTGGACATTCTTGGCCGTTTTCACACTTCGTGCTTTGGGGCCCGCAGATCCACGGAGTGGAATTTTGTTCTGTGGACACGCAGATCGTGTTTGCGATGCATGTGCAGCCTCGTGGACACTGACCGTCTGGGCAGGGGATGTATTTATCCAGTTTTGGTGAAAAAGAACATGAGGCAGAAATGAGAGCCAGAAAGAAATACACCCCGTGACACCTGGTTTTTCTACTTTCTCCATTTTTCATATAGGCATTTTGACCCAGTTGTGCTCAGTTCGCAATATTGGATTTTCAGAGCACTCGAATGATAGACAGTGGTCTGAAAGATGTTCATATCCTATACTTGTATTAAACATGGATACTCAATTCCTGAGGAGATGAACATGGCTATTGGAAAATCCACCTGGTGCTTGGTGATCATTGATGTCTCTCTACCCTTCTGACCCCTGGATCTGCTAGTATGGCCTGGTCGTTGTACTCTGGAGGTGTTACATGAATCGACTCAGATCCCTTCCACTGGTGATCCTGGTCGCGTTGGCTGCTCTGGCATGTGGAAGAACCAAGCCCATTGGCGATGGTAACATCGTCTCTTTCAACCTCCTTCCAAGGGACCCGGATTTGTATCAGGGCCAGATGGCTCGCCTGACGGCACAGGCACGCCTCGGAGATGGCACGGTCCTGGATGTGACATCTGATCCTGATCTGGTCCTGATGGTAAACGAGCCTGATATAATAAGCGTATTGGAAGATGGTTGGATTCATGCACTTGCTCCTGGTCAGGTAGTGGTGTTGGCTTCATGGGGAGGCAAGCAGGCAAAAACTTCCATACATGTCTTGGATGGACAGCTGACCGCTCTGTCGGTGCAACCCGAAAAATCCGACTTGGAGTCGGGAGAGAGTGTGCAATTGAAAGTCGAGGGCGAGCTTAGTAATGGCGACACCCTGGATTTGACTCCAGGGGCCATGGGCACGAGTTATTCCTGTGATAGGCCGGCTGTGGCCACTCCTACTGCTGATGGTCTGATCTTTGCCATGAATCAGGGCACGGCCACCGTGACTGTCAGCAATGGTGATTTTTCCACCAACGCCTCGTTTGTGGTGGATGGCGGGCAAACTCCCCTGGTGGCCATAAAACTGAGCCCTTCAGAAGCGGAGATTCCCGTGGGCAGCACCCAGCAGTTGAAACTGGTGGGTTCATATTCTGATGGAACAATCAAGGATCTTACCAATGATCCAGAGGTCATTTTTTCCAGTTCCAACGAGTCGCTTGCATTGGTTGACGCAAATGGTCTCGTAAGCGGCCTTGGTGCTGGTCGTGCAGAGATAACGGCTGTATACAGAGAGCTATCTTCCACAAGCTCCATTACTGTCACAGGCACGGCCCGGGTGGTGGGAATAGATGTGCTGCCCAAGGATGCCACTTTGGCACTGGACTCTAGTTTGCAGTTGCAGGTTGTGGCCTTGTATGACGATGGAGGCCAGGTTGAGGTAACTGCC
>JALVPF010000072.1 GCA_027031935.1 Myxococcales bacterium | reverse complement strand
GAGCAACAAGTTCCCAGCCTCAAGCACCCCAGGCCCAGCCCGCCCCAAAGGAAAAAGAAGGCCCGTTCATAAGGGTCAGTGGTCCTGCGCGTCCCAAAAAGGACTGGATGCCTTTGATTAAATGGACATCCATTTTAGTGCTTGTAGCGGCTTGCATTGCTGGTGCTTTCGTCGGCTACACGAAATGGCAAGAAAGCGTCAAGGCCGAGCAGCAAGCCCAACTCGATGCCCTTAATCAGGGAAGCCTGCAATCCCTGAAAAGCAAGGCCGTTAAAAAAGGCAAGCTGGGATCTTGAATCACACTTACGTATCCGTCAGGCAGGCACGTCTCCCCCTGATTTCACCTCGCTTGCGATCTCTGTGTCGATGCTGCGGAATCTGTCCTCGACGTGGGCAATCCACGACTGCGGACGATTCCTTGCATCTTCGTGACCTCACAAGCGATCTGGGAAATCTGATTCAATAGTGTAGGAGATTTGGATATCCCCCAAATCTTCTTCGAAAATTTATGAAACCGCATCCCAGCCGACAGCGCGGATGCACCAGGAAGGGCGAGGGATTCAAACCTTAAAAAATTATACTGCAATCACCCTGCTGACTTCCGGAACCTCTTCCTTCAACGCAGCTTCAACTCCCAAAGACAGGGTCATTTGAGCACCGGGGCAGCCGGCACATGCGCCTTGAAGACGGACCCTGACCTCTCCGCTTTCTCCATCGAAAGCAACAAACTCGATCCCGCCCCCATCTGCTTCCAAAAAGGGTTTTATTTTTTCTTCTATGATTTGCTTGATTTTATCGTCCATCAAATCCTCCGTTACATCACAAGGTAATCTCAAATGGGCATGGTGTCAAACGCCAAAAACAGCTTATAATCCACCGAGAATATCCGAAGGTCCATCCAGGGTGAAAAAATCCGGGAACAAACTGGCCATCCAGGTTCTAACCTCTTTTCCGATGGATTCAGAATCACTCATGAGCATGAGCCGGTTTGTCAGTTCAATGGCCTCTGCGCGGTTGGTGTTGCGAACGATGTGCCTTACGTATGGTAAAGCAAGAGGGTTCATGGAGACCTCATCGAGACCAAGACCAAGCAGGATGTGTATGTACTCCGGATTGCCAGCCATCTCACCACACATGTTGACAGGAATTCCTTCGTCATGTGCAGAACTTACCACCTGCTGTAACAAGCGAAGCACAGAGACATGCAAAGGATTGTAAAGATATGCCACACGTTCGTTTTGCCTGTCAGCGGCAAGGAGATACTGAATCAGGTCATTGGTACCGATGGAAAAAAAGTCCACTTCCCTGGCAAATTCCCTGGCCAACACAGCGGCTGAAGGAACCTCGATCATGATGCCGACCTTTATCTCCTGGGAAAACGCCTGACCCTTCGCCCTGAGCTGTTCCTTTGCCTCCTCCAGCGCAGCTAAAGCTTCCCTGAGTTCCTTCTGGCATGAAATCATGGGAAACAATAAATGTAGAGATCCGGACACTGAAGCCCTCAATAGGGCTCGCAGTTGACCAAGAAAAACATTCCTGTACTTCAAGCTGAGACGAATGGAGCGCAGGCCCATGGCTGGATTTGGTTCCTTGCCCAAGGGGAACAACTGGCTGTTCTTGTCTGCACCCAGATCCATTGTTCGAATGGTTGCAGGCCGTGGACTCATGGCCTTGAGGACCCGCTGGTAACACTTGCGCTGAAATCCCTCCGAAGGAACTCTCCTGCCCATGAAGAGAAACTCCGTCCTGAAAAGTCCAATGCCCTCCGCACCATATTTCAACGCTGTATCAACATCATCGGCAAGCTCGATATTTGCACTCAAAGTCAGGCTGTATCCATCTGTGGTAACAGCAGGAAGGGTACGCTCATCAGCCAGAGCCAATGCACGGGACCTCAAACCCTGGGACCTGGCCAAGGCATTTCTGACCTTTTGTTCAGTGGGGTGAATCATCACCTGGCCACGGTAACCATCCACGATGATTCGGTCCCCCGCACCTAGCTCGTTGAGCAATTTATCTACACCAACTACAGCTGGTAACTCCAGGGCTCTGGCCATGATGGCCGTGTGAGATGTTTTTGTCCCCACCTCAACCACGACTGCGCCCACCGAATCACGACTCAAGTTCGCCATATCCGCGGGTCAACGTTCATGGGCAACTATCACCGCGCGCTCATGTGGTGGTGGATGAAGCTCCTCATCTCTGCCCATGAGCGTACGCATTATTCTGTCACCAACAAACTCCACATCCGATCTTCGTTCCCGGAAATAGTCGTCTTCTATGGCATCA
>JALVPF010000071.1:5145-7128 GCA_027031935.1 Myxococcales bacterium | reverse complement strand
TGAGGGGATAGGAAACACCCTGGCGGATGGAACCAGGCGAATGGCTGCCGAGTTTGGTGGCCAAGGCTACGCCATACAGGTCAAGGGCCTTGAGCTGCCCGCATATGATCCAAGAGGATGTGTCGGTCAGGGGCTGGAGTATGCCACCAACAACCGCGGCGGTTGCCACATTCGGGGCTCTACCATGTATATGGAAGCAACAGGACCCGTCTCCATAGATCCATATTCGCCCAGGTCGAAACCGGAGTTGGTCATTTTGCAACAGAATACCAACGCAGCGGTGTCCTCTCTGTCCATGTGCTATTTTTCTTCCTACGCCATGATACCGGATATCATGTTCAAGCTGGATCCTAACTCCCTTGTTTATCGTACCCTCATGACAGTCATGTCCGGGGCCATGGGACCGGCGCTGCGCCTGGTGTTCAAGCTGAAAAACCCGGCAAAGGTCGTATGGTTCGAAAAGTTTCTCTCCACCGTAACCGGCAGGGACGTGAGCATGGGTGAGTTGAACGAGATCGGCGAGAGAGTCTATAACCTGGAACGTTTGTACAATATTCGTGAGGGGATGAAACCGTCCGAGGACTCGCTTCCTTCAAGACTGCTCAACGAGAGTCTTCCCAAGGGAGGCAGCGGGGTTCCCTTGCGAAAAATGCTGCCAACCTATTACAAGATAAGAGGTTGGGACACGCGCGGGGTACCCACTGCCCGAACCATCAAGCGCCTTAGCATCAGGATCTGAGAGAAAGCAGGCAAAATGCCCGTACTAGTGCCTCACGCCAAACTGGCCTCCTTGTTGGGTGCACAGACCATCGAGTCCAATGCCGTGACCATGGGCCAACTGCTGGATGAAATCAGGGAAATGGTCGGTGACAAGGACTGGGAGTGGGCAAGCCGCGTTACCATTTTGGTAAATGGGCGAAACATGCATCACTTGAAGGGACGGGCTACCGTTCTTGAGCCAGATGACATGGTCTGGATGATATTACCTTCTGGTGGTGGGTGAAATCAGCAGAACCTTGTGGAGATGCACCATGAAAAGGTTTAAACGTTGGAAGACAGCATTATCCGGTTATTGTTTTGTCTTGGGATTGCTTTACGTATTGCTTGCAGGTCCGGTCGCTTGGGCACAGAACTACACAATCATCCGTGAGGATCTGGATGAACAAAGGCATGGTTACACCGTCATGAGGGTTTGGGGTACGCACCACGAGATGGGCTTTGCCTTTGGTTCAGCCATGGCTCAGGACATCGTGATGGCCCTGGATGAGATAAAATCCCTCTTGGGTAACAATTACGATATGGCCCGTTCTGCCATCAGCCCCACGGTATGGCTGCCTGAAGATGTGGAAGACGAAATCGTTGGAATGGTGGAGGGTGTGAAGTCTGTCGAGCAGGATGCTTCTCTGGACGAGTTGGACATCAAGCTGCTCAACACCTTTGGTGACTGGAGCTATTTCAAGGGGTGCAGGTCCCATTCATGTTGGGGAAGTTTTGTCCAAGGTCCGGTCAAGACCTTGTCGACTCGGAGGTTGGATTACCGAACCCCCTTTGACCGAGCGCTTCATCATGTACTGGTAGCCTGGGATCCTTCCGATGGCAGCGTGCGCTGGGTCAACCTGGCGTGGCCCGGTTACGTTGCCGTGATAAGCGGCGTAAATGCCCATGGAACCCTCGTGTCTTTGCACGACTACAACTCTTCTTTCGTACCTGTTCAAGGTGCAATCACAAGGAGTGCTGCGACCCGATATGTGCTTACAGGAGTGCCTGCGAACATGCCACTGGACCAGCAGTTGACCTGGGCTGAAGGAGCCCTGGCGGAGCATCCGGTGACCACCGGGACATTTATAAATTATTATTTGCCAGAGGGATTCGGGGGAGTGTTTACATGTTCTGCCGGCGGTGCCTGTGGCAGCCCACGAGTGCCGAACCCTTCCTATTTTGGAGGCGAGGACATCATAACCACAAACTCCCAGACCGATGGAT
>JALVPF010000071.1:0-5135 GCA_027031935.1 Myxococcales bacterium | reverse complement strand
GATCGTCCGTACCTGGTGGAGGAGAATTCATGGATGATTTTTACAAAGCCTCCAAACCGAAAGACCTCAAGAGCCACTTCGAAGTGATGGGAAAGACCGGATTGCACCTGATGTCCGTAGCCTATCGTGGCGAGCAGGATATGACCATCTGGATCAACGGCAGGGGACGTGATGATCGATTGGAACTTGAGTGGTCTGAACTTTTTCCTGCTGATAACACGGATACTGGTGTCGATGTGGATGCCGGTGTTGATGCCGGCAGTGAAGATGCCTCTGATGGAGCAAGCGAAGGTGATGATGGAGCAAGCGAAGGTGATAGTGGAGCAGTACAGGACTACAAGCAGGATGCAGATGCCAATGGTGGCGGTTCAGTGGATGAGAGCAAAGACAAGGGGGGATGTTCGAGTTGCAATTCCCCTGGAGAGCCCGGAGGATTTGGAATATGGATTTTTCTTGGATTTTTGTTAGTATGGGCCAGTTCGAAATCCAACCAGGAGCGTAATCGATGATGCAATTTCAAAGACTTGCTGTGATATTTGGAATGGTGGTTCTGGCTTCCCTGCTGGCTATTGGGGGCTTTGGGTGTTCAGGTAGCTCCAACTTTACCGATGAAGACGGCGATGGGTGGCCGCCACCTGCGGACTGTGATGACAACGACCCTGCCCGTCATCCCATGGCAGAGGACATTCCATACGATGGAATAGATCAGGACTGCAGCGGCAAGGATCTCACTGATCTGGATGGAGATGGATATGATGACATAGATCATGGAGGTACCGATTGCGATGATGGTGATCCTGCCGTAAATCCAGGAGTTGTTGATATTCCATACGATGGAATCGACCAGGACTGCGATGGTGCGGACCTGAACGATGCCGATGGTGATGGATACATAGGCGAGCAGGCAGGTGGTAATGACTGTAATGATAACGATGACACCATAAATCCTGGTGCCACCGAGATCCCCTACGATGGGATCGACCAGGACTGTGATGGCTTGGATTACGCTGGTAACAGCGAAGGGGATGAGGATGGGGATGGCTATATATCCAGCGAGTCCGGTGAGGGGATGGACTGTGACGATACGGACCCTGAGGTGTACCCGGGGGCGCCGGAGCGGTGTAATGACATAGATGATGACTGCGATGGTGCAGTGGATGAGGGCATGTTTGATTTTGATCACGATGGTGTGGCTGCCTGCAAGGACTGCGACGATTTCGACCCAACCAATTTTCCGGGGAACGTGGAAATTCCTTATGATGGTCTTGACCAGGACTGTTCGGGGGATGATCTGCAGGATATGGATGGTGACGGGTATATCTCCGTCGCCGTCGAAGGCGGCGTGGATTGTGATGACACGAATCCTGACGTTCATCCTTTGGCTACAGAGGTTTGTAATCTCATCGATGATGATTGCAATGGCACCGTAGACGATCCTTTTATAGCTTCCGGAGACGATGACAGCGATGGCTGGTTCAACGACTGTGATTGCGAACCCAGTAATGCCCTGGCAAATCCCTCAGCCGTGGAAGTGCCTGGAAACTCCATCGATGACAACTGTAACTCCCTGACGGACGAGGTGGATGCAGATGGAGATGGATACTATTCCCTGGCCACAGGAGGTAATGATTGCTGCGATAGCGGGACGGAAGGCCTCACTGGATGCAGCGATCTTACCGCCGGCACTATACATCCCGATGCTGTTGAAATTCCATACGACGACATAGATCAGGATTGTGACGGCTCTGACATGAAGGACGTGGATGGCGATTCGTATTACGCAACAGAAGCTGCCGGAGATGACTGTGACGATAACAACCCTGATGTAAATCCAGGTCAAAACGAGATCTGTTACGAGCCTTTTGACAACAACTGCGACGGAGTGGTCAACGAAAACTGCGGGCCTGGATTTGATGAAGAGATCTTTATCGAAGGTGGCTCGTTTACCATGGGCAGGCCGGATGACAATACTCCCTTCAATGATCAGAGACCTGTACATGACGTTACCTTGAGCCCTTATTATATCGACAAGTACGAAGTCACCGTGTCTCAGTATTGGCGATGTGTGGCTGCGGGGGTCTGCACCATTGGTGCCGTACAATCTTATTCGGACGATAATTTCTGGTTCAACCAGGCCAGAGGGCTGTCTCCGGCCATCAATGTAACCTGGGCTCAGGCCATGACCTATTGCCAGTGGGCTGGAAAGACCCTACCCACAGAAGCCCAGTGGGAGAGGGCTGCCAGAGGCGATGATGGTCGTATGTATCCATGGGGAGACATCCAATGGCAGGTTCCTCCGGAGGGCGGTGCTCCTGTCAGAGTCCCGGTCTCGTGTGATACGTCGAATCATCGTCAAATGTGCAGCCTGGTTTTATGCGAAGATGGCGTAATGCCGGTTGATGCATATCCTGACGGACAAAGCCAGGCGGGACTTTTCAACATGGCAGGAAACGTGATGGAATGGGTGTCCGATTGGTACCAGAGTGATTATTACTCGCTTTCTCCTGAAGCAGATCCCCAAGGGCCGGCTACAGGCACTGAGCGGGTTGTAAGGGGTGGTGGATTCTATTCCGTGGATTACTACATTGAGAGCACTTATCGGAATCATTTTCTGCCGGGAGTCTCTGAATACGATCTTGGATTCAGATGTGCCCGCATGCCATGACTTTCGTCATGGGCATCGGCCTTGTCATTTTTTCTCAGCCCGGTAAACACCGTCCCATCGTTCTGTTTTGGACTGCATCATCTCTTCACACCGGCCCATGAATACTTTTGAGGGCCTGTCTTGCCTTTTGGTCCATATGTCCTGGAATTTTACCAACGCGCCTGTAAAGTCGCCCTGCCTATAGGCTGAAAGGGCAGACTCGAATACTTTTATCCATGAATCGTCCTCACCAGGCATCCCCTGGTGCATGAGTTCGAACAATAACACCGGTTCGGTCTTGCCTTTTACGGCTACGAGATCCAGTTCCCTGCACGTAAATGCGTCTCCCACGGCGGTACGGGTGGACTGACTGATTATGATCCTGGTTCCAAACACCTTGTTCAGACCTTCCAGCCTGGATGCCAGATTCACGTTGTCACCTATGACCGTATAGTCGAACCTGTTTACAGAGCCCATGTTACCCACAGACATGGGCCCGGTGTTTATTCCTATTCCTATGTCCAAGGCAGGTGTGTTCATTTTTTGCCAGTACCGGTTCAAACGTCGCAGTTCTTCTGTCATTTCCAGAGCTGCGGCGCATGCCTCATGTGGATGTTCTGCAAAGTCCACGGGAGCGCCAAATATGGCCATGAGCGCATCACCGATAAACTTGTCCAGCAGTCCACGGTGTCTGAATACTATGCGGGTCATGGGGGTGAAGTATTCGTTTAACAAATCGGTGAGGGATTCAGGGTCCATGGCTTCTGACATGGAGGTAAAACCTCTGATGTCCGAGAACAACACTGTCAATGTTCGCCTTTCACCCCCAAGTTTCAAAGAGTCAGGCCTGGAGATCAGTTGATCGATGACATCGTTGGAAAGGTAGTGTGAAAAGGCTACTCGAATGCGCTTTCTTGCCAACTCCTCGCTGACATAGGATAGAGTCAGACAGACAATGTTCAAAAGCACGAAGACAATGATTGGGCCGCTCCAGTTTATCCATAGCTCTTGGTAATCAAACAGCACCAGACCCAGTGCCAGGTATGCGCCAAGTATCAGCAATGAACCTCCCGCCTTGAACACTGGGTGGATCTTGAACCTTTGCCAGTAAAGGAATGAAAAGATTGTCCCCAACAGCATGCACAGCAATGTGTCGGACCACCAGGGAGTTCGTCTTATGGGATCGTTGGCCAGTATATTGTCAATGGCGGTGGCGTGTACTTCCACTCCTGGCATGTTGCCGCTGAAAGGTGTTCTCGAGCGATCGTGTCCGAAGTAGGTAAATCCTATCAGGGCTATTTTCCCCCTCAGTGCTTCCAGGGGAATTTTGCCGTCCACAAGGTTTTTGACCGAGTATGTGGGAAATGTGCCAGGTCCCCCTCTGTAGTTGAGCCCAAAGGAGTTGTGCAGGTCCAGTGTCAGGCTCAGTTTTCCAATTCGTATCTCGGGGTGTCCACCTTTACCCTCACCCATGTAGACGAGAGACTCTCTTGGGACATCTTCGAAGGCAGCTATGACCTGTATTGCCAAGGGTGCCAGGTAGGACCGGCCAAAGCGCCTGACTGCAACCATCTGTCTTACCGAATGGCTGGAATCCTCGGAGACCGTTATGACTCCCAATGCCTGGGCTGCGCGGTTGAACCTGGGCATGGACGACACTGCCCTTTTGGCCACAGGTGGTTCAAATCCGCCAGGTGATGATTGACCATAAGACGCCTTGGACAAATCCAGGCCTGGGTCGGTGGATCCATTGCTTCCGACGTGGCAAGCCAGAATGACGTTTTTGAGATCCTCGATGATCGATTCCAGCCTCTCGTCTCCCTGGGTCTCATGGTAGATTTTGGTGAGCAACTCAATGGGTTTAGTACAAGCTGGCCATGTGATTGGAAGCGCTTGGCCGGTGAAGAAAGACTCGAGTTCACTTTGTAAAGATGCATCGAGAATGCGTTCGGGATCAACGAACAATGCGTCGATTCCAATGGTTTTCACCTTGTATTTCTTTAGTGACTCGAGGACCTTTACCCAGCCATCCCGCTTTTCAAAGAGTTCTGGTTCGCGATTCATGGCCAAATCGTCAAAGGCCAGAATCACAACCTCGTCGCCGGGATTGGTGTATCCTCGCATTCTGAAACGCCAATCCAGTGTTTTGAGTTCAAGACTCTCCAGTGCATCTGTGATGACCGGTATTTGCCACCCGAGCCTGTAGGCTGCCAGCAGCGAACTGAGCAGCAGCATGATGAGCATGCCCGCCAAGACGGGATTTTTCAGGCGAATCACCAGGCCGTTATCCCCATAAGATATGTTGCGCTCTCATGGCTGTGGCCGAAGCTGGACTTTCGGAATCTCCCGATACACTCTTGCAGTGATCCTGAACCTAAAAGTACAAATATCCCGTCTACCTTGCCCTTGCTTATCTTTATTCTTATCGCGATTTGGCGAAGCCGTCCATGTGCGATTTCCATGTCGTGGTAACTTATGCCTGAAAAGCATT
>JALVPF010000070.1 GCA_027031935.1 Myxococcales bacterium | reverse complement strand
CATGCGTTCGCTTTTCAAAGCTGCATGGTAGGGTCGACCAATGCAAAACATCAAAGCCATCTCCTTTGATCTTTGGGACACGGTATTTGCAGACGATTCAGATGAGCCAAAACGAAAAGAAGCAGGACTGTCACCTAAACCCGTAGCGCGCAGAGAGTTGGTATACGGGTATTTATCCAAGAGTTCTGCGGTGGAGCGTTATGCAGTGGATTGCGCCTACGACACGGCAGATGCTGCATTCAGACAGGTTTGGTACCAGCAACACGTAACCTGGTCCGTGGCAGACAGGCTCAAGGTCGTTCTAGCCGGATTGAAGCGAGAGCTTGAAGACAAAGACTTTGCCGACTTGGTCAACAAACACGAAATGATGGAGTTGGAAATAAGCCCGGATCTCGTTAGCGGTGTATCCGAGGTGATCGAGGATCTCTCATCCAGGTACAAACTCATAGTGATATCTGACACGGTGTTTTCCCCTGGCTGGGCATTGAGGAAAATGCTCGCCAAGTATGAGCTGGAAAAATTCTTTGCAGGTTTTGTCTTTTCTGACGAGGCGGGAATGGCCAAGCCCTCACCTGAGCTGTTCCACCGTGCAGCCGAGTTGGCTCAATGCGACATAGAGCAACTCGTACACCTGGGAGACAGGGAGGCAAAAGATATCGTCGGTCCAAAAGCTGTTGGTGCAAAAGCCATTCTCATAACAGCGTCCGTTGACAGGGGGAGTAAAAATACAATTGCAGACGCGGTTTGTGACGATTATTCCATGCTGCCAAAAATCATTTCGTCCATGGATTCGTGACTAGAGCAAACCCGGGAGAACCAACGATGAAAAACCCAAAATTTCTCATAGTGGACGGATACCCCAAACCCAGCAGGGATGATTTCGATCGGGCTGGAATGAAACAGGCTTGGCTCCTGTATGCGGAGATGCTCAATCGCCATTTACCCGAAGCTGAATATTCCGTCTGGTTTCCATCTGACACTGCCAAACTGCCGAATGACACGGGACCTGAACAATATGTGGGTGTGTTATGGACCGGCTGCAATCTGACCATTTACCACGATGATGATGAGAGGGTGAGCCGGCAAATACCCCTGGCAAAAAAATCCTACGAGGTGGGAACACCACAGTTCGGATCATGCTGGGGCTTACAGATGGCTGTGGTAGCCGCAGGGGGCAAGGTTGAAGCAAACCCACTTGGCCGCGAGATGGGCCTGGCGAGAAAAGTCCACCTGACAGAATCCGGAAAAAAGCACCCGCTCATGCAAGGCAAACCGGAAGTGTACAGTGGATTCATCTCTCACGTGGACCAGGTGACACAGCTTCCACCAGGCTCTGAGATGCTGGCAACCAATGATTTTACCAGGGTTCAGGCGGTTGCGGTCAAGCACGAAGCTGGCGAGTTCTGGGCCACTCAGTATCACCCTGAATATGATCTTCACGAGCTTGCACGTTTGTTTGTTGCCAGGGCGCCCAAGCTCCTCAGGGAAAAATTCTTCAAAGACCACCAGTCCCTGGAAGGCTACACTGAAAAAATGGAAGCCCTCGCACAAGAGCCTGGTCGCAAGGACCTGCGCTGGCAGTTGGATATAGATGATGACGTGCTGGATGCTGACATCAGGCAGACGGAATTCCACAACTGGTTGCAGCATCTCGTGCTGCCACGTCTGAACCGATAATGATGGCGGCTTTGGCCAACACCGAGCCTTCCCGCAGGCTGAGGATCTCACAAGCCAAAATACTTACATCCACGTGGCTGGCTTACTTCGGATATTACTTCTGCCGAAAGGCCTTCTACGTCGTCAAAAAGCCCATCGCAGAAGAACTCTCCTTCACGAGCACTGACCTGGCGCATATTGGAACCGCTTATCTCATAGGCTACGCCATAGGACAATTTTCCTCTGCTTACTTTGGAAGAAGACTCGGGCCCAAGCTCCTGCTTCTTTTTGGCATGGGTATCTCAATCTCTTGCAACGTGGTGTTTGGAATACAGAACGGCTTCTGGACCATCCTTGTGTTCATGGCGCTAAACGGAATGGCCCAGGGCACAGGTTGGCCAGGGTGCATAGGAAGTCTGGGATTCTGGTTCACGAGAAAGAAGAGGGGATCAATACTCGGATTGTGGTCTACCTGCTATCAGGTTGGCTCCCTGGCCGCCACATCCTTTGCCGCTTTTTTGCTGGGAGCATTCGGCTGGAGGTGGTCATTTTTTGGTGCTTCAGCAGTGCTCCTTGCCATCTGGGCCTTGGTGCTGTGGCTTCATCCAAACACTCCCGAACACGTTGGCCTGGAGTCGGTGTCCGATGAGGAACATGAACAGAACGACACTTCAGACAACCCAAAAGACCTCGGATGGAACCGGCAGGTGGTGATCACCGTCATCATGATGGGTTCCATTTACTTTTGCATAAAATTCCTTCGTTATGCCTTATGGTCATGGACGCCATATTTTCTCTCGTCCAACTTCGCCCTTCGTGGAGACGAAGCCGGATATGTATCCACCGTGTTCGACATAAGCGGTTTCGCCGGAGTGATTCTCGCAGGCTACCTCTCTGACAAGTGGTTGAAGGGAAGACGGTCATTGTTAAGCCTTCTCATGCTTATGGGCATGGCAGGTTCATTTGTGGCCATGTATCTCTGGGGAGCAGCCTCTGCTGTAGCCTTTGCTGTAAGCATGGGTTTTTGTGGATTCATGCTCTATGGGCCAGATTCTCTCTTGTCCGGGGTGGGTGCTATCGATGTGGGTTCTGTACGTGGAGCCCTGGTGGCCGCCGGGTTGATAAACGGAATGGGCTCCATCGGACCGATTTTTCAGGAGGAGTTGATAGGCTGGCTATACAAGGTCAACAATGGTGACCTGACGGCCATCCTCATGATGTTCATGGGCGTGGCCTCCGCCGGTGCAGGCCTGATGTTCCTGCTGTGGCTGAGAGCCAAGCGGGGATATTCCAACCTGTGAGCAGGCACTCGGTCTACCTGTATACACGGACACCGTTTACATACACCTGTTCCGAGACCTTCTCCCCCTGGGTGTTGTATTCGATCCACTTGCCCACCTTCTCGCCCATGTGAAAGGATCCTTCTGCTGTCTTTTTGCCATTGTCGTACCAGAAGTTCCATTTTCCATTCTTCAGTCCATCCTTGTATTCGCCCTGCGCAGCCTTCTTGCCGTTATCATGAAAAAAAGTCCACTGCCCCTGGCGAAGCCCATTATCCATCTTGCCTTCTGGTTTTGGTGCCTGTGATTCATCCCCGGAAGCATCCTTCGCCCTTGTGTTCTCGTCTGGTTTGGCAGTTACATCCGGCTGGTCTTGGACGCCGGCATCAGCCAAAGGAACTGGTGGTTCGTTTTTATCTTGTGTCTTGCAAGCTGAGAACACGAACAAAATGGCCAAGGCAACAATAGTTTTCATGGAAACTCCTTTTTGGTGTGCGCCAATAGTATACGTATCTGCATCAACTTGGATCTACACCTTCTCACCAAGAACCACATCCAAAAGGCCCTTTGCCATTATCTCGTGCCCCTGGTCAGTGGGATGAATCCCATCCCAACCAAACAGCCCCTCGTCCACTCCAACGGTTCTGTCCCAGTACTCGTCAAGTGCAGCCAGTGGCAGATGCAGTTGTTTTGCTACCTTGGCTATGGCTTCATAAAAAGGTTCCAGGTCCTTGGCTTCGTCAAGATGCAAGACGGAGCAGGAGGTGCATAGCACGACCGCCGAACCTGATTCGGAAAGCCTCCTGGCAATGGTACGAATACTGTCAGTAAAGCTCCCCACATCCACCATACCGAAGCAATCGTTGATTGCAAACTGAACAGTGGCCAAGTGGGGCTCTGTGGTGATGAGTTCATGAAGCCGGGCCAGTCCGCCACTTGCCGTGTCCCCTGGGATTCCTGCGTTTATACGTTCAAGGTTCGAGTCGGGAAAACGCTCGGCAAGAGCATCACAGAAGCGGTCGAAAAACCCCCTCTGAACTTCCCATCCATAGGTCAGAGAATCCCCCAAGCCCAGAACACGACACGGCTCCCCCGCCCCAAGACGTCTGCGAACAGTCTCCAGAGACTCAGGCATTTTTTCCCTCTCCTGCTCGCTTGTTGATCTTGTCCATCCTCTTCAGTGGTCCCAGCGCAGCGAGGAACTTTCCCTGCACCAGCATGTAAAAAGCCTTTAGCGCATCCTGGTACTTGCCCGCGTAGGGGAACCAGAATGGTTCAGCTTCAAGCTTTCCCGGGTCTACCATGATAGCCTTGGTATGCATAAAAGAAAGCAATCCTTCTTCTCCATGATATCGGCCTATGCCGGAAGATTTCACCCCTCCGAAAGGAAGGGCAGGGTTTGCCACCGAAGCCACGACATCATTTACCATGACCTGGCCACACTCCAGCGCAGAGGCGATGGTTCTGCCCTTTTTCAAATCCGAAGTCCACACACTGGCAGCAAGCCCGTACTGATGGTCGTTTGCCAACTCAACAGCTTCCCTGGAATCTTTGACCTTGATTACTGGAAGGACCGGTCCAAAGGTCTCTTCCCTGTAGATGTTCATGTCCCTTGTGACTCCCACGATTATAGTAGGGGCAAAATAATCTCCGGGACCATCCATCACGTTCCCACCGCTTATTATCTGCGCCCCGGCCTCACGGGCCTGTTCGATATGACTGGTGACGATCTGTATTTGTTTGGGGAATGTGATGGGCCCCATGTCCGCATCTTGGTCAGGACCTCCCACCGTGAGCCTTTCCACCTCTTTCTTCAACATCCCTACGAACTCGTCATGGATCTCCTCTTCGACAAAAATCCGCTCCACCGAGATGCACATCTGCCCAGCGTTTACGAGTCCTCCCCATGCAGCAGCCCTGACCGCCCTCTTCAGATTGGCATCTGCACAGATGATCATGGCATCCTTGCCGCCCAACTCCAGCTCAACAGGTATGGGCCTCGCCGCAGCGGCGGCCATGACCTTTCTTCCTGTTGCCACAGATCCTGTGAAAAATATCTTGTCAACATCCGAGGTTACAAGGGCTGCACCAGTTGCCCCGTCGCCCTGTACCACCTCCACAACACCTTGTGGAAAACCGGCTTCCTCAAACATCTCCCGAATGACCTCTCCGGTGACAGGAGTAACCTCGGATGGTTTGAGCACAACCGTGTTGCCTCCTATCAATGCTGAGATGATTGGGATCACCGAGAGTTGGAAAGGAAAGTTCCAGGGCGAGATGATCCCGATGACGCCCATGGGAAAATACTCCAGGTATGATTTTTTGTGCTGAAACACCAAAGGGGTCCTGACTTTTCTGGGAGCGAGGATCTTTTTTGCTCTCTTGCGGTAGTGCTCCAGAAACAAGGGAATGGAGAAGAGCTCTGTTATCAGCGAGTCCACCATGGGTTTGCCAGTATCGTCGCTTATCCTGCGAGCATAGTCCTCGGCGTGTTTCAAAATGACCTGCTTGACCCGCTGCATGGCAGCCAGCCTGGCATCCAGACCCGAATCCACCCACTTTTCAAAAGCACGCCTGGCCCTGGCCACGCTTTGCTTGACCTCCTGCTCTCCACAGATTTCAAACTCACCCATGAGCTTGCCTGTCACGGGACTTACTTTCACTATGGTTTTCTTTCCCAGGGTGTTCTCATCGACCAAAGCATACCTCCCTACATATTCGCTCAAGCTATTAAAAATTCGTAGAGACATCAAGTGATGGCATGATACCATCTAAACTTCGGAGGTGCCATGTCAGACAAGATAAGGCTTTTCATCGCAGTTCGCTTCTCCAGTCAAATCATGGACAAATTGGCCCGGCTGATGGACAGATTGCGCGGGCCATTGGACCGACGGGCTGACATCAAGTGGGTCAAGGCTGATAATATTCATCTCACGCTGCAATTTTTAGGGGACGTGGATCAGGGTCTTTTGCCAAAGCTCACCGGTTCTTTGACAGGCGCGTATCTGGATGTACAAAGTTTCCAGGTTTCTTTATCCCAGGTAGGTGCCTTCCCCAAACCAAACAGGGCCAGGGTGATCTGGGTGGGAATCACCCACGGTTCCGATGGTCTCAAAGCCCTTCACGCAGCCACCATGGCAGTGACCGAGGAGTTCGGTTTCGAACCGGAAGACAGGCCCTTCAAGGCTCATGTTACCCTGGCAAGAATCCGCACCAGAGCCAACAGAATGCCTGACCTGTCAAAACCTCTTCAAGGTTTTTCCGGGGTGGAGTTGGGAAAATGTCAGATCCGGGAGGTACATTTGGTCAAGAGCGAATTGAGACCAAATGGGCCACGATACACAACACTTGACACCTTTCCCATTGGTCGGTAGTATACTGAACATCTGAACAGGTTTACAGACCCCCATATGGAGAAGCCATGAAAGACAACAAAGAAAAAGAAAACAAGGAAAAACAAAACAAGGAAAGAGAAAGAGCCATAGACCTGGCCATTGGCTCCATCGAAAAACAATTCGGCAAGGGCTCGATCATGAGACTCAACGGCGAGGGCCCTGTCATGCATGAGGCCGCAATCATTCCCACCGGCGCCCTTTCGCTGGATTTGGCCCTTGGCATAGGGGGGCTTCCAAGGGGAAGAGTCGTGGAAATTTTCGGTCCTGAGTCTTCCGGCAAGACCACCCTGGCTCTTCATGTAATAGCCGAAGCAAACAAGACCGGGGGTCTGGCTGCATTCATAGATGCAGAGCACGCCCTGGATGTTCAGTACGCAAAAAGGCTCGGGGTCAATACGGATGATCTCCTGGTCTCACAGCCAGACACGGGGGAACAGGCACTGGAGATCGCTGACATGCTGGTTCGCTCCGGTGCTCTCGATGTCCTGGTCATAGATTCTGTGGCAGCCCTGGTACCCAGGGCGGAGATCGAAGGAGAGATGGGCGACAGCCACATGGGTCTGCAGGCCAGGCTCATGAGCCAGGCTCTCAGAAAACTCACGGGCACAATCTCAAAAAGCCGAACCTGCGTCATCTTCATCAACCAGATCCGCATGAAGATAGGCGTCATGTTTGGCAACCCGGAGACAACCACTGGCGGAAACGCCCTGAAATTTTACTCCAGCATTCGATTGGACATACGACGCATAGGTGCCATCAAGAAAGGCAACGACATTACCGCCAACCGCACCAGGGTCAAGGTGGTGAA
>JALVPF010000069.1 GCA_027031935.1 Myxococcales bacterium | reverse complement strand
TCCTTGTATGCCTCGATAACCTTGTTTCGTACGCGCATCAGCAACCTCAATGACAAGTCGGCCTTTTCGAGAGACATGGCCATTTCATGAATCCCGGTTTTTCCCTGAACAAATTCCTGTGTGCTGGAATCGGCAGCCTTCAGATTGGAATCGACCTTTTCTATCGCCTGCCCCAGGGAGCTCATGAAGTCCTTGTTGTTTTTCGAATCCTTCGGGCTCTGTACTCCCGGAACTTCGGATGAAGAAGGAGTCCGAATTCGAGCCGGGGTAAACGCCACGATTGGAGCTGTCATTTCATGCCTCCCTAACGGATGAGGTCGATTGCACGACGCGCCATCTGTTTGATTGACTGCAATACGCTTGCATTGGCAGAGTAGGACCTCGTTGCCGAAAGCATGTTGACCATCTCCTCCACGACCTCAACGTTCGGCAACTGCACGTATCCCTCTGCGTTTGCATCTGGATGATCCGGGTCATAGACCATTTTTCCCTGGCTGGTATCCTGGACGATCCTGGTCACTTCCACTGCCTGGACGTTTTGTCCCAGTTCGGGGTCCTGCTCCGGTAGAGCGACGGCCTCAAAAACCGGATCCTTTCGCTTGTAGGGGCCGCCTTCGGCTGTTCTGGTAGTCTGGGCATTGGCCAGGTTGGAGGCCACGATATTGAGCCTGGTCCTTTGTGCGGCCATTCCTGAACCAGCAATTTTCATGGCGGAAAAGAAATCACCCATCATACACCTCCTTCACTGACCGCATAACGCAGCATTCCTATCTTCTTTTGCAGCGCCCTGGCCGTCGCATTGTACTGGATGGTGTTTTCCGCTATCTTTGCCAACTCCCGATCCAGTACAACCGTATTTCCATCCAGGCCTGGTTGGCCTTCCGGGTCGTATTCCAACTCCACTTTTTTCTCTTCAGCTTCCACCGACTGCAAGTGCCTTTCCGAGGTGGTCACAAGCCTTCCCAAAGGCAAGGCGTTTTCCAGGGCCTTGTGAAACTTCAGGTCCACCGGTGTGTATCCCGGAGTGTCTGCATTGGCCACATTGGCACTGAGCAGTTGTTGTCGGCTCAACCTCAAATCAAGGGCCCTGCCCAAAAGGGAAGTAATTCGATCTGGAAAATCACTCATGACTCTCGTAAGCCTCCCGTTCTGTTGATTGGAAGATTCACCAATACCCTGGTACCCATGGGTTTTCTGGGCACAAGATGAAGCGTGCCTGCATGTTCCTGTACGGCTCTTGATACCAGGCTCAACCCGATTCCAGCATGCCCCGGTTTTGTGGAAAAAAAAGGACGCCAGATGTCATCTTCGGCAACCCCCTCAATACCACTGCCATCATCGCACACCTCCAGCAAGACACTGCCCTCGCCTTTCTCGAGATTAATCCAGACCTTGTCACTTCCGCTTTCCATCGCATTCCTGAGCAGTTGTTCCACCAGACCTGCCAGCATTGGAGCATCCCCGTCCAAAAAGACCGCCGAGTCAGGCAGTGAAATCAAAGGAACCGCGGCACCCGGCAGATCGACTGTGGCCGCTGCAAGCGCTTGCCTCACAACAGCATCCATTCGTACTCGTGCCCATCTCGGGGGTTTTGCTCCATCCACCACGGCGACTCGCTTCAACAAGCCGCTCAGTGCGCGCACCTCTCTCAACAGACATTCAGCTATCTCATGCCGCTGCTCATCCCCCAATGGTTTTGCCAGTTCCTGCGCCCAAAGCATCAATGCACCCAAAGGATTATTGAGCTTGTGTATGAATTTATCCAAGGGGACCATGGTCGGGTTTATTTTCTTGTCCATCACGGCCTTCCCCCAAGCAAGGACTCGCTTTGACGAAAGACATCACCTGCCTGACTCCATACCGAGGTGTCATTCAAATCCTCCGGATCCATCAGTCCAATAATGCTTTTTCCCATACGCTGCAGTCGATACAAGGCCATTTGTCTCCGATCATCTCTGGGGTTCAGGCGGATAAAGGATTCGTATGCGGGGCTGGCAATTTCCTTTTTTCCCAGCGAGTAGGCAAGGTCGGCCTGTAGCAACAACAGCTCTGAAAATCCGTGATCCTTTTTTACCTTGGAAAGTTTCGACAAGGCACCCGTGACAATATCGAGTCCCCTTTGTGCGTTTGAATCATGGAGCAGACAACCTGTTTTATAAGCAACCCGTTTAATCAGCTCCGGATCGGCAGCCACTTGAAGTGCTGCAGCCAGAGTATCTATGGCATCCTGTTTTCGGCCTTCTGCAAACAGGATCTTGGCCTTGAGCTCCAAAACATCAGACCGATAGCTTTTCCTGGAATCTTGTGCCACCAGGAAATCCAAAGTCCTGCCTGCACGATATGAATCACCAACCTTGAGAAATGCTCGGCACAGGAGTTTCAGCACACCGTCATCCACCTTTTTGCCGGCCATGGATCTCAAATACCAGGTCAGCAGGTCAGCTGCCATTCGAGGAGCCCCGGCTTTCAACAAGGCATCAGCAGTGGTACGAACAAGACGCACAAAACGCACTGGAGCGATGGGATGAATCCACCTGACACCATCCAGGAGGGCGCCGGCAACACTTGCAAATTTTCCGGCCCTCTTGCCTTGCTTGGCAATCCTTTCCATTGCCGCCAAGGCCAAGGGGCTCACGTCCGAAGCTCGTCTTGAGCCTTTGAACGAAATAGAGAGCATGACGGCTCTTGCGAGGGATTTTTCGTATTCCCCGCGTGCAAAATGAACTCTTGCCAGTTGGTAGTAGTACTCCTGAGTAACCCAATCGGTGGAGCCAGGCTCAGGCTCCAAATCAGCTAGCTGAAGAAGCAATTGTTTGCTGAAAAGCCTATCCCGGTAAGAAATCATCCTCAACATTGCCAGGGGTTCGAGCTTGGAGTTCAATGCCCTGCAACGATGCAAACAAGTCTCCGCCATGAGACCTGCCTTTACCGCCTGCCGTTCAAGCATGGCGATATCGGCCAAACGCATGCATGCCAAAAGTCCCTTGTCGCTGCTGCTCGTAGCCAGTTTCTCTAACCGGGAGACGGATTTTTGCGGAGTACCTAAGGCGAGTTGGCGTTCTGAAAATTGTAGGATTTTCTGCGAAGGGCGATCGTCTACCTGGCTTGAAAAATCCGACCAGGGAGCTTCCGGGAGCAAATACCTGCATGTGCCTACATCCATTACAAACCTTCGCGGTTTCGATTCCACGGAATGAAGGACAAGCATGTTGTTGAATGAAAACCCCAGCAGGACCTCGGTCTTGCTACTTTTGTTTCGCGCCCACAGCACCTTGCCTCCACCTGTCCTGATCTGGGCACGAAGGTGTCGAACCTCAGAAGCGCGAAGCCTGTCAAAGCTCAAGTGCACAGTCCTGGCCAGAGCATCCACTTTCACCTTGGGCTTAGTCTTCGTCCTCAGGGGCACTACTACATGTTGCATCCTGACGAACCAGGTTACAGAGTTCTCAGCTTTAACAGGCGCAATCATGCAGAAATTTGCACTGAACCAAATGAATAAAAATCTCAATATGCTCTTGCTGCCCAAAGCCATGGACAAAACTCCTTTGAACAAGACTGCCTCGAGGGAGTCTTGTTCGAAGAAGTCTTCTGCAAGGCATGTGCCACAAACACGACACCTTGCATTTTCAATTGTAAGGGGTGGAAATCCTGCAATAATTTCACAAGGCTTTCTTCCGTTGAAATAGGACACAAAGCCTGAAAGTCAAGCATTTGACACATTACTCAGTCAGCTCTTTGACAAGATGGCCTCTTGTATCGTTCAGGCGGAAGCAACTGGAGATTGCATTGAAGACCAAGGGCGATAAGCAAGCATTAATAATGGATATTGCCCTAAAGAAAAACATCTTTCGGTCGATGACCCTTTGAGATGAATTCATCGACACCAACGGGTGGGGAAAAAGCCCCTCCGAACGAACAATTTGATGCCCCTCAGTTATGCTGTATCGGTGGAGGCAAGGGAGGTGTCGGCAAGAGCATCATCTCCTTGAATGTAGCCCACGCACTTGGATGTGATGGACACAGGGTGGTACTGGCTGACATGGATCTTGGAGGAGCGAACCTCCACACTCTTGCTGGTCTGAATGCTCCCAAAGCGACTATCAGGGATTTTCTTGGCGGACAGATAAAGGATCTCTCCAAGATTCTCGTTCCAATGCAAGAGCTGGGATTTTCCTTGTTGCCCGGCAGTAACGAGGTTGCGGGTGTCGTACAACCGGGTTTTTTCAGAAAACAGAAACTCATCAGGCACATAAAAAATCTGTCTGCGGATATCGTCATATGCGATCTCGGTGGCAACAGCGGGCTGGATTCTCTAGATATGTTCAATGAGGCAGACCTTGCAATCATCGTAACCACTCCTGAACCCACATCGATTCAAAACGCGTATGGTTTCATCAAGGCTTCAATATTGCGAAAGGTCTGGAGAGCCACTCAACGGGGCACGGAGGAAAGGGAAATAATAGAGCAACTGTGGGATCCTCGTAGTGAGGAGGTTCACCTCAGCCTTGAAGAGTTCATGTCACTCGCCCAGCAACGCTCTCCTGATGCAGCTGATCTCATCCGTCAGACCATAAAGTTGTCCCGTGTGGAGCTGATGGTCAACATGGCTTCAGCCCAGGATGCGAGAAGAACCTTCACCACCCTGGCCAGCGTAACCAAACGTTTTCTTGGACTTCAAATCGACTACCTGGGACACGTGGATGGTAACAAGAAAATACACTCCAAGGTCATGCAGGGCAAAGCGCCCCTGCTGGGAAAGGAGTTCTTCAATCCCAAGTTGTTTCAGGAGTTGCTTAACAGATTCGAACCGGCCATGGCGGTGGGAATCAACGAGGAAATAAGGCTTGGCGACCAGGTGCTGCACATTCAGACCGAAGATCTGGGCAGGTCTGCAGCAGCGTATCACGCACTGGTATATAGTGGCGGTAGAATAATCATGTCAAAAAGAGTCACCTACGACAGCCCTTTCATGGCCAGGCTGTCTTCCAACAGTAAAAAAGATCGGGTTCGACATCTCCACCGCACGGTTATAGAGGCCATTCGCTCAGGCAGAATTCAACTCCAGGACAAGTCTGGCAACAGTGCAGACCCCGGAAAACAAGGCGGACAGAATCATGCCTCGGCATAATGAAAAAACAGGTCTCAATCTTCCGGTCTTGGTAATGGGTCGGGATCCATTTATTACCGACCGAATAATCCCCATCCTGAAGCAATCTGGAATGGAAGTCGTTACAAAGATTGATGCATCGGGTCACTACAATGTTGCAATCACGCAACTTCCTTCCAGCAGCGAAGCCATAGCCTTGGCAAACAAGGGAACAGCCCTCATAGCCGTGAATCTTGAAGGATGTAAAACCCCGGAAGCACCTTTCGAGGCAGAGTTGTGCCCTGAACTTTCTACAGAGGAAATTCTACGTAGGGTAAACGAGTTGCTGTATCGCAGGCTCAACGCCAGGCGCCCGCCGAGAATTGCAGCTCAAATGCTTGTAATGCTGAAAGGTCCGGGCAGGGCCATTCAGACCACCACGGTTGATATTTCCCGGGGTGGAATGTTTGTACGAAGTCTCAATCCATTTCCGCCAGATACATGGGTCAAGGTACGTCTGCTCGAAGACGGTGAAGCCGAGGAACTGACTGGCAAGGTGGTCTATACCATAGGGCCTGATGGGGATATCCTGGTAAAATATGGTTTTGAAGACAAGCCCATATCAGCCCACCCAGGCATGGCTATCAGCTTTGATGATGGTCAAGAAAAACAAATCCTCAGATGGTTGTCACACGCCAGAGGAAAGGCAGCAGAAGGACACATATTGTAAAATCACGATCCGGAATAAACCACATCTCTTGTTATGACCAGACAAAGGGAGACCTGAAACATGCCATCTTCAATGGAACCGATTGGCAGGCATTTGCCCTTGACCCAACCGGCGATACTGGCTGATTTACCCAAACAATGTGCTTCTATCCGCCTACATCAACCCCCGTTTTTTCATTTTCTCCACCAGGGTGGTCCTGTTCAAGGACAACATGGATGCAGCCCGATTCTTGTTTCCTTTCGTTCGTTGCAGCGCCTGCATTATCAGATTGTTCTCAAACTGCTCCACAACCTTGTAAAAATCGGTTCCATCTTCTCCAAGAATATCGCCACCTGTCATACCTATGTTAGCAGCTTGGCCAAGAAGCTTGGGCGGAAGGTCATCTCGGGTCAAATTACCTTCACCTTTCAAAATGCAAATCCTCTCGATGACATTCTCAAGCTCCCTGACATTGCCCGGCCAAGAAAAATGTTGCAAAGCTTTCATGAAGGCAGCATCACAACCATCTATCTTCAAGCCATGTCGCTGATTCGACCTTTCTATGAAATGATGAACAAGCAAGGGCAGATCCTCGGGACGATCTCTCAGTGGAGGGAGGGCTATCTCCATGACGTTCAGCCTGTAGTAAAGGTCCTCCCTGAACGTGCCTTCTTCTACCATTGACGAAAGATCCCTGTGGGTGGCAGCAATCACTCTGAAGTCCGAGTGAACGGGTTTCCTGCCCCCAACCGGTTCAAAACATTTTTCCTGTAGTACCCTGAGAAGCTTTACCTGAAAGATAGGCGACATCTCTCCTATCTCGTCCAGAAAAATCGTTCCTCCATCAGCAAGTGCGAACCTGCCAGGTCTGTCTCGAACGGCGCCAGAAAATGCTCCTCTGGTATGCCCGAACAGCTCGCTTTCCAGCAGCGTCTCAGGAATTGCTCCACAATTGACCGGAATAAATGGTCCCTTGCTTCTAGGAGATCGATCGTGAATGGCCCTGGCAACCAACTCCTTTCCTGTTCCACTCTCACCTTGGAGCATGACAGTGCAATCGGTGGAAGCAACCCGACCAAGAATATTCGCAAGCTCCTTCATTTTCCCTTGATAGTTGCTTATGAACCTGGAACCCAGGGATTTACCGCCTGGTTCCATGACTTCATGTTGGCTTTTTTTCTGTGATCCTCTCTTGACCATCACAGAACGTGCAACTTCACACAACACAGGAATTTCTACAGGTTTTTCCAAGACATGGTCAGCACCGACGGTCATGGCCTTCACCGCACGGTCCACAGTTGCGTAACCGGTGATGAGAATGATGGGCAGGTCTGGTTTTATCTCCCTGGCCCTGGAAATCAACTCCAGACCATCTATACCTGGAAGCATGTAATCGCTCAACAACAGGTTGTAGTCACCCCCCTCGAGCAATCGCAGCCCCTCGTCTCCTGTGCCAGCTTCGTGCACATCCAGGTTCAGTTTTCGAATTGATCTCCTCAGGACTGTCCGTACCGCCGTGTCGTCATCCACCACAAGAGCGCGACTGCTCATCATCGCCAACTCCTTTTGCCAGCTGTGTATTTTCAGATGCCTTTGCCAAACTACAGGTACGACGAATATCCACATTACCAATCAAAAACATTGGAACAGGAACATGCAATGCACGAGTGATGCCACTATTCCTGTGCTCCAACTGCCCGTTTTTATTGTCATGCTCCCGGAAAAAACCGGGTCATAATAAACCCCCTGGTGGACATTAAACCCACCGAGATTCTACCTTTCCTTTTTCTAAGAATAAGGTAAAACGTGCCGATACCAACACAAGGAGGATTGAGGGCTTTGAGTGGTTCAGGATGGATCTACAGGTTTGTATTTGAATCAGGCGCTCCCATAATCGTGCTTGATGCAAACGACCTCAGCGTGATTGCAGCCAATCCGCAGATCTCGGACCTGACAGGCCTGGAGCTGGAAAAGATTCTGGGGCATCCTCCCGATTTTCTGAAGCAGGAGAACCCCAAGATCAAGACCGACTGGAGGCGTCACCAATCTGCGGTCCTGCTTGACAAGAACGGCAAGCAAAAAGAGGTCGAAGTGACGGTATTGTGTATGGAAAAGGTACCTCGACCCGCCGTGGTTTTGAGAATCGACGTTGTGGACACCAAGCTTTCATCTCCTGCCAACCCATTGGAAAGCAAGCATGCGGCTCTGCAAAGGGCACATCAGAAGCTTCAAATGGCCTACAATCAACACGAATTGCTCATAGATGAACTCAATGCCAAAAACCGCGAGTTGAAACAGGTTTACCAACGTTTGTCATATGCATCCAAAATGGCGACTATCGGTGAACTGGCAGCTGGTACAACCCATGGCATCAACAACCCCTTGGCTGCAGCGGTAAGTGCAAACCGAGAAATTACGTCCATCGCCGCTTCCATCGACGACGCAGATACCAGCAGAAAGCTCGCATCACTCTGCTCCCGTACGGACACGGCACTGAAGCGTATCGAAGGAATAGTCTCCGACCTTAGAAGCCTTGCCAAGGCAGGATCCAGGAGAGATGACATCAGGGAGGTCTCTCTTTGCAAAGAAGTGGGCCTTGCACTGGACCTTCTCAAACACAGGCTGAAAAATGTGACATTGGAGGTTCACATTCCTGAAAGCATCAAGGTTCGAGTTGCACCAGATGAATTCATGCAAGTCGTCATGAACCTGGTGGATAACGCTGTTTTTGCAACAGGCGGCGATGGTACTATAGCAATACACGCGGTCGACGACGGGCAAAACGTCAAGGTGACTTTCGAAGATGATGGAGCAGGCATTCCTGCCGACATCATCGATCACATTTTCGATCCATTCTTCAGCACCAAATCACCTGGCCAAGGCAGCGGCATAGGGCTGAACGTTGCCAGAAGCATCATCGAGAGTTACGCTGGAACAATCGAAGTTTCCAGTCATGATGGAGTTGGTTCCACATTTACCATCCAACTGCCAGCAGAGGAATATCATGAGGAGTAGACCACGCATTATTGCAGTAGACGACGATGACTTAATCCTGGAATCTCTCAAGTCTGAGCTGGGCAAACACTTTGATCTAGTCACTGCACCCCGAGCATCCAAGGCCTTGGCGATCATGGAAAAGGAACCCTTTGATTGCGTTATAAGCGATGTGAGAATGCCCGGAATGGATGGGGTAACCTTCCTGAAAGAGGTCGGAACCCGCCACCCTTTTGTTGGCAGAATACTCATCACCGCCTTTTCAGACACCGAAGCAACCAAGGCTGCCATGTTCGATCGTGGAGTATTCAAGGTCTCCAAACCTTGGCGAGACGAGTTGGAGATAGCCATCAGGCGTGCTCTTGAACTCAGGTCTCTAAGCATGAAGCTGGACTCAAACCTTCAAAGGTTTTACAGGAGCGTTGAACTCGAAAGACAATTCAGGCAACAGACCAATCCATTGATCCTCATAGAACAAGCCCTGGCAGTGATAGCAAAACTAAACCACGTAATTTCGGCAGAGTTGAAAATTCAGTTGGGCACGGAAACCAGAACCATTGCGGTTACAACTCCCGAGGGTGTCAGATTCCTTGAAAAGAACACTGCACAAGAAAAAATCATCCTACGACATGAAGAGGGCAAGTTCAGACGAAAAGACACCAATTGGAGCTATACCATTGGACTGTGGGATGAAGGAAAAAAACATTATTTCCTGGAATGCTCCATAAGCAGTCTGCGGCAAGAAGAACTATCCTGGATAGATTTCGTCGTGGAACAATTTGCCGATGCCATGGAACGCTCGGCTCTCGTCAAGGAGGTCGAACACCAGAAACAACTGGCAGATCAATCACACGGTCAGCTTTCCAACATGGAAAAAATGGCTTCACTGGGCCTGTTGTCCGCCGGCGTTGCTCATGAGATCAACAATCCGGCTGCGTATGTTCGCGCCAACCTGTCAGTGATGGAGGACTATCTGGAAGACTTTTCCCGCGCCATAAAAAAAGCTGATGCACTTCTGGATGGCACGGGAAACCGCGAACTGGTACAGGCATGGGAAAACATCAAAAAAGAAGAGCAGCTGGACCAAACCAGGGACGAAATCGTAGAGATGCTGGTAGAGACCAGGGAAGGAGTGGAACGAATCATAGACATTGCGGTCAACTTGAAAACCTTTGCTCGCCATGGAGTGGTCGAACGCAAACGCGTCTCGCTTCACCAATGCCTCGAGACAAGCCTTACCATGATGATGTACAGATACAAACACGGCATCAACATAGAGCGGCAATATTCAGCGCAACCAGAGGTCCTGGGCACTACCGCCGAATTCAGTCAGGTTTTCCTCAACCTCCTGCTGAATGCAGCACAGGCCATGTCCGGAAAAGGGACCATTACGGTTGGTCTTGAAAAAGATGGGCAATGGGTGCGGGTTTTCATTGCTGACACCGGTCCCGGAATCGACAAATCGCTGCAAGAAAAAATCTTCGAGCCTCTGTTTACCACAAAAGAATACGGAGAAGGTACAGGACTTGGTTTATCCATCAGCAAGGAGATCATCGAAAGATGCGGAGGCAGGATGGAAGTGCAGAGCTCCATTGGAAATGGAGCCAAGTTCATCATGATGCTACCATCCATAGACGAATCCAACGATGAAAACTGGTAGCGAATCATTCTTTTCTCTCACCTGAAGATAATGATAGCATCTCCTTCGTGCCAGACTGCGGAGGAATCGTGACAGAAAAAAGCAAACCCCAAGAGAATACAAACGAAGCGGCAGAAAAAAAACACTCTGGAAAATCATTGAAGATAATCCTGGTTCTGTTTACGGTTTTGCTCTTGGGATTGGCAGTTGGCTGGGGCTGGTACAAATGGGCACAAGGCCCTTTGGATGATTCGGCCATGAGTGTGTCCTTTCGGGTCCCAAAGGGGGCCTCATCGTCCAAGGTAGGCAAGCTGCTCCAAAAGCGGGGACTGATCAGGAGTTCCCTGGCCTGGCGCCTTTTTTTGAAATTCAACAAAGCTCCCGCGCCAAAGGCGGGCATTCATGATGTAAGCGCTGCCATGAATTTTCCCCAGTTGCTGTCGGCTCTGTCCAGCAAGCCCATAGCCGAGGATGTGAGCATCACGATGGTGGAAGGATGGAGGATACGAGATGCGGACAAGATCCTGTCGTCCAAGGGCCTGTTTTCCCCTGGGGCCTACATTGAAGCCGTATCACATCCGGAAAAATACACAATCCCCTTTCCTCACGAGGGTAAGACCCTGGCAGGCTACCTGCTGCCTGACACATACAAGGTACCTGCACCTGGTGGCAAGGTGGATATCCCACAGCTCGTGCAGATACAGCTGAACGCATTTTTCAACAGCTTTTACAAACCCCATGAAAAAGAAATCAAGGCAAGCGGAAGGACTCTCAAGGAGATAGTCATCATGGCCTCCCTGCTGGAGCGTGAAGAGCCGGATGCCAAGATGAGACCGATGGTTGCCGGGGTTCTATACAAGCGCCTGGATTCCAAAACACCACTGGGGGTCGATGCCACCAGCAGGTTCAGCCTCGATGACTGGAATGACCGAAGGGAGTTCCTTGCAAAGCTCAGGGATCCATCCGATCCATACAACACCCGTCTCAGGCGAGGACTGCCTCCTGGTCCAATTGGGGCGCCAAGTCTGGATTCACTCCTGGCTGCGTTGAGACCAAAGAAAAGCGCCTATTGGTACTACCTGCACGACAAACATCAGAAGATACATTTCGCGCGCAACGCAGCACAGCACGAAGCAAACCGCAAGAAATATGCTGTTTGGTAAAATGCCCGACAGATACTAATGAGTGATGGTCATGCTCCAGGAATTGAGGGTGCCCGTATCGGAAGCAGCATGATCGATCACTTTCAGGGTCCAGGTTCCCGCAGAGTCCTTTCCATCAAAACCGTCAACATCCCACGTCTTTATCAGATCATTGTGATCGGTCATGTCAGGTGCATAGACTTGAATGTCCGTACCATCAGGATGGACCAGTCTGACCTCCAGATCGCCACGATAGGAGTGGGTAATGTTTACGCTGAGTGACAAATCCGCAATGGAACCAGTATCAGGCACATCTATCGCACTCGTGACCCCCGTATCATCATTGTCAGGAATCTCCGCAGGGCTGTTGTTGTCATAGGTTTTGGGGCCGGCCTGCCGGCAATTGGAGTCATCCGCACAGTCGGTATCGGCACAGTCGGTTTTACCATCCAGATCATTGTCCACACCGTCATCACAGATTTCAGCAGGAGGTTCATCATCGGAATTCAGTCTAAGGGTCCATTTCTCTATGTAACCCGTATCCTGCGCGGCGGTGTCCACCACATTCAGGTTCCAGGTACCGGATGCTGTTTTTCCATTGAATGCACTCGTTGCGAAGGTCTTTTCTATGTCGTTGCCCGAGTCCATGTTCGGCTCCAGCAAAACCGCCTCCGTACCGTCCGGGTGAATCAGCTTGATTCTCAGATCGCCACGATATGAATGTCTGATGACAACATCCACCGCAAGTGCTTCTATGACTCCGTCAGAAGAGACTTGGATGGTGGATGTTGCGCCTGTATCATCCTTGTCAGGAATATCGACCCTCGTATCATTGGTATAGGTCTTGGGACCGCTCTGGCACTGTGGTTCAGCAGTACAATCGTTGTCTTCGCAATCCGTATCTCCATCCTGATCGTTGTCCTCTCCATCACCACAGACCTCATCAGGGATGGTATTTTCAGGTGCTTCGGCGCTAATGGCGGAGAGATATTCGTCAACATAGTCCATGGAGATCCAGCCATAACCAGGAAAACCACTGTCGCTTCCCCACGATCCGGTGCCCCAGGAGTTTTTGAACAGAAAGAATCCCTTTTGAGTCACAGGATTGCCGTCATCGTCGTAAACCAGCTCTCCTTTTTCGTCGATCTCCTGCACCTCCAGGTCGTCATCCCAACCAACCAGCAGGAACGAATGACCTGCGCGATTTTTCAGACTCTCTTCCTTGTCCTTGGCGTTGGGAGCAAGAACATAACCCTTTCTGCGATACTCCCTGTTGTATGGCAAGGAAGATCTCCCGTGGCTCCATGCCTGATAAAAAAATGTTCCGCCTACCACGACACCCTGCTGATTGTTGTGCATGAATGCTTTTATACTGCTTGGATTGGAACTGAGCCAACGACTGGAAGGCAGCTTGAATTTTTCAGCGGATGTAGCAGAGGCAGGAGGATCACCGTTGGTATAGCACTTTGTGGGCATGTCATCGCCGGTGCAATCGGGATCGTTGGACGAACTCCACTGAAAAGGCTCGTAGGGCCAGGCCTGCTCCGACACGATGCCGTAGCGAGTTATGGCCCTGAGGTTGGAAGAAGCATTGGAACCAGAGGTGTGTGGAAAAGATTTCACCTCGTTTTTAACAGACCATTGAAGATACTGCTCTGAAAAATCCGGATCCTTGTCCACCCCTGACTTGATATACAGATGCTCCATCAGGGCCACTGTAGAAAAAATCGAACAAACCCCGCGGTGTCCCTGTGAACGCACGGGTGACTGCTGATCCACCAGGGCCACCCATTTTGCAGGGGGTATGCCATCTGCCTTGATGTCCGAAGGATACCCATCATCACCCTTCTGAGGAGCGCCTTCCATCAAGACATCAAGATCTGCCAGGGGCGGATCCTCCGAGTCATCAGTAATGCCACAGCCACTCCAAACCAGGCCAAGGGCAAACAACAGCACTAAAATAATCTTGTTTTCGTGTCTCATCAATGTCTCCTCGATACTGATCATTTTTCCATTACCACAAAAATTTGAATACCCATACTAATCAGTTTGATAGTTCAACTCCAGATATTTTGATCTCTCAAAATCTCCCTCATCGTCCAAAGTCTTTCATCTGGGGTCTGCCTGAATCAGGGGGTGGGCTATAGACATGTGCCTTAAGTCCCCATCCTGCCAAAGCAGCCTCTAAGGCCAGGACTGTCATTATGCCGAGGCCCAGGGCCAGAAACAGCGATAATATCAAAGGATAAAGTTTCTTCATTGCATTTGCCCACCATGGTCATGGGTGTTTTCAGATTCATCCTTCGGCTTGCTCGCCGAGTGGACCTGCTCTATGATCTTCACCATCCTCTCATCCTTGGCTCCATATGTTCCAACAGCAGTTCCACGCCATCTTTGCAGGTCGAACCAGCCCCACTGCAACAAGAGCATCAAGGGGAAAAAGGCAGCGAGAGCAGCAACGAAAAGAAAATAGTCGCCATACCAGACACCCTGTCTGGCTTCTATGGTCACGAACCTGGCTTCCGTGTTGTTCACTCTCAGCAGTATGCGGTAGGTGCCAGGTGCGAGGCGAGGCAGGAGGTGACGCTTGCTGGGACCGTGGCGTTCCATCATGGAATCCATCAGGCTGGGCTCTTTGCGTCCAGAGAGGTTCATATAATCCTGCATTACGATTTTACCATCCTTGTCCAACACCCCCATGAGCACCTCCAGGTTGTCGTCATAATGCAAAGCAGCGCTGAGCCTCAAACTCAGCGCTCCAGGCAGTGAAACGGTCAGTGGGGGGCTTTGGATGTCGTCGTCGGCATATTCCATGGGTGACAGTCGTTTATGCCACAGCAGTTGCCCATCATCAGTCCAGGCAACAGTCCACAAGACAAGATTTATCAAGGTAAAAATAGCACCAACCCACGCCAATCCCTTTGCCACCGGGCCGGAATCGAAGGCTTGTGCAGGGTGTACATCATCAGGCTCCTCCAGCGGATTTTTCAGCTCGAAGGAATCTTCGACTTGATGGGTATAAACATATTCCCCCTTGTAGCATCTTAGTGAAGGGCCATCTGACTCCACCAAGAAGACCTTGGGCGGCGCCACCAGGTTAGCCCATACGAAAGTCTTTCCCACTGCCACCTTCCAAGGAAAAGCCCCATCGACCCAGCAGACCTTGCTTTCTCCTGCTTCTGCAAACCTGTACACCTCGTCCATACCGATCTGTACCGGAGTGCGGGGTTTTTCCAACAGAAGTGGATCCAACACTGGCTGCTTTTCCGTGGCTGCCACGAGGTAAAAATGTCTATCGTCTTGCACCAGCCAGCGGGGTTCCTTCTTGGGATTGTACAAAAGGTATCGACGCTGCATGCGCTCATGGCCAACATTGGTGTTTGCCAGGAGAAGTCTTCCACTAACCTCCCAGCGTACATTATCAACAACACCTGCCTGGCCTATTTCAAGACAAAATCCAGGATCGAATTTTTCCGGATTGATTCCCATTACCTTGGCCTGTGCTCCACTCAGCTCCGCCTGAGTACCACAATAGTCACAGACTATGGTTTTTACTTCCCGATCCTTTGGCAGGGACAAGGGGGCCCCGCAATAGGGACACTCCACCTCCTTGGCTTGACTTCGTGACCTTGCTTTTTCGAAATCCGACGCTTCATCGACCTTCAGTTTCGAATGGTCCAGTGGTAGTCCTAAAAACAGCCTTCCATCTTGTCCCTGAGGCCGCTCGATGGTTCCGATCCTTTTTCCGTCAAGTGTTGCCAGATCCGCCCATTTGTACTTATGTCCAGGTTCAACCACAAATGGCAGCTGTCCGGCAGCTCCTTCACACACAGCCTCGCCTGTAAACTGAGCCAGATAGGCGACCCCCTTGACCTTTACTGCCGGCAAACTGGCCACCAGTTTGTCAGGTTCTGGTATATCGTCCTTGTCTGTTGCAATCTCCAGGCTCAAGTCCCTCTCATCTTCCATCAGCCAGACATACTTGCCATTGTTCAACTCCAGGTACCACTCGTCCCAGAATCCTTCGTCATATTTGTACCTGACATGACCAACAGCCATAAAAGAATGCTTAAGCACTCTACCGCTTGCGCCCAGGTGCAATCTGGAGTCGTCTTCGGGAAGTATGGACTGCTCGCCAATGGCCTGGGCCGCCTCGTCGCTGACATACAATCGAGTCGAACAATGATCACAGACCAACATTACGACTCCAGGATTGACCAACTCGAATACCGAACCACAGTTTGGACAAGATATGCTTCTTGCCATGGTATTTCCTCGCCTACTTTCGTCCCGTGGACTTTGCCAGGTCCTCTAGTCGATGACAGAGTTCCTCGCTCAAGGCCTCATGGGCCAAGCGCCAACTCCAGTTCCCGCCAGCCACAGATGGAGTATTCATTCTGGCCTCGTTTCCTAGCGAGAGGACATCCTGCATGGTGACGACGGCCAGAACACCGGGGCTCCTGAACGCCAGCTCAATGAAAGACCATGGGACCATGCTATCAGGCTCGGCCGGAAGATTATACGATATGAGGTAATCGTGAACCTCCCTTCTGGTTTTCGAAGAAAGATTTCTATACCAGCCCAGAGTCGTTTCATTGTCGTGGGTGCCAGGATAAACAACATACCTTCCATGAGCCTGGTGGTTCTGAAGAAGAAAAGGGTTGTCGTCATCACCATCGAATCCGAATTGCAGCACCTTCATGCCAGGAAAGCCCAACTGATCACGAAAAGCCTCCACATCAGGGGTTATGACTCCCAGATCTTCAGCGATGACAGGTACATCACCCAGGACCTCTCTTACCTTTGCAAAAAGCTCTTCGCCCGGAGCCTCCACCCAGCGACCATGTACCGCTGTCTCAGCCCCTGCTGGCACCTCCCAGTAGGCACAAAAGCCACGGAAATGATCGATCCTCACCAGGTCACAGGTTTTCAGAACTATCCTCAAGCGTTGTACCCACCAGGAAAACTCGTCCTCCTTGTGGGCATTCCAGTCATACAAGGGGTTTCCCCACAGTTGACCCGTTTCAGAAAAATAATCCGGTGGAACTCCGGCCACGACCTTGGGCTCGCCCTTTTCATCCAGGAGAAACATCCCTGGATGAGCCCAGACCTCAGGAGAATCATGTGCCACGAAAATAGGTATATCGCCTATTATTTTCACATTGCGCTCTGCCGCATATTCCTTCAGCTTCCTCCACTGAGAGTAAAATAGCCATTGGGTCCAGGCATGAAAGTCCACATCATCTGCAAGGTCCCTGCGGGCTTTTGCCAATGCCTCGCTCTCGCGCCACACCAATGGCCCAGGCCACAGGTTCCAGGGTTTATATTCCTGACTCTCCTTTATGGCCTTGTAAAGAGCATAGTCATCAAGCCAAAAACTCTCCTCCTGTCGAAAATCAGAAAACTCCTCGCGTTTTTTTTTCGATGCATTCCTGCAAAACCCCTGCCATGCCTCGCGGAGCATTTTCCATTTCTCCACGTATAACCATCCGTAATCCACCCAGCCTTCCGGTGCGGACAAGAGCTTTTGTTTTTTCAGCCACCCTGCCTGCGCCAGTTCCTCGGCATCTATGAAATATGGATTTCCAGCAAAGCTCGACACGGCCTGGTAAGGCGAATCCCCGTAACCCGTCGGCCCCAGGGGCAGCACCTGCCACCATGAAGCACCGGCGCGCTGCAGCCAGTCGACGAACCTCCTGGCATCTTGCCCCAAGGTTCCGATGCCGGATGGACCGGGCAAGCTTGAAGGATGAAGCAGTAAGCCAAAGCTTCTTTCGAGCTTCATGAACACCTCCGAAGACAGACTTTATGGAAGCATATCATTATAGAAGTCCAGTATTGAACTTTTTCCGGCAGATAGAGATCTACAAAAACAGATGCTTGGGATAGAATTCAAAAATAATGAAAGGGACCGTGATTTCAACAGCGAAAAATATCAGGAGTTTTCAGTGAAAGGCCTCTCAAGAGCTTTGAATAAAATTTTTCTGCCGTTTTTCTTCGGTGCAATGATCATGGCCTTGACTGCCTGCGAATCTGGAGTCGTTGGCATTCAGGATGCTGGTTCTGATGCCGGCATGGCGGGTGAAGATGGTGGGACAGGTGATGACGGCGTAGCAGGTGATGACGGCACGACAGGTGATGATGGCCTGACAGGTGATGACGGCACGACAGGTGATGACGGCACGACAGGTGATGACGGCATGGCAGGTGATGATGGTGGTATGGACGAATGCAGTGTGAATAACGGCGGATGCGATCCTCTTGTAACTTGCACCGATACTCCATCGGGACCCGAATGTGGTGATTGTCCGGCGCCATTTACAAACGATGGTTCAGGAAAGTGCCTATGCAGCACCACGGGATTGTGGCCTCCGGACCAGGTTGATCCACGAACATTGCCGCCGGAGACGAATCTGGCCATCCATTCTCCTTATTCCATGGATCCAGCCCCAAACTATTCGCTGTGTACGGATCCGGATGACGCAACACAGCTTACCGATGGACAATACACCGATGGATACTTCTGGACACAGTCATCCACCGTGGGATGGAGTCGAAAAAATCCCATAATCACCATTGACCTTGCAGCCGACCGTCCCATCAAGGGGCTATCCTATAACACCGCTGCAGGGGTGGCCGGAGTAAAGTGGCCTACGGCCATACTGATCTTTGTCGCTGGACCGGACCAGGTCTTTCACCTGGTCGGGGATCTTGTGACCCTGCACAGACGTCACGAGGTTCCGCCAACTGGAGACTATGCCATCCACAAGTTCTGGACCGATGAGTTGCACACTCATGGAAGATACGTGGCTGTGGCGGTGGTGGGGAACCCATATATCTTCGTAGATGAAATCGAGGTCTTTGCAGGAGAAGAATCCTGGGTCGATGAACCAATCGATGGAGATGTGGCAGATGACCTTCGGGAGGCAGTTCGGATAAACGCTGTACGCTCGGGAATGGTGCGTCGCTATGTCTCAGACATGCACACCATACAGCAAAAAGCGCAGGACATGCCTGTGTCCCAGGATGTCCTTGACGACATTCAGTGCGAATGGGACTCGGCCATGCAGATGATAGGACAACTGGTACCTGGCGCCGACTTCAGGACCGTGCTTCCCTTTGACCAGGTCCATGGCCGCATTCTGTCGGTTCTTGCCAGGCTATGGCGCATTCAGGGACATCCCGGGATCAGCGTTTGGCAATCTCCAAAGTGGGATTATCTTTCGTATCTCCAAGACCCACCGCAAAACGCTGCTGCAAACATCAGTCTTCATCTCATGAACAGGGAGTACCGCTCTGCTCAGCTCAATATCACCAATGCATCCGAGCAGAACAAACGGTTTTTTCTCAGCATGGAGGGGCTTGCTGATGATGTATGCGAAAACCTCACGGTCCATGAGGTCGCCTGGACGGACACAGCTAACGGCGTACCTGTCTCAGACGCTTTGCCCACAGCCACAAAAGAGGACGGTCACTGGATAATCGATGTCCCATCGGGATTGACTCGCCAGGTCTGGTTTACGTTTTTCGTACACGATCTGGCCGAAGGTGAGCATTCCGGCACCATCCTTGTCGACGACGGAGAGGAACAATTCAGGGTTCCCATTACGGTCCATGTCCACCCATTTACCCTGGCAGACAGAAAGCAGTTGCATCTCGGCGGCTGGGACTACACCAACCGAGTTCCATTTCTCGGAATAAGCGAACAAAACCGGCTCGCCGTCATCTCGCATCTCGTGGACCATTTTATAGATAGGCCATGGGCTAGCTCCAGCGTCATGCCCCATGGGCAATACGACTCGTCTGGCCACATGACAGTTATGCCTGACACCGGGGAATTCGACCAGTGGATACAAATGTGGCCTGGTGCTGATCGATACAATGTATTTCTGGCAGTGTCCGATTCATTTGCCGGCTACGCCTCAGGCACGCAGGAATTCAACACGGCTGTATGTGAGTGGGCCTTGTTTTGGGCTGATTATTTACAGACCAAGGGTCTTGTTCCTGACCGACTGGCAGTACAGCTGGTGGATGAACCCCATGAGGCGTCGCAGGACTCGACTATTTTGCTCTGGTCTAACGCTATTCATGCATCAGCAGCAGGTATACTGGTCTGGGAGGATCCCACCTACAGGGACATGCAAGACGCAAATCCACAAATGATAGAAGCCTGCGATGTGCTTTGTCCTAACCGACAGATGTTCCTGTCTGGCGGGTCTGCATATGCACAGTACTTTGCAGACAGACTGGCGTCAGGAACGACCCTCGAGTTCTACTCGTGCAGCGGGCCCATGCGACTGCTAGACCCTTACTATTACCTGCGCCTTCAGGCATGGACCGCCTGGCAACAGGGTGGAACATCCATGTATTTCTGGGCCTTCAGCGACAATGGAGGCGGGTCTTCCTGGAACGAATATGCACTCTTGA
>JALVPF010000068.1 GCA_027031935.1 Myxococcales bacterium | reverse complement strand
CTGGCCACCGTCCACCTGGTCTTCTTCCGTGCCCTGGCCTCCGTCTACCTGGTCTTCTTCCGTGCCCTGGCCTCCGTCCACCTGGTCTTCTTCCGTGCCCTGGCCTCCGTCTACCTGATCTTCTTCCGTGCCCTGGCCTTCGTCCGTACCCTGCGCCTGATCTGTCTCCTGTCCTGCATCCTGGCCATTATCAGTAGTCATTCCAGAATCGGCATCCGAGACCACACCGGAATCTTCTTCTGCGGAAGGAGAAGTTCCGGAGCATCCCTGCAACAAGAAAAATGCAAAAAATAAAAAAGGAACAGACAGGGCCACACCAAAAATTCGTCTCTCAAGTTTCATGAATAGTCCTCTCCAGCCAAGTCGAAAAATGACAAAATCATCAGACCCACCATGTGGGAAATATCAACCATGATAGGCACATAAAAAACCGACCTTGCAAGTTAACACAATTATGTCGGGCTACAAAACGTTTTTCATGCTAACGACACCCATGTATTGAACCAGATACCCTTTCAATGGTATAGGCTAGAATGTCAAAGAATTTGAGTATACACAGTGACCAATATAAACGAGGAGCTAGAAATGGCCGAGACCCTTGACACCGTTTTACTCTTAGCCCTGCCAGCGTCTGGAAAATCTGAAGTGCGCAGATACCTGGATCTTCTCTCTCCAGAGGAGTGTGGACGCGACTTTCACATGGGCCCGACCGTTCAACTGGATGACTTTCCTTACGTGCACATCATGAGAAGGATCGACGACGAGCTAGAAGCCATGGGTGAACCGAGAGTTTTCTTCCAGACAGCCGCCAGGCCTTTTATAGACACAAAGGACTGGGGAACTCTGATAGAGCTGGTAAACGAGGATTATGATGACCTGGTAGCCAAACGCATTCACGAGCCCAAGTCTGCAGCTATTTTCACCATGGACCGCATAGATTCTGCTGCAGAAAAGGTGGGCCTGCCCAGGAGACTGAGTTCCCTGAAGGAAGAGGTGCGGGCCAAGGTGGCAGACAGGATAGATGCCGACGCCACGGATCAACTAAAGGAAAAACATGCTGGATACCCAGACACCCTCGAAGGCAAGACTCTCGTTATTGAGTTTGCAAGAGGAGGACCAGATGGTTCATCCATGCCTCTGCCCAAGGAGTATGGCTATGCTTATTCCCTGGGCAGGCTCTCAGATGCCCTCCTGTCCAAATCGGTAATCCTTTACATCTGGGTCACCCCGGAAGAATCCAGAAGGAAGAACGATGCCAGGGCAGATCCTGATGATCCTGGATCCATTCTTCACCATGGGGTTCCCATTGATGTGATGATGGGCGACTATGGCTGTGATGATATGGATTGGCTGGAGGAGCAGAGCGAAAAGCCTGGCACGGTTACGGTCGAAGCCAATGGGAAAAAATATTTCCTGCCGGTTGCCAGGTTTGACAACCGGGTGGACAAGACCACCTTCATTCGCAACGATCAAGAGCAGTGGAAACCTGAAGAGATCAAGGCGGTTCACAAAGGGCTGAAGGGTGCACTGGATACTCTCTGGGAAAAATATCGAAGCAGCTAATACCTACCAACCTACTCTATTGTCACCAGCACATGTAGATCCGTGGCTGGCAAACCAACATCCCTGAGATCGATCTTTACCCTCGTTCCGTCAACCACTCCTGGCGGTATTGCTATCTCCACGTCTCTGTATTCCACGATAGTCCCTCTACCCTGACACACATCGCATGTGGACACTTCAGATGACACCACGCCACCACACTCAGGGCACGGATGTTCTACAGGTATCTTCAGGGGGATCATTCCTCCTGCCATGGCCTCGCTTGGAGCAAGTACCAACTCTACGTAAAGGTCCTTCTTCCTTGTCTCCTGTCTACCACCCCTGAAAAATCCCGGGACCCAGCCATCCAGAAAATCATCCAGCTCGGAAAAAGTGCTCGGTCTGCCAGCTGAAGATCTCGCTTTCCTTGCTACCGCCGATGGTCTCGAGGAACGATCCAAAGTCAGCGGAGCAGCATCTTCCTCGTCATCGATCTGCACACTCTCTTCAGCGACAGAAGGATGAACACCCAAGTCAGGTTTATAGACCTTCACCAGTTGTCTGTAAGCACTCCTGATTTGGGAAAGGTCTGCACCAGGTGACACACCCAAGACCACGAAGAACCTTTTTGACATCATCACCTCCTGCAACAATGGTACAACAAACCGTTTTCAAATCAACATCCAAAACCGATTATTACGTGTTAAATCAAAGGCCCCTCGCTGGTACTCAACAAGGGGCCTGTTCATGATGCGACGACTTGCCGCAAATATATTATAAAA
>JALVPF010000067.1 GCA_027031935.1 Myxococcales bacterium | reverse complement strand
CTTTAAGGAAAAAGTCCATCTAGGGCTTTTTGCAAAAAGAGAACAAGCCGAACACGTCCTTGCATTCTACTCCTTCAGGACAGAGGTCAGGATTTTCGGTACACCCAAGCACTGAACAATATCGACCGGATGGCAAGCACGTGGGAAAATCCACGCTACAGTCTTCATCGCATTGACAATCTTCACCGAAGCCGCGCGGAGCACCCCCTAGGCACATGACGCAAGTGGCAGGGTCCTGGCTGAAGGGATCCTTGTGACACACGGCTCCGTCGACACAGTCCTTGTTACAGCCACATTCCTGTCCTTCCTGTAAAGAATGATCGCCGGGGTCGCACGGTTTGCAGTAATTGATCGAAGTGCCTGATTGCATGTCCACCGATATGGTGCATTCCCATGTGCCAGGGCACTCGTCACCCTCCCCCACCGTGCAGTCGGTGATGGTGCAACTTGGAGATGCATCTCCCTGGGTTACCAGGTCCTTGAAGCAATCGGGAGCGTCTGCACTGCAGTCCGAATCACAAAGACAATCCTCACCCATGGCATGCTCACCACCAAGGCACTTTTGGCAAAAGGCGGGTTGGGGAGGATCTGCCTGGGTATAAAAATCATTACACAGGTAACCATCGGGACAAGATCCAGGAGTGCAATCCGGAATCGTACAATATGTGGGACCAGGATCATTCATCACGTCAGCAAAGCAAAAAGGTGCCTCGGCCACACACTGTCCATCACATTCGCACTCTTGGCCCATGGTCTTGTCGTGTGTCTCCGGACACTGACCATCGCCGGCAGCTTCATCCGCATCACCAGCGCCACCATCATCACCAACGCCACCATCATCGTCAGAACCACCATCATCGCTGCCACCACCGTCTGAACCTGCGTCATCGGCCCCGCCATCGTCTTTCGATGTGACGCAAACATGCTCATCGGTGTCGCAGGTTTCACCATCGGCACAGTCCTGGTCAAAGGCACAGCCATCGAGACAACATCCTGATGATGCACAATACTCCCCCCTGTTGCAGTCATCGTCGGCCTCACAAACCGTTCCACCTTTACATGGCCCCACGTCGTCTCCGGTGGCGGATTCTGAACTGCACCCGGTCAGTAACAAAAAAGCCATATTCGTGACCAATGCAGTTTGCCACAGCATATCAAGTATTTTTTTCATGCCGTTACCTACCTTTCGACGGATTCACCTCTACCGATTCATGTATCCAGATTCATCAAAATTAAATATCCTCTTGGGCTTGATTTCAAAGGTTCATTGCGAATAAGAATAGATCAACGGACCATTTATTGAAACACTAGATAAATTGGCTCACTTTTGTCACCCAGGTACGGAGAAAACCATGAGAACAACGGGTCTGCTCATAACATTGACTTGTCTGGCAGCAGGTGCTTGTACCAATACCATCGGTCAACCTTATTCGCTGGATGAGCTAAACTATCGTCAGTGTGAAAAGTACTTCGACTGCGGACAAGGAAGATACTGTTCACAGGAGGGTCTGTGCTGGTCGGATTGCAGGAGCAGTGCTGACTGCGCTCTTCTGGACAAGGGACCATTGTGCAACCTGTTTGGCGAGTGCGTGGAACCGGGCGGGACCAGGTCCTGCGAGCAGCATGCAGATTGTGAACCCGGGATCTATTGTAACGGCAGGTGCTCCAGTTCAGGTGCGGTGTGTGGTTCAGCGGATGAATGCCCATTTGATGGCGAAAAGTGTGAGGGTAAATGTGCTCCGGCCTGTGCCACTGAAAATGATTGTGTCGGGTTTGAAGAATCCGACCTGCAGTGCGCCCCCGTGGGTCAATGCCTGCTGCCGGGTTGGGAGAAATGGATTCCCGCCGGAGAACTTCCGCCCACCACCTGCAGCAGAGACAGTCACTGCAAGGCATTGGGATGGAACTGGGAATGCGACTGCCCAAAGGAGACAGACCCGTTCACCGGTCTTTCTGTTTGTGCAGGAGGTGCAAAGAGTCTGTGCACAAAGCAACAAGACCCCCTCGACTTTGGGCATGGTCCTGAAAGCAGCCCCGCACATTCCTTCAGGGGGGTATGGGGCATGAGAATGGAAATCGCTGTAGTCACCCTTGGACTGCCCCTGGTCAACAAGCAAAACACCTACTCGTCCAATCTCATCCTGGTCAAGGCAAGCCACCGGGAGGGAGACACACTGGAACTGGAAGAGAAGCTGTGCGACATACAGTTGACCAACTTCATCGACTCGGATGAGCCCTTTGACGACATGGCCTGGATGGTCATCCCTCTTCGATACCTGAGTTCTTTACCCATAGCACATCAAAGCGTGCAACTTCATTCAGCCAGC
>JALVPF010000066.1:297-7225 GCA_027031935.1 Myxococcales bacterium | reverse complement strand
TTGGAACAAAAGTCTGGATCAGCACAAAACCCGAGCCCGCCTCTACCGAATAGGCCTTCTTCATGATCACGTCGAAAGGATCTTCCGACATCCCTCTCACATCCAGTTTTTCGTAGTTTTTCGCGGCAGTTCGCCAATCGGTCTTGCGGTCGTTGAAAAATACATGCCGAATCTCCCCGCCTCTCTCGTACATGGCTGCCTTGATTCCCAGTTCCTGTGCACGATGGATAAAGGGCTGCATGGGAATATGAGTTCTTATCACCAGCTTTTGTCCCTCGGTCAGGCTCTGTAGCCTGCTTACAGCCTTGTCCATCCATGCCGCTTCCCTATCCAAGAGGTCCATCTCCTCTGCACCGGACTCATCCCAATCCACATCCTGTGACAGGTCAGGCGCTTTTTCCTTTTGCTCTACACATTCCGGGAATGCCTCTGCCATCTGTTCAAGTGTTCCGTTTTCCCTGTTCAGCTCGTGGAGGATCTCACAAATGGAAAGTTTTGAAATGCGTGCAGCATCCCGAAACGTGGCATAGCGTGCCACCGTATTCCATAACACCTTGTTCTGCAGCCTGCGAAAAATCGGGTCCAGACGCACCATTACATCCTTGAGGCGAGGGTTATCCTCGAAGGTCTGGCGAACCTTTGAGTCCGCGGTGATAACGCCCCCTGTATGAACATGGGACAGATCATCACTAAAGGTGATTACACCCACCGGGCAGTTTTCCAGTGCCTCCTGCATGGCGTCTGCCTCTTGCTCTGTGGCAGGTTGTCTGACCACTTCGTATCCCTCGTGATCGTCTTTTTCCCTGAAAAGTTCTTCAGCAATATCAGCGCAGGCGCCACAACGAATACAGCCTTTTTCGATTCGGTACTTTCCACCTTGATGCTCCACGAAAGCCTCCTTCTGACACATTCGATCTCATCCCGGACTCAACATGCACCACATAACATAGTCAGTATCGGGCTTGTGTAAATACACCCAGGAATCCATTTCTCAATTCATGGGGCCTGCTTGGAAGCGTCCTTCTCCCGTCTTCTCTCAAAAGCCCGTATCCATCTGGCCACCTTCTCGTGACCGGATCTTTCAGCCACATCCGCAGGTGTCTCGTGGGTAATGGTTTTTGCCCCATAGTCCGCCCCGGCATCCAACAGGACCTTCACCACCTCCAGGTTTCCCCTGGAGCATGCCCTGTGTAGCGGAGTTGCGCCCCACTCATCCCTGGCATTTTTATCCAGGCCGGCCTCGAGCAATTCATGAATCAACGAAATGTTTCCATTTACCGCAGCCAAATGCATCAAGGTATTGGAATGATGATCCCGGATCTTCAACCTGGCACCTTTTTTCCTAAGCAAGTCGAAAGACTTCCAGGCACCGGTAAAGGCAGCTATGAACAGGGGAGTACGGGCGGTAAGGTCCCTGGCATCGAGTCTGGCACCATGTGCCAGAAGCGATTCTATGAGTTCTGGCCGGTCCAGTCCTGCGACATAGTGCAAGGGAGTCTGCCCGTCTGACAGCGCGGCGTTTGGATCTGCCCCCCTCTTCATCAGCAGTTCCATGCAAGCCAGATCCCCAACGGACGCAGCAAGATGCAAAGGTGTCTGGCTGTATCTGTCTCTTGCCTTGATATTCGCACCATGGTCCAAAAAGAATCGCACCGAATCCATGCGTCGGGCCAATATGGCAAGATGCAGAGGGGTATTTCCATGCTCTTGCCGAGCGTCCACCTTGGCACCAAGCTCGAGAAGCATTTTAGCGAGATCCAGGTACCCGTTTTCTGCAGCCTCGTGCATGAGGGTCCGTCCCTGGAACAATCCTTGGTTTGGATCGGCACCGAGTTGCAACAAGGTCTTAGCCACCTCAGGTTTGTTTCCCAAAGCAGCCCAATACATGGGTGTTCTACCGGTTGCATCCGGCTGCTGCACTGATGTCCCGGCCTTGACCAAGGCCTTGACGATCTGAGACGATCCCGTCTGCACCGCATGATGCATTGCCCCAAGTCCCTCATCATCCAGCATCGCCGTGTCCGCTCCTGATTCAAGAAGGGCGTCGACACAAGCTGCACAGTTGATCTCGACTGCAAGGATCAGTGGGGGCCATCCCTTGGCATCCCGAAGATTGATATCAGCACCGGCTCTGACCAGCAAATCGATGAGTTTTGCATCTCCTGCTTCAACCGCATAGTGGATCGCCCCCCTACCTTCCTCATCTGTTTTTTTTACACTTGCGCCCTCACTGAGAAGCTGCTTTACACTCCGGATCTTGTCCACTGCTATGGCCCTCAACAAGGGCGTCAATCCAAAAGTGTCAACTGTCTCCAGTCCAGCGTGGGCATCCATCAAAAGGCGGCAAACAGCCATGCGACCAGACTCTGCACACAAATGCAGCGGTGTCGAACCATCTTTGGCCTTTAGATCAGGATTTGCACCATGTTCCAAAAGCAATTTTGCAACGGACCTGGCACCAGAGCTTGCAGTAAGGTGCAGAGCTGTCTTCCCATCCCTGTCTGCAGCATCCACATTTGCCCCTGCCTGCAACAGCCTCGACACCAGATCCTCATCAGAATTTACCGCAGCCCAGTGCAGGGCAGTTCTGCCCTGTTCGTCGGTGGAGTCCACATTCACATCCTGTTCAAAATTTTCCTCGATGGCCTCGCTGTTTCCTGTCCTGGCTGCGGTGGGAAAAGAAATCATCAATTTGGTTTTTTTTTGGCGGCAAGCAATAAGCCCGGCAACGAGCAGCACCAGAAAGATCAGCTTGATGACTCCATGAAGATTCGTATGCTTCATTGGTACTCCAGGATTTTTCTCCATGTCATCACAGATGTTGCCCATTTGCCAGCAGTCCTTTGCCCATGGTTTTCATCAAGATATTTCCCGATTCGGCCTGCAGAGCCGGAACTTGCGACCCCAAGAGCTGGCAGGTAGAATCTGCTGACCGAAATGACAATGAAAGGAAAACAAATTGAAAAAACTCAACATGGCCTGCATAGGTGTGGGGAACATGGGCCGAGCGCTTCTAAGGGGAATGGTCACGTCCGGAGCCGTCGTGCCATCCAGGGTCTTTGCTTCTGACAGGAACAAGCAAAGGCTCGCTGAACTGAAGCGTGAACTGAAAATCCATACGAGTTCGGACAACAGGGAAGCAACGAGACGAGCCGACGTGGTAATTCTTGCTGTAAAACCTCAAATCCTCCACAAGGTCTTGGATGAACTTGCAGGTCAGGTACAGAAACAGGCACTGTTTGTGTCCATAGCTGCTGGCTACCCCACAGGACTGATAGAACAAACCCTCGGAGACAAGACCCGGGTCATTCGCGCCATGCCCAACATCGCAGCCATGGTTGGCCAGGCCGCCACGGCAATTTGTGCAGGAAGGTGGGCAAAAAAATCGGATATCAGGGTGGCGACAAAACTCTTCGAAACCTGCGGGACATGTACCACGGTAGACGAGAGCCTGATGGACGCCGTGACCGGCCTGAGCGGCACTGGCCCCATGTATGTGTTCATCATAATAGAGGCTCTGTCCGATGCGGGGGTAAAGGTCGGCTTGAGCAGACAGCAGGCGACCGCTCTTGCCATTCAGACCGTGTCAGGAGCGGCCCGCATGGTAAAAGAGACGGGCAAGCATCCCATATTTCTCAAAGACCTCGTCACCTCCCCTGGCGGCACTGCAATAAACGCGCTGTACTCCATGGAAAAAACAGGGCTCAGGGCTGACCTGATGGATGCGGTGGAAGCTGCCACCAGAAGATCGCGGGAGTTGGGTCTGCCGCTGTCTGGAGACGGGCAGCAAGAGACCTGATCAGTCTGCCGGTTCGGCGGGATCCCACCACTGGGTATAGGGGTCGACCTGCCTGAGGCTCAAGGTCTCGAAGAGACTCCTGAACCTTGCAACTTTCTGCATGTCGTTGAACTGGCTCCGGTGAAAGCGGATACCGTGTAACATGAACTCCAGGCAATTCAAATCCCTTGTACACTCTGCCTGAGTGTCGAATTCTTCCGTAACAGGTGGAGGATCTGCCTGGCCCAACAGAACCATGAGCCAATATCGATTCAAGACATGGTAAAGGCGACCCGTTCGATGCGGGGGCAATCCATCGATTTCCACCTTTGGATCTGCCGCCATCCTGATGCCGGCTATGGCAAGCCTTGCGGCTAGCTGATGTTCTGGGTGCCCGCTTGCACCGTGATCCGGATCAAAGCTTATGACCAGGTCCGGCTTGAATTTCCTGATGGCCTTTGCGATCACCAATTCTGGATCACCTTGTTTTTTCCAAATCTTGTAAATCTCCTGGCGTTTGGGAAAGGATGACACGGGCAAGGGAGCGTTGAAAAAATTTTCGTTCTGCAAGGTCGCTCCATAAAACTTGGCCACCTTTACCATCTCCTGGCCCCGGACCGCACCAAGGTCCGGAGTACACCCCCTGGCCAGGCCACAATGTCCCCCCTCGCCATGAGTCAAGACCAAAAAATAAAGGGGGTTGTGATAATACTTGCCTGACCTCGCCAGAATAGGGCCAGACAAGAACTCATCGTCTGGATGGGGTGCTATCCACATGGTTCTTGCGCCGTTTTTCATGTACTGATCGATGCTTACCGGTTCCGGTGTTCCATCCGGCTTGACGGGCACTACCGAACAGCCCATGTTGGCCAAGGACGCCGTGATCAGGAGCATGAGGAGCAAGGATGTTTTGTGAGAATTCATTTTCGTCTCCAGATAAGGACAGTAGCATTTTGACCTTGAAACCAACTCTTGTCATAATACGTCTTTCGATTAGCATGATCACAAGATAAAGGCCAATGATAGATGAAAATCATCTGGACGACGCACATGCAGGGAAAACTTCAATGAATACCAGTACTGTCGAGGCCAAGCGCGGAAAGAATCTCTCATTCTTTCAGCGCCTGATTTATGCGGCAGGAAATTTTCCTGTGGGCTTTGGTCCAACAGCCGTTTCAGCCTGGCTGGCATATTATTATTACGGCAGGGAGACCGCATCTGGCGAACCCATCGTTTTAGTCACAGCCATCACCTTTGGCTTGATCACCCTTGCCTGTAACGTTCTCAATGCCTTTACCGACCCTGCAGTGGGTTACTTGAGTGACAAGACCCAGACGAGATGGGGGCGACGCAAGCCATGGGTCATCGCAGGCGCACCGCTGCTTGCCATATCATTTTTCTTCCTCTGGACACCCATCACACAGCAAGCATCCATTGAAAACAGCGTGGTGTTGTTTCTGGCACTGTTGTCATTCTGGTTTTCCTTTACAGTCGTGGTTGCACCCTACGTATCTCTCTTGCCGGAGATCACCCCCTATGACAATGAGCGAGTAAGCATTTCTGCGTTCATGGGACTTTTCGAGATCCTTGGGACCATCTTCGGTTCCGCTCTATGGCCTGTGCTTACCGGCCTTGCGGCAGGTGGCGCGCTCTTTTTTGCCACCGGAGAACAGCTTATTGCCGCAGCAGCGGGTGTAGTGTTGCTCGTGTTCATCATCTCCAGTGTGCTGGTGGTACCAGAGTCGTACAAGGTCGAAAACGGCAAGAGCGAGCATGAAGGCTCCATTTGGAAGAGGGTCATGGGTGAGTTGCTCTCGACCTTTTCCAACAGCGTCTTCATCCCCTACGTCATAGGTGTGGGCTTTTACCGAATGGCAGTCTCTACGGTGGTGTTCATAGCACCGTTCCTGGCATCAAAGGTCATAGCTGCGTATCCACCGACAACCATGGACCTGGAGTTCTTACGCGCCATTGGTGTCGCTGATACTCAAAATTCGGTAAACTGGGAAGAGGCAGCAGGCTTGATGATGGCGCTCGTGCTCGTGGGTGCAGCCTTGTTTTTTCCCCTTGTATCATGGCTTGCCAACAAATTTGGCAAGCGGCAGATGTTCATACTAGCTCTGAGTTGGTTTGGCATAATCATGATAGCCATGTCATCCATCGGTCTTCTTCCTCTTTTCTCTCCCCTGTTCCAGGGTCTGGGCCTTTTCCTTGCCGCGGCCTTCCCCGTATCCATAGCCATGGTAGTGATGCGCCCCCTGCTCGCAGATGTAATCGATACGGATGAAGGTATTACGGGCAAGAGGCGCGAGGGTGTATACAACGGCATGGAAGGCTTCATGATGAAAGTCGCCGCAGGCCTGGGCCCAATGATTGGAGGTATTTCTTTCGAAATTTTCGGACACAGCACGAGTGCCAACCTGGGCATTCGTCTATGTGGGCCTTTTGCAGGGGTATGTCTGCTGGCAGCAGCCATAGCTTTTACCAAGTATCCCATCAGGAAATAGCCAATGAAACGAATCATTACAGTATTTTTTGCATGTACCTTTTTCTCGTCCCTGGTACCCGTGTCAGCCGTTGCACAAGCCCCCACTGGCGCGTCCAAGAAAGTTACCAAAAAAAAACTTCGCTTTGCCACCACCAAAGCTCAAAAGAACAGATCCAGGGTAAAGGCAGCCCGGAAAAAACGTCTGGATGACATCAGAGAGCTGTTCAGGCAAGTGCAGATGGACTATCCCCCGGACCAGGTGTTGATGAGAGTGTTCAAGGATGAAGACGTGCTGGAGCTATGGGTCAAGCCCAAATCACAGCCCCAATTCGTCCACCTCAAAGACTATTCCATCTGCATGAGGTCAGGCCACCTGGGGCCTAAAAGACGTCAGGGTGATTTACAAGTGCCCGAGGGCTTTTACTCCATCATCAGTTACAATCCCGTATCCAGCTATCACCTGGCCATGCTGGTGAGTTATCCAAACCGGTCGGATGATATAAGAAAATCCGGTACCAGGGCCGGTGGTGCCATTTGCATTCATGGCGATTGCGTAACCATAGGTTGCATCCCCATGACCGATAGGTGGATCGAAGAACTCTATCTCATCTGCCTGGACACCAGCACCTTCAGCAAAAAACCTACACTGATTCATATTTTCC
>JALVPF010000066.1:0-287 GCA_027031935.1 Myxococcales bacterium | reverse complement strand
TTTTCCCTGGCCGCTTGGACGGTGAACACTGGAAGGAACTCAAGAGACTCTATTCCCAAGATCCAAAATTAATCTCATTTTGGGAGGAACTCAAAAAGGGCTATGACATTTTCGAACAAACGAACACGCCACCCAGATACAGGATAAGCTCAAAGGGTAAATATGTCTTCAGAAAGAAGTAGTCTTAGTACTCGTCGCTGGCATCATCATGCCATACATGCCCTGCCTGGAAGGAATTGATATCCGGCAAAAAATTTCCGACCTTGTGGAAATGCGCTGGCATATTG
>JALVPF010000065.1 GCA_027031935.1 Myxococcales bacterium | reverse complement strand
CGCAGAACTACTTCTACGCGGTCAGGGAGGCGCACAAGGCAGGCACCTTCGATCTCGAGCCCCTGGGAAAGCTGGAGGATCAGATAGCCTTTGGCGAGACATCCGAGCGATTGTTCGGAAAGCCCCTGGTAGCTCAGGGAAATGTATTCTTCACCACCTACGTGCCCATAAACAACGACTGCCTGCCGGGCTATGGCAAGGTGTATGGAGTGAAGTTCACGAATTTCACATCGGTGTATAATCCGCTGCCTATGCCGCATGTATTGGCAGGAGCAGGGACTCCCAGCTCTCCCAAGATGGTCATAACGGGAAAGGGTCCTGTGGTATTGGTGCAGCAAGGCACCAGCGTCGAACCCATACCTCTGGGCGGATCTATAAAGCCTACGGCCAAACCATTGCAGTGGGGCAAGGTGCTGTAAGTTCCAACAAGCTGCTTTAATCTAAATACATGGAATGCGTTTACACATTCCGCTTCCATCCCCGTCTTCGTCCAGGCAGACGCTCCCCCCAAAGCAGTCCTGGTCAGAGTAGCATCTTCTTTGGCCGCAATATCCGACGCTTGCGTAACATTTTCCATAGGGACAGTCATTGTCGTCGTTACACAAATTCGCACAGGTCCCATAGGGATTGCACTGGGAGTTACCTGGGCAGTCGGTGTTTTGCGTACAGCCCAGGCAGATACCCCCTGCAGCCGATGCGTTGCAGGTAGTGGGAGCTGTCGGGTCAAACTCGTGACAGTCGTCATCGGTCAGGCACTGTTCATCAGAAATGTCTTGTCGGACGCAGTAGCCGGACAGACACTGGAGGTCTCCTGGGCATTGTTCCCATGTCTCGAGCGTGCAGTAACCTTGCTCGTTTAGGGCATATCCGGAATCACATTCGCAATGATATCCTTGGGCGGTGTCATCTATGATACACATGTGGCGGTGTAATCCTGCATCGGAGCAGGGATCGGCAGTACACGGATTGGAGGGATCAATCACGCACGAGCCATCCTGTGACTGCATGTATCCATCGTCACATGTACACGTCCCTTCCGAGTTGGAAGCATTGTCCAGACAGCAGATGCCGTCTGACATGTGATAGGTGTCGTCGCATTGGCAGACTCCCTGGCTGTCATGAACCGAGCATGTGGAGTGCTCGGGACATGATACCTGAGAGCAGGCATCTTGCACGCACTGGCCCTGTACACAGATCTGCCCGTCCGGGCACCATCCGTTGAGTCCTTCTACGGTTGCGTCCGTACACTGGGCAATACACTTACCCGAGTCGTCGGGATCGACCCAGTAGGTGTTGCAAATGCAACTACCGGTCTCGGCGTGGGAATAGGCTGGACAGCATAGACCATCATCGTCGTGATAGCCCGGATCACACCAGCATTCGTACCCACCCTGCCCATCTCTCATGCACCTGGTCCGGTGACCTGCCTCGTCATCACAAGGGTTGGGATCGCAGGGGTCTGCGGAATCCTCTATACAAGAGTCTCCGTCCCAGGAGTAGCCCGTATCACATTCGCAGGAGTAGGACTGGTCCTGTGCTACACACACGCCCTGGTGGGGCTGGTCGCAGGGGTTGGGATCGCAGGGGTCTGCGGAATCCTCTACACAAGAGTCGCCGTCCCACGAGTAGCCGGTGTCACATTCGCAGGAGTAGGCCTGGTCTTGCGCCACGCACACGCCCTGATGGGGCTGGTCACAGGGATTGGGATCGCAGGGGTCTGCGGAATCCTCTATGCAAGAGTCGCCATCCCACGAGTATCCGGTATCACACTCGCAGGAGTAGGACTGGTCCTGCGCCACGCACACGCCCTGATGGGGCTGGTCGCAGGGATTGGGATCGCAGGGGGTACTCTCATGGTTGTCTCCGCCGCTGCATGAGAACAACAGGGAAGCAACTAAAACAAGATAAACAGCTTTCATGACTACCTCCAACTTTTCATTAGGGACGGAAATATTATGGGACCCTGTCTTGTTTGTCCATGTTTGGTTTGTCCATGGGCGCAAATTGACGTATGATCTTTTCCTGATGGTTTTGCCAGCACAAAAGCGGCAGGGGTAATGGAAAAAGACAAAAAGAGTTTTCTGTTTGAAAGGACCGACAAGGGCACAAATACTGTCGTGACCGTAGGGGATGTGCCCATAGGTGATGGAAGACTGGTACTCATGGCCGGTCCCTGCTCGGTGGAGAGCGAAGAGCAGATTCGAGTTACAGCAGAGGCGGTTTGCAAGGCCGGGGCTAACATCCTCAGGGGTGGTGCCTTCAAACCTCGCACCAGCCCGTATTCCTTTGCTGGTCTTGGAGAGAAAGCCTTGGAGCTTCTTCGTAAGGCAGCCGATGAACAGGGCATGCCGTGCGTGACCGAGGTGCTCGATGCAGGTGATGTAGCCCTGGTGGCGAATTACGCACACATGCTGCAGGTGGGAGCTCGTTCCATGCAGAACTTCAAGCTTTTGGCTGCCGTGGGAAGACAGGGACTTCCTGTCTTGCTCAAGCGGGGTATGGGGGCAACTCAGGATGAATGGTTGCTGGCCGCCGAGCATATAATGGCCGCTGGAAATCACGAAGTGGTTTTGTGCGAACGGGGTATACGAACCTTTGAACCTTCTTCCGATGTCAGTCTGGACCTGGGGGGACTCGTGCCATTGCGTAGAAGAACCCATTTGCCTGTTATCGTGGACCCTAGCCATGCGGCAACAGATCCCGCCACGGTCGGTCTCCTGGCCCGATGTGCTGCTGCAGCCGGCGTAGATGGCCTCATTATAGAGGTTCATCCTGATCCTCTCCACGCCAGGAGCGATGGGCAAAGGGCCCTGAAACCTGAGGGCTTTTCGACCTTGGTGTCGCAGGTTTTGAGCGTGTTCGATTCTGCAGGTGGGAAATTCCTTGGATAGGTACCTGCGCCGTATGATAGGTGTGTTATGTCATGTTAGTTCATCTTGCCATAAGAGACTTTGCAATCATACAGCAGCTCGCTGTGGACTTCGAACGGGGCTTCGTGGTTATTACGGGAGAGACCGGGGCCGGGAAGTCGATTCTGGTCAACGCCTTGCACCTCGTCCTGGGGGGGCGTGCCACAGAGGAGATGATCCGCAAGGGATCGGATAGCGCAGAGGTGGAGGGTGTCTTTCAGCTTTCTTCGTCTCGCACGATTTCGGCTTTGGAAGACTTGGGCCTGGCTGACGAGGATTGGTTCAGGGTCAGGAGGGTTGTCAGCAGAACAGGTAAAAACCGGGTATTTGTAAACGACAGATCGGTCAGTCTGGCAACACTGGTTCGGCTGACTGATGGATTGGTGGATATATCCGGACAGCACGAGCACGTGCGTTTGACCGACGAGACAAGTCACCTGGAGATCCTGGACGCCTTTGGGGGCTTGGAAAAATCACGCTCCGAGTTGAGCGCCTCTGTGTCTGCCTGGCGGCAGGTCTCCAGGGAACTCAAGCAGTCCATGTCCTTGCGCCAGACCAGGGCAGAGCGGCAAGATTATCTGAAGTTTGCCCTGGAGAGAATAGACACAGTGAGCCCTCATGCTGGAGAGGATGAGGAACTGGATAGGGAGCGATCCCGCCTGGCAAATGCCGAGCGTCTGAGAGAGGGGCTGGTGGAGGCAAGCGACTTGGTATACGACATGGACTCATCGGCGGTCGAGCTGGTGGGGAGAGCTTCCAAGTTACTTGCCGCTCTGGCTGGTATCGACCCGAACCTCAAGGCTTATTCGGACCAACTGGAACAGGGCATGAGAATCCTGGAAGACTGTGCAATGGAGATGGGGAGGTATGCCGAGACCATGGAGTCGGATCCTCAGAGGCTGGAGGAGGTTGCCGAGCGTATGGGGGCCCTCAGGGGCTTGATGCGGGCTCATGGGCCGGATCTCGATTCAGTCTTGAAGCGATGGGCCGAGTTTTCAGAAGAACTACAGCGGCTCGAGTCTCTGGATGATTCAATGGAACAATTGCAGCAGCGCCTGGCCGATACCCATGCGTCTGCCATGCAGATAGCCAGGCGATTGTCTGAGCAGCGAAGACAAGTGGCCAAGGGCTTGGCTCGTGAGTTGACCGATGAGTTGCATTCCCTTGCCATGCCTCATGCAAGGTTCGAAGTGGAGATCGAGACCGGCGGTGATGATGACCTGGATGAGACAGGGGTGGATTCGATTCGCTTTTTGTTCAGCGCAAATTCGGGTGAACCGGTCATGCCCCTGGCCTCGGTGGCGTCCGGTGGAGAGTTGTCCAGGGTCTTGCTCTCCATGAAATCCGTCTTGTCCAGGGTGGACCCGGTTTCCGTATATGTGTTCGATGAGGTGGACTCCGGGGTAGGCGGCGCAACAGCGGAGGTCATCGGGAAAAAGCTGGCTTCGGTGGCCGCACTGCACCAGGTCATCTGCATCACCCATCTGCCACAGATAGCTTCTTTTGGCCAACACCACTATGTGGTGCGAAAGGAGACCGTATCCGGGCGAACGCGCTCCTTGATGGTCAAGCTGGATTCGCGCAAGCTGAGGGTTGAAGAGATCGCCAGGATGATGGCTGGAGAGAGCAGGGGCAAAAAGGCCAGGATGCTTGCTGAGGACATGTTGTCACCAAACAGGGCTCGCACTTGAGGGAAAATTTTCAAATGATGTATTTTTGCAATTACAAAAGGGCTGTGTTATGAGTTTTGTTACAATGGCCGGGCATAGAAGAAAAAACCGAAACGTCAGGAACGCAAATTTCGGGAAAGTTTCGTCTTGGGCACGAACGGACGTGGGGCGCAAGAGAGAGAAGAACGAGGACAACTACTTGGAAGATCCCTCTCTGATGCTCTATGGCGTCGCTGATGGAATGGGCGGCCATGCTGCTGGAGAGACAGCCTCATCCATGGCTGTACAGACCATTCACCGATGGATTAAGCATGCGAGAAGCCAGGGAAACATCATCCCCAACGAGCCTGAAAATGTTGAATATAGGGATGTGTTGACCCTTATGGAGAGAGCGGTAAGCGAAGCTTCCAGTCGAATTTTTGACGCATCGAATCGTAACCCGGCATTCCACGGCATGGGCACAACCGTTACCCTGAGTATGTTCCTGGGCCCACGCTTGTATATAGCCCATGTGGGCGACAGTAGGTTGTACAGGTTCAGGGAGGGAAAACTAGAGCAACTTACCGATGATCACTCTCTCGTTGCCGAGCAGGTGCGGGCAGGTCTCCTTACTCCCGAGGAGGCGCAATTCAGCAGGTTCAGAAACATCATAACGAGATCGGTGGGATTCGAGAGCGAAATAAATGCTGATCTTTTCAGTGTCGCAGTGTTACCTGGCGATGTCTTTCTGGTATGCTCCGATGGGCTTACTGGCATGGTTTCCGATGAGGAAATTGAGCACGTTCTAGCCACACAGCGCCTGAACCTTGCTGCTGCACATTTGATCAATCTGGCAAACAGGGCAGGCGGCGAGGACAACATCACTCTGGTGATAACCAGGTACAAGGGACATCTCGGTTCCCGTGTCAGCAGGAGACATTTGAAGAAGCTTGGGAAAAACAGACCCAGGTGGTCGAAATGACGGATGTATCCACAGAGATGGCAGCGACATGGAAAATCAAGGCTTTTTGTAAAAACGGTTGACAGAGCCCCTGTCCTCTGTCTTAATTTAGAACGGTGTGTTTTTTAGATCATTTTTATAATTGTCAAAAATAACTTTTGAAGATAGATAGAGAGACATGAGCAGGCGATTTACTATCATGGTGGTTCCGGACGGAGCAACGCACGTTCGGCGATATCGCTTTTCCGCTGGTTCCATGAAATTTGCCATTTGGAGCCTGAGTATCTTCATGCTTTTGGTCCTTGCTGGAACCGTCTTGGGTTCCTTGTACCTGCACCACAATTACAAAAAGTTGCAGCAGAACCAGATTCTCAAGGAACAAAACGTACAGCTTCGCAACGAATTGCTCATGGTCCATCAAAAGATGGCCGGAGCCCAGGCGATTTTGGATCGTGTGCAAAGGTTTGATACCAAACTTCGAACCATTACCAAATTGCATGATCCCGGCCGCCATCTGGCCCTTGGTCCTTTCGATGTCCAAAAGCCGGTGGAGATCGGAGCTGGTCAAGAGGGAGTCATGGACCCGGTCGTATTGGCCATAAGTGTCCAACCACAGAAAGCCATTGGCATCCTTGGCAAGCGTCTCGACGAACTCATCGCCTCGGCAGAACGGCGGGAAGGCAGCGTTCGTCAACTGGAGACCTACCTGAGGGGACAGCAGGTGCGCCTGGCTTCCACCCCTTCCATTTGGCCCACCCGCGGTTGGCTGACTTCGGGTTTTGGCGTCAGGACCGACCCTTATACCGGTAAACCGACCATGCACATGGGTATAGATATCGCCAACCAGGAGGGTGTCCCGGTGGTAGCGACGGCCCGTGGTGTTGTCACCTTTGCAGGAAAGAGCGGTGGTTATGGAAACGTGATCGTCATCGACCATGGCTATGGTATACGCACCAGGTTTGGTCATTTGAGTGAAATTGCCGTTGGGGTCGGAGATCATGTGGATCGTGGTGATAGAATTGGTCGTATCGGAAATACCGGACGAAGCACAGGACCCCATCTGCATTATGAAGTGGAGGTCAACGGCGTAGCTGAAAACCCCATGAATTATATCCTGGAAGACTGATCCTTCCCTGGTTTTTCCTGGTCAAAACTGCCTCGAAAATTTATGAAGTTGCAGCATCTTCGTAGGCCCGCGGCAGGCGTAGCTGCCCGTAGACAGGGCCGTACCACACGCTCCAGGGTGATTTTCATTATCTGTGGGTGACGCTGAAGGCGTCATGATAACTCCCAAGCTTTTGAATAAGGTTTCCCAGATCACAAATAAGGTGGAAAATCGGAACCTGTCTGTTTGCAGACTTACCATATCGTGATTAAAGGTCTCTTGAAGGAGTTTGGAGTTTACGCCGCTGGTGAAATTTGTATCCACTGGTTTGTAAGGTAGGGTTTTTGTTGTTTCCCTTTTATGATGGTGATAAACTCCCGCACTCGGCCAGGGAGGTGGCCACAGGAGGTCTTAGGCTGTGGGATTGATACAATATGGATCTAAAGTATTTTTCGGCACCAAGAACGAACGTACTGTGAAGAAACTCAGGCCCTTGGTGAGCAGGATTAATTCCCTGGAGGCCGGGGTAAGGGCTTTGTCGGATGCTCAGCTCAAGGCCAAGACCGGTGAGTTCAGGCAGCGCTTTGAAAACGCCATGAACAAGAAGC
>JALVPF010000064.1 GCA_027031935.1 Myxococcales bacterium | reverse complement strand
CACAGAGCGATCCCCTGGCCGTGGAGATCTCTCAGGACACTGCCTGGCATGAACTTCCAGATGCCGTGTCTCATTCCATTTCAAGCGGTAACTTGTTTATTTATGCTGTTTTCAGCGATATTAGGTTGAGTGTAAGGCAGATGGAAGAAAAGGTTTTTCGTTTGAGACCTGATTCCATCATTGAAATGGACTCTGCTGATGTTCTTGTCTATCCAGTGAAGGTTGTGCACTGAGATGATTGCCTTGTGGAAATCCACGCTTTGTGTGGCGCTTTTATTGGAGATCTTACAATGTGGATCATCCCTGGCTCTTGAGACCCCTGATGCAACATTTGCACTTATCATTGGGGTGAATCGAAGCGTCGACAAGGATCTGCCGCTCTTGCGTTATGCCGATGATGATGCTGCCATGTACTTCAACCTGTTCAGGGCCCTGGGGGCAAAAACCTTTCTCCTTGTACAGGTGGACAGGGCAACTCGTATGCTTCAGGCACAGGCAAGCGCAGAGGCAAGGACTCCTACGAAGGAGAATCTGCTCGAGGTGATCAGTGTTCTCAAGGGTGAAATTGCACGTGCCCATACCCGCGGTATACGGACCACTTTTTATTTTATATACTCAGGCCACGGCAATGCAAAAGGGGGGCAAGGATATATCACATTGCACGACGAGCGCCTGACAGGTGACGACATAGAGACACTTGTCATAAAACCCCTGGATGCTGATACGAGCCACGTGATTGTAGATGCGTGTTTTTCCATATACCTGACCAGCACCAAAGGTCCAGGTGGACACCGTCGTCCTGTTGCAGGGTTCAGCAGGCAGGGCTCGCTCGTGGCTGACAAGCGAGTGGGGCTCTTGCTGTCTACCACTGCTGGTCAAAAGAGCTTTGAATGGGAGGGATTCCAGGCAGGCGTGTTCAGTCACGAGGTCAGATCCGGCTTGTACGGAGCTGCAGACGTGGATGGAAACGGATGGGTGGACTATCGAGAGATCGCGGCTTTCGTTGAGCGGGCCAATGGAGCCATTCCCAACGAACGCCTGAGGCCCAAAGTGTTTGCCCGGCCTCCTGCTGGCTCTGAGAACTTACTCGATATTCGTCAGGTTTTGAAAAGGCGCTTGGATATCAGTGGAAAGAAGTCAGCTCACTACTTCATCGAAGATGCCAGGGGTATCAGGGTCGCAGATTTTCATAACGCCGTCGGTCAATCATTGAGCCTCTTTCGTCCATTGAATATGGGAAAGCTCTACCTGGCCAGTGTGGATGAAGGAACGGAGTTTTCCATCCCAAGGCTGAAACCTGTGGTAGCGATGTCGGATTTGCATCAAAGCGCCACTATGGTTACACAGCGTGGGCCCTTGGAGGAATCTCTGCGTTCGTTGTTTTCACTGCCTTTCAGTGCCAAGGATGTGAAAAAATACAGTTTTCCGCCAGTTCCGGAAGTTGGGGTTTTCGAAAACGCATACTCAACTGCGAACTGGAAGGATACGGTGGGCTGGAGCATGGTAGGCATTTCCGGGGCATCTCTCGTCTCGGGTCTTGTCTCATCAGTGATAGCCCTGGGTTACCGAAATAGTGTAACTAATAAATCTTCACAGAGGGACATTTCTGAAATCAACCATAGCATCGAGCAGGCAAACACAGGCGCGAAAATTTCTTACGCAGTTGCAGCGGTCGGAGGACTGCTTGGTTTGGTTTTTCTCCTGTGGCCGGATAGCGGTATGAGTTTTGGTTCTGGTGATTCGGGTGTCGAAATGGAGTGGCGGTTTTGATGAACAGGTCTGCCTACATGCTTGGATTGAGCCTACTCGCTTTTATGCTTCCTGAGTGTGTAGACCAGCTGTCTTTGGAAAACAGGGCTTGTCCATGCCTGGATGGCTGGAAATGCTGCGAGGTCAGCGGTACCTGCATGCCCAATGAGCTTTCCTGCAAGGAAGCTCCATGTTCTCCCCGCTGTGATACGGGAGAGTATTGTTATCTTCAGTCCTGCCAGGAGTGTGACGACAATAGGCATTGTGGCCCTGACTGCGTAAACTGCAACGATCAGGTGAGCGATTGGGCCTGCCTGGGAGATCATTGCGGTTGTCGCGATGAGAGAGATTGCCCGGGTGGTCTTGATTGTATAAACGGAGTTTGTTTTACCATGTCGATTTCTCCTGATGCCGGTGTCGGAGACGGAGGCAGTGAAGATGGGGGCACAGGAGACGGGGGAGATGGGACTGATGAGTGTGGTTATAACAGCAAGTGCTGTGGAAATGACCGTAAGGACTGTACTGAGCTTTCTTACAACTGGACCTGTGTCGAGGGTCGCTGTGGCTGTCTGGCATCCAATGATTGCCCGCCGGACATG
>JALVPF010000063.1 GCA_027031935.1 Myxococcales bacterium | reverse complement strand
CCCATACTCAGGACCTGTGGCAGCCCACTCATTTGCATTACTGAAAAAACGCAAGTACACCCGCGTGGTGGTACTGGGACCAGCCCACCATCGCGCTTTCTCGTCCCCTGCCCTGCTGGATGCAGACGCATATGCCACCCCCCTTGGAAAAATTGCCATCGACAAGAAAGCAGTAGCCAAACTCCAATCCATGGGCGCAGGATATATCGATCGGGAAAAATTTTTTGGTGAACATGGCCTGGAAGTGGAACTACCATTTCTTCAGGTTGCGCTGGGTGATTTCAAACTGGTACCAATCATGCTTTCGCTCATGCCACCGGAAAAAACACTGCAACTTGCAAAAAAACTGAAAGAAGCCTTTGACGACGACAACACCCTGTTCGTGGCATCCACAGATCTCTCTCACGATTTTCCCTATGACACAGCACGCGCCATGGACAAAAACGCCATGCGCTTCGTTACCTCCTTTGATCCTGGGGGATTGTACAAGGCATACATGGCCTTTCGCAGGGCGGGCATGAATATCACCGTGGACAAGAATGGAAAGCCAAATCCAGACAGTGCACAGATGTGTGGCGTTACAACCGTTCTCACTCTTCTCGAGCTTGCAAAACAATACAAAGACCCCAAAGCACAGGTACTGGATCTCAGAAACTCGGGAGATGTACTTGGGGACATACACTCTCGAATCGTCGGATACTCGGCAGTGGCCGTCACCCTGCCCGAGCCAAGAGCTCACGTAGCACAAAAAAAGCCCCAAAAAGAAGTCCAAAAGGAATACCTTACAAAAGACGAAAAACAAGAACTGCTGACTTTGGCCCGTACCACCCTGGAAAAATACCTGCATGACTCCACGGTCATCGACTACACTCCCAAACATGAAAAGCTCAACCAAGCAGGTGCCGCCTTCGTAACTCTGAAAAAACACGGTCAGCTAAGAGGCTGCATTGGCTACATGGAACCAGTGGATCCCCTTTGGAAAATGATTAGGGACAGGGCCATAGACGCAGCAGTCCATGATACCAGGTTCAATCCAGTCAAATACGATGAACTCAAGGACATAGAGATCGAAATATCCGTACTCACCCCACGACAAAAAGTAAACGACCCGCTCAAGGACATCAAGATCGGCCGTGATGGAGTGTGGATTCAAATAGGCCTGCGCCGAGGTGTGTTCCTGCCGCAAGTACCCACAGAACAAGGCTGGACCACCGTAGAACAATACCTGGATCACCTCTGCTTCAAAGCGCACATACCACAAGCAGGTTGCTGGAAATCACCAGACGCTGACATACAGAAATTCCAGGCCCTGGTCTTTTCCGAATGATCTTTCGTAGGCCCGCGCAAGGCGTGGCTGATATGACCGTACTTTAGTAGTTGGCAGACAAAGAAAGCGCCAGGATGTGAGTAGTGGTCCTATATGTACCGTTGGCCTTGCCCTCAGGATTGTTGTTGTCCCCCGCACCCACGTCGTTGTCCTTGACCCCGCTCCACATGGCCAACATGTAACCAAGGTCTATCTTCCACCAACTTGCCCTCCAACCAAGTCCTACGGAAAAAATATTTCTCTCCCCATCAGGAAGCGAAGGGTCATAGGTGCCTTCAGGAACAGGAGATGTAATATGCCCATAGCCTGCTCTCAGGCCAAGAGCATCCAACAAGGTGTACTGAACCCCAAGCGATACCTGAACCGAGGTGCCCCAGTTTTTTTCAATGGGACCCGCGTTCAGGGAATCGGAACATGTACCCTTTGAAACACAGTCGAACTTGAGCTCGATCTCGTCATAGGAACTAAACGCGGCAAGGTATACATCAGCCGCAACTACGAGATTGGATACTCCCAGAAAAGCCAGACCAAAATTCACGGTCGCAGGCAGATCCATATCAACACTTCCATCGGTCTCATCAGGAATAACAATATGCAATAAATCGGAGGCCTCTCTTGCCGATTGATTGAAAGAAAAATCAGCCTTGCCCGAGAAAGGCAGATGAACTCCGCTTCTGAAAGAAACCCCTGCAGCCAGCAGACCCGGAAGCTCAGCATATAAAGCGGCATTGAAGCCCTGCCCCCACGCAGTACCTCTCATGCTCATTTCAGCCTCTGGATCCATTATAGTACCCAAAGAAGGTGCCTCTGCAGCCCGTAGATCGACTTTCTTGCCCAAAAGAGCAGTGGCATAGACTACATCGTAAGCTATGGCGATGGAGAGCTTAAGCGAATCCTTGAACCCCGCCAGCTTGGCCACGTCCAAGGCGACCGTGGCCTGGTTGAAAAAAGTCTGGATCTGTGTCTCCGTGGCAATAAACCGGCCGTCCCAATCACCCGGCCAAAAAGTACCCAGGCCAAAGGGATTATTCAAGCCATAGCCAAAACTCAAACCCAAATCCTGCAGGTTATAGGAGGCATACAGGTGGATCGGTGTGAAAAGCTTTTCCTTGGCACCCACGGCATTGGTTCCGTCATTTACCTCCTTGAAAACATACTCTCCATTTTCATATGAAGGATACTGACGTGGAGGAACCGGATTTCCAGCTGGTTCATAATCGATGATCGGTAAAATTCCTGTCACTCCAATTTCGAACTGAAAGCCACCGAGTTCACTCATGGCAGCAGGATTGAAATACAAAGCACTGATGTCATCTGCGATGGCAGTACGAGCGTTGGCCATTGCAGTTGATACTGCCCCGTGCTCCAAGATCTGAAACCCACCCGCCAAGGCAAGAGCAGGAAAGCATAGGATCAAAAACAAGGTCAAGCTCATTCGTATTAACATGAGGACCTCCAAATGGGTTGCACGTACATCAATATCGCATCATGGAAGTGAAGCATTCAGGCAGGTACGGCAGAGAGACTAGAAAGCACCGGTAAAAGACAATGCCAGCAGATGTGTCACGGTGGAATAATCCCCGTACGCCATTCCCTCAGGATTACCCAGGAGTGGGCTCACAAAACCACCATTGTCATCGATGGCAGGTCCCGAAAGACCGGTACCCACACCAACCGTATTTCCGTTTTCAAGAGACTTGGTTCCGCTCCAGATTGCAAGCATGTATCCCACGTCCAGCTTCCACCAAGATCCATGGTAACCGGCACCCACGGTGAAAAGGTTTCTCATGCCATCTGGTAAAGAAGGATCATAGGTGTCTGCCGGCACAGGAGATGTGACAAGACCATATCCAAGACGAAGGAAAACTGAATCCAGCACTCTGTATTGGGCACCAAGGGAAAACTGCATTGACTCTTTCCAGTCCTTGCGTATGGGCGGTTGATCTTCCAGGGCAACGCAAGTACCCTCCTGGGCACACTTGAAATCCAGCTTCAACTCCTTGTACGACTCGAAGAATGCAATAAAGAAGTCGAACTCCAGCAAGAGATCTTCTATGCCTAAATATGCCAGACCAAAGTTCATGTTCATGGGAAGATCGATAGTCAGATCACCTGTCGTGGAATCCGGAATGAATGCCTCCGGTGCCACAGAAGACGCAGAGGCCAGTGCAGCCCGTGCGTCCAGACCTGCCTTGTTGAACACAAAATTGGCATCACCGGAAAAAGGCAAGCTCACACCGCTTCGCACGGACGCCCCAAAAGACAGCACCTTAGGCAGCTCTGCATAGAGGGCCACGTTCCAACCATGGCCTATTCCAGACCCGGTCATCCTCATCTCTCCCTCAGGATCGTCCAAGGCACCAAAGATTGGGGACTCTGCGATTCGAAGGTCTACCTTTTTTGAAAGCCTTGCCGTTCCATAAACAAAATTGTAACCGGCAGCCACAGAGAGTTTGAAGGAGTCCTTGAAGCCTGCGAGTTTTGCTATATCCACTGCGACAGTCGGCTGGTTGAAAAATGTCTGTATCTCAACCTCGGTGGCTATGAAGCGGCCATCCCAATCACCTGGCCAGTAAGTGCCCAGGCCAAAGGGATTGTTCAAACCATAACCGAAGGTCAAACCAATGGATTCAACATTGTAGGTGGCATAGAGGTGGATGGGAGTGTAACCGTGTATCTTGGCATCAACGGAGTTCATGCCGTCATTGACAGGCTTGTTGGTGGCAACACCGTTTTCATTGGATGAATATTCACGAAGATTGTTTACCCCTGCTGCTTCGTAATGAGTGTATGGCAAAATTCCGGTGGTTCCGAACTCGAACTGAAAGCCCTTCAGTTCGGAGATGGCTGCCGGATTGTAGTACAAAGAAGAAGGATCTTCAGCCGCAGCAGTCCTGGCGCTGGCCATACCGGTACCGGAAGCACCATGCTCATAGAGTAAAAAGCCACCCGCAAAGGCATTGGAAGCAAACAGGAATATGGCGACCGTGGGCAGTATCAACCTTCGCATGCTAACCTCCTCGAATATTGGTCCATTGAACAATCATGGTACTATATAAGATACAAAAACGCGGGGCCAGTAAATACCGACCCCGCTTTAAATCTCAGGTTATAAAACCAAAAACCTACTCGTTGGCAATGAGGGGCACAAAGTATGCAGCGCCAGGTACGGTGGCTGCCTTGAAAAGATCGTTCTTCCAAGTGTACCCATCCTTGACGCCCATCAAAGGAGTCAGACTCAACTGTGTCGGAATCAGGTACACGCCGTTGGCCGAGGTTGCTGCTCCGTCAAAGGCAGTGAAATCAGCGTTGGGATAAAGCACCGTATCGAGCGGGTCGCCAGAACCCTTGACAACGGTCGCCCCTTCAATTGGAGCATGGCTTGCATCCATCACGATACCGATTATGTAACCAACAGCATTCTTGTCCAGACCGGTAATCTGGTCGAGACCTGCCTGCATCTGGTTGTTTATCACCATGGCAGTGGCGCCCTCTTCGCAGACCTTGTCTGCAGGGTCGTCAGTGTAGCCGGCTATACCGGTAATCGTGGGGAAGAAGGAGCCGGCCTCACCGTCGAAGCCGGGATCGTCGGCCAAGAGCACCAGTCCCAGGCTGACCGTTGAGACGTCGAAGCAATCGAAGTGGAACACGCCCGTATCCGCAGCAGAAGCCTCGGCCACGTGTGTGTCTATGTCACCGCTCAATGCAGTCAGGGGAGCCAATGCTGCCAGATCAACTTTCACACCCTGCTGTGTTGCCAAATCCACAGCCGCACCGTCTACCGTAATGAAAAGGTCCTGTCCCGGGCAACAGTCGCTTGCTTCTTCCTTGCAGATGCCGCTTTGACAGGTCAGCTCGCCATCACATGCATCATTTGCACCACAGACACAGTCCTTGGCCCCCGGCGTGCAGTCAGTGCATACATTGGCAACACACTGACCCTCGGTGCAAGTGCCGTCTTCCAGACAAGCCTGGCCGAGCTTACCCTTGTTGTCTGTATTGTTATCGTCACCACCACCACAAGCGGTAAAGGCCATGGCCATGGACAATACCAGGCAAGCGCTAAAGAATTTTTTCATGTCGTTCTCCTTTCAAATCATATGGAAAATAAGTTCTAGTATCCCTCTCTCCACTTCGTAAAAACTCCATCACACTAGGGCTAACCGGACCAAGTGTCAATTAAATTCAGGGGCTTGCTACGGGATAAATGATTTCGATTTTTGTACCATGGCCAGGTGTGGATCTGACCCTGATTCTTCCATTGTCCCTTGATACTATTGACTTGACATTACTCAAGCCCAAACCCGATCCCCCATCGTTGAGCTTGGTTGTAAAAAAAGGCTCGAACATTCGCTCCATGGTGTCCTTATCCATACCTTCGCCAGTGTCCTCTACTGTCAGCATGGCATAAGGGCCGGGAGCGGTCTCTTCAAACCAGGATTCATCGCCTTGCTCCACCTCGAACATGCCGGTGCTTATGCGGAGTTCTCCACCCATTCTCATGGCATCCCTGGCGTTGATGACCAAATTGACCAGAACCTGCTCCAGGCCAACAGGGTCTGCCAGCACCGGAACGAGATCCATGGCCAAATCGATGCTGACCTGAATTGGTGAGCCCACCAGCCGATCCAGCATTTTTCCCATACCATCTACTACGGTGTTCAAGTTCAGCAACTTCCTTCCCTTTGAACTGGAACGACTGAACTCCACCAGTCGCCGGGAAAGGTGGGTGGCCCTATCGCAGGTCTCCCTGATGTCCTCTGCTGTGGAACGGAGAGGATCCAGCTCAGGTAGTTTTCTCAGTATCATCCATGCGCTGCCGGATATGGCAGAAATCAGATTATTGAAATCGTGCGCTACGCCCTCTGCCAGAGCACCGATGGCGGCTCTGCGCTCGTGTCTTCCAAGAAAGACCTGCCTGGCTCTCTCTTCTGTCAGGTCCCTTAGAATGACGGCCCAACCCCCACCGGTATCCGAGCTGCCAGGTGAGACATGTTCAAAATTTGTACCCACAGGCCTGCTTATGATCTCGAAAAACCTTGGCGGTTCATCCTTCGTGGCCAACTCGAAATCACCATTTTCAATATTATGTCCAATGACAGAGTCACGCAGGTCCATGCCCAGTTGGGCGGGTTTTCCGTCTATGATATCCAGGTATTTCATGGCGACAGGGTTTGCCAAGACGAGATGCAGAGAAGAGCTTACCAGAAAAACACCCTCGGCCAAACCATCGATGAGAGTCTTGAGCATCTCTCTTTCACGGCTAAGCCTGTCTCTTAGGCCGACCTGTTCCATGGCGATTGTCAACTGGCTGGCCAATCCGCGCGCTATTCCCTGTTGCTCCGAGTCAAAGGCCCTGGCATGCTCACTGGCAAGGTTTAAAGTTCCAATCAGTCTGCCATGGCTTGACATGGGTACAACCAGATAGGATTTCACCCCAATGGATTGCAAGGGCATGGCCGATGGTGAGATATTGTCACGTTTGCTCAAATCTGGTTCGTAGAATAGTTCCTCGGGATTTATGATGATCTCATCAGGTATCAAGTCCTTTACGGGACTCTCGAACCCGGCAGCGAGCTGTTCATCCACCTCCATGGATGTCAGTTCGGCCAAAACCCTTGCCATACCAGAATCTGGATCGATGCTTACCACCGAAGATCTGATGCATGGAATCAGCTTTCTGATTCTTCCTATCAAGGCATTTGCAATCTCAACCGCCGACTGTGCCTTCAATATTTCCTGGTCAAGCTCCCTCCTTGCCTCCAACCTGCTTGCATAAAGAGCCAGGGTCTGGTTGACGAGCTTTTGCCTGGTAATATCCTCTACCGTCCCATCGTAGTATTTCTTTTTCCCGGAACCATCCAACACCACTCGTGCGTTTTCCCGTACATAAATCAGAGAATCATCATTTCTAATCCAGGCGGACTCCACCCCCATGACTTCCCCTTCCCTGTCCATTCTGACCTTGAACTCGCATTCAGGAAAGGTTGGGTCAAAGCTCTGCCTTTGCAAATTCAGAGTCTGGGCATCAGAAAGCTCGTCGTAACCCAGCATTCGCAGCATCGTAGGGTTGGCCATTATCACCTGACCATCGGTGGCCATCCTGTAGATCCCCACAGGTGCGCTCTCCAAGAAACTCCTGACCTTCTCCTCGCTCTGTGCCAGTGATTGTTCCGTTGTTTTTCGCTGCGTGATATCGAGGACATTGGTCAATATGGCAGGAATACCCTTAAAAATTATAGGCACTGCACGAATCTCCGCCCATATGACCTCACCATCTTGGCGCAGTAGACGAGTTTCGTAAACTTCGTCCATGCGAATACCTGCCACACGCTCAAGGGCGATGGACCTTACCCTCTCCCTCTCTTGAGGGTGGACAATGAGCCAGGCAGGTCGGGCAGACAACTCCTCCATGGTGTATTCCAACATGTCAAGCATCGCCTTGTTTGCCCACTTGACGTGCTCATCCACCAGTACGAAAATCCCCACCTGCATCTGGTTCAACAGATCTCTGCACACCTTTTCATCTAGAACGATATTCGTAAAATGATCCCTCAAAACACCTCCCTTGGCATCTGTAACCCTGAATGAAGGATCAGGTCAAGACTTGTAACGCAATTTGTTGAACAAATTCCGAAAGAAGTAATTATAAAGATAAGCTCTTCAAGGCTATGCTTTTTCCATTTGGGCTTGCCTAAAAAAACACTCTCTGGCATTCTCGTGGCGAAAAGGTTTGGAATCCAATGGCCCCACCGGGCTGTAAGGGGATGAGATCATGAATGTGCGAACCCCATCCATTACAATCGTAATCGGTTTATCTTTCCTGATGACAGGTTGTCCCAAAAGAGATCAACCACCAAAAAGCTCCTATGATCCGGATCTCGTGGAAGTTGCTGAAGAGCTTAGCGAAGAAAATCAGCTTGAACAAAACCCCGAGCAGCAATCCACAGACAAGCAGGTCAAGGGAGAATGTCAAAGAAGTCTGGACAACTGCAAGGATGGTTATGTCTGCTGGGACTCCCTGTTCTGCAGACAGGACAATCCTGACCAGTGTTCGTCACAGGGTGACAGGCTATGTCACAAAAAATGCAACGAAGACTCCGACTGTCCGCAAGACATGCCCAGGTGTATAGAAAAACCCATATTCAAACATTCGGATCGAGGGGTTCTGGAGAAATTCTGTGTCCGTTGACAAAACAGGCATAGCTCTGCTCCCATCCTCTCTCGACAAGCTACTTCCCATTTCTGTACCCTGCTCATGTGGCAGGACGCACCAGGTCGAGACCCGCTGGGCAGAAATTCAAAAAGGCGCGCTCGAAAATCTCCCGGACAGGATCAAGGAGCTTGGTTCAAATCTAAAAGTCGTGCTCGTGGTAGACGCCCGGACCATGCAGATAGCAGGACAACGCACGAGCGAGCTTCTCGCTTCAGCCTCTCACAAGACGGAGATCTGCCAGCTTCCTGACAAGGCAGGCGGTAGACCCCATGCTGACGAGGAAAACCTGAACCTTGCATTTTCAGTCATGGAGAATGCAGACCTTGCTGTAGCAGTTGGTTCTGGCACCTGCAACGATATTGCCAAGCTATCTTCATTCAAGAGATCCATCCCTTATTGCGTCGTCGCAACGGCCCCTTCCATGAATGGTTACACATCGTCCATAGCTGCGATCATGAAAAACGGCGTCAAGCGAACCATAGAGTGTCATGGACCTCTTGGCGTAATAGCAGATCCCGAGATACTCGCCAAGGCGCCCACGGAATTGATCGCAGCAGGCTTGGGAGACCTGGAATCAAAGCCCACTGCCACCTCCGACTATAGACTTGCTGGATTGATACGAGGCGATTACTACTGCCCTGCACCAGAAAAGGTGGTTCTGGAAGCAGAACAAAAAGTTGCCGATGCAGCACAATCCATAGGATCAGGAGATCCTGAAGGAATCTCGCTCCTTACCGAAGCGCTTTTGCTCAGTGGACTATCCATGAAACTTGCGGGTTCGTCCAGCCCTGCATCCGGGGGTGAACATCTCATAAGTCACTTCTGGGACATGACTGCACCACTCGAAGGTCGAGTCGAAGGCTGGCACGGTGCACAAGTGGGTGTAACGACCATAGTGACTTCAACTCTTTACGAGTTCTTGCGCAAGCTGGACCCATCGAGCCTGGATATTGAGTCCATGGTTGACTCCAGGCCGGACCTGAACGATATGCGTTCGACCATTGGAGAGGTTCATGGACCTTTGGCGGAAGAGGTTTTCGTCCAGTTCAAACAAAAACATCTGGACAAGGCAGGATACAGAAAGGAACTGGAATTCATCGTCAACAATTTCCAGTCACTCTGGGACAAGGTAGACGATATCCTGCGGCCAGCCCATGTTGTGAAATCCATTCTGAAATCAGCCAATGCTCCGGTAGATATTCACCAACTTGGCTTGACGCCAAAACATCTCGAAACAGGACTCCTTCATGCCAGGGAGATTCGCTCGAGGTTTACCGTTCTGGATCTGGCCGCTGAACTGGGTGTGCTCAAGCCCATGGCTGACAAGATCATCCACGCAAGCGGCTGTCTTGGAAGTTTATCCTGACGGAGACGAGGAACTGTCATCATGGACGGCACAGGCCTTGTGAATACCATGCTCCACATGGTGGAATCCCATTATCAAGGCATCGGTCCTGTAGTCATGTTTTTATCATCCCTTATTGAATATGTTTTTCCTCCCTTTCCCGGCGACGTCATTACGCTGTTTGGAACCTATCTGGTGGTAAAAGGTCTCTGGTCTTTCTCCTTTGCCATGGCGATCACCCTTGCAGGCTCTCTGGTTGGAGCAAGCATGGACTACGGCATAGGACTTTGGCTGGGCAAGCGTTCTCATCGTCTGCCATCTCGAAATGAAACAAGAAGATGGACACCCCTTACCCGTGAATCCTTTGATGAACTTACTGCCAAGTTTCGGAAGTATGGCCCTGCATACATTGCCATCAATCGCTTCTTGCCTGGTATAAGGGCTTTTTTCTTCGTTACCGCTGGTGCTGCAAAAATGAAGTTCTGGCAGGTATTGTTTTTTGCAACCATCTCCGCCTTGCTTTGGAATGGACTCATCCTTGGCATAGGCTACAGCATAGGCGCCAACTGGAAACGTTTTTCCAGTTTTTTTTCGACCTACACCACAGTTGCATGGATATTATTGGCAGTGATGGCAATCTGCATTATCCTCATATGGCTCATACGAAAACGACGACCTGAAAGCAGGGAAGGATAGTTACATGACCGATGCCAATACAGAATCAACGCTGATGGCCCGATTGAAACAACTGGAAGAAAGACGAGCCGAATTTTCTGCAACGGTCAACCACAACCTGAAAACCCCCCTGAATGGAATAATCGGTTTTTCCAGCGTACTTCTGGCAGAAGCGAACAACCTGGAACCGGAGCAACACCATCAACTTCGTCTCGTATATGAAAGTGCCCGTCAGCTTCTTGAAAGAATAGATGCACTGCTGGTTCTGGAACGCATGGAGTCAGGAAAAATCAAACCTTCGCGAGAATGGTTTACCCCGGGAGATCTGCTGATTGAATTAGCCTCTAACTTCTTCGAGGCCGCCAACCGCAACTCCATGAGCATAAAAATAGACATAGAATCAGCACCTCAAAAACTGCTATGCGACATAAACCTCATTAGACGGTCCATACAGGAAATTCTGGACAACTCCATACGATTCGGAACCCATGGAACAAGCTGCACAATTGGAACATCCATTGATGAAAATGAAAAGAACAACACTCTACAGGTTAAATTTTTCGTGACAAACTCCGGGGGCGTCGCCACTGATCAGAGAGAAAAACTGTTACGATCTTTGGATAGCAAGGTCGATTATTTGGACACCAGATTTGATGGACTTGGTCTGGGCCTTGCTCTTGCAAGGCAGTCAGCCATTTGTCTTGGCGGATATATTGAACCGAAAATGGATGACGAGCTTACCACGTTCTCTCTGGTGCTGGTGAAAAACAAAGAAGAGATAGAACTACAGTAAGCCGAATGGGCACTAACTAGACAGAGGTGTTTTCCTCTTTCATTTCAACATCAGCACAATCTCTCTGGCCTGACTGACGCCTGAGCACACACCAGCGGACAAAATCAAAGAGCCCCTCGGCCATACCCACCGCTATCAAGCCGTTGGCTACTACCACGAACATGAATGAAAAAGAGGTTCTTAATGCAGCAAAGACCACTCCCCCTACAAGAATGGCAAGGATGAGAAAGGTACGAGGGGTGGCACGAAGCTTCTTGAACGTTCTGTATGGCACATTGCTGACCATCAACAGGGACAACAACAAGACGACTCCGATTATTTGAGATTTTCCATGGAGCATGCCACCGCCCGTCACCTGGTGGTGTAACATCACCAAAGAGACCAAGGCAGCAGCAGCCATTGGTATGGGGAGTCCTACAAAATGCTTGCTGGGGCCGGTCTGATTTGCTGCCAGGACGTTGAACCTGGCTAGCCTCAATGCACCACAGGTGATGTAGGTAAATGTAACAATCATCCCGAGCCAGCCAAATGGTGAAAGCGCCCATTGCCACACGAGCACTCCAGGAGCAACACCAAAGGAGATCAGGTCAGCGAGGCTGTCTAGCTGAACTCCAAACTCGCTTTGGGTTTTGGTCAACCTGGCGACCCTGCCATCCAGGGAATCGAAAATAATCCCAAAAACAATGGCGACCGCAGCCCGCTGAAACCTCCCTGGTCCATCACCCATGGCCTGAACGATGGCGTACAAACCACAAAAAATACTTGAAATGGTAAATAGATTCGGAAGTACGAATAAAGCCTTGTGTGTAGTTCGGTTCAAGCTTCACCTCCCTGCATACAAGATGCAAGCAATCAGCATGCCACCGTGCGTCATAAACCAATCACACAAGAAAACACCATATAACAAAAGGAGCTATAAAAGCAAGGACAGGAGAATCCTTTAGCGCACCGCGTAAAAACTTTCGCGGTTTTGAACAATCAAGGACTTGTTTTCACACTACAGAGTTTCTGCAAGCTGGACAAATGTTGAGTTGATCCTTGCTGATGCCTGTACGTTTGGAAAACTCCATCAACATGAAAGTGGGGAAAAATTGTTTTCCGCATTTTTCACATGTCTGCAGGGGAAGATCCCTGTGCCATTTTTCAATATGACGAATTCCATCGCTCTCCTGCAAACCTATACAATCGGTGGGACAGACGTAAACACAGGCACCGCAACCTATACAGGCTTCGGCCGTCTCGTCATATGGGCTCTGCATGCGTTTGTTTTGTCCACGACCCGTAAAACTGATGGCGCTGACGTGAACTATTTCATCGCAGACCCTGGAGCACAATCCGCACAGTACGCAGTCGTTATCCTTATCCTGCTCCTGAACTTCGTAAGGGGTCTCCATCACTCCGTATTCGGCGGCCAGGTCCCGCACGGCCTTGGACTTGGGTGTCTTGGAAAGATGAAGCTGCAAAACCACTTTCCGGTAGCGCCTGACCTTTTCCGTATTCACAAAGACCTCTATGCCTTCCTGGACCGGGTAGTTGCAGGAGGTCGTGACCTTCTGCTTTTTGCCCTTTTTCACCTCCACCAGACACAAGCGGCAAGAACCATATGGACTTACCGCCTCGTGATAACACAATGAAGGGACTTCATAACCATGCTTTCTCAGTTGCTCAAGCAGGCTGTCGCCATAGCGACCGTCATAGGTTCTACCCTCGATTTTAAAGGTGACCTTATCACCCTTTTTGGGATGGCTCATGCTCATACCTCGATCAGTTCACGTCGACTGCATCGTATTTGCAGACGTCCATACAGACTCCGCACTTGATGCAATTCGACTGGTCGATCACGTGAAGCTTGTCTTTCTCTCCGCTGATACACTGCTGCGGACATTTCTTTTTGCAAATCAGGCAACCGGTGCACTTGTCGTTGATGCTGTATGTAATGAGCGACTTGCACACTCCGCCACGGCATTTCTTTTCATTGATGTGCTCTTCATACTCTTCACGGAAGTATTTCATGGTGGAACGCAAGGGATTTGGCGCGGTTTGACCGAGGGCACAAAGGCTTGCTTCCGACACCGTCTCGCTCAGTTCATCGAGCAGCTCCAGGTCCTCCGGTTTTCCATTTCCTTCACAAATTCGATCCACGATGGAACAAAGCTGCACCAGTCCCTCTCGGCAGGTAATGCACTTGCCACAGGATTCATCGGCGAGAAAATGCAGGAAGTACCTGGCCACATCCACCATGCAGGTGTCTTCGTCCATGACGATCATGCCACCTGAACCCATCATGGAACCCACCTTGGTCAATTCATCGAAATCCACTGGCAGATCCAGCTTGTCCGCCGGCAGACAGCCTCCAGATGGCCCGCCGGTCTGAACCGCCTTAAACTCCTTACCATCCTTTATACCGCCACCTATGTCGTAGATGATCTCCCTGAGGGTGGTACCCATGGGAACTTCCACCAGGCCGGTATTGTTTACCTTGCCCACCAGTGCAAAGATCTTGGTACCCTTGGAGCCGCCCCACGGATTGCCACGAACATCACCTGTTCCGATGGCCGTAAACCACTCCACCCCCCGGTCAAGGATCAAGGGAACGTTTGCCCAGGATTCCACGTTGTTCAGGTTGGTGGGCTTGTCCCAAAGTCCTGCTTCAACCGTGTGTATGTGTTTAGCCCTGGGTTCTCCCACATCTCCCTCTATGGATGCCATGAGCGCAGTGGACTCACCACACACAAATGCGCCACCACCCTTGTTGATGCGTATATCGAAGGACAGGCCGGAGCCTAAAATGTCATCTCCCAACAGGCCTTTTTCTCTCGCCTGTTCCAAGGCCACACCCAAACGCTCCACCGCGATGGGATACTCGTTGCGCACATAGACGTATCCCTGGGGTTTGCCAGGGTGGCCTATGGCAAAAGCACCGATTATCATGCCCTCGATGACCGCATGTGGATTACCTTCCAACAAGGCGCGATCCATGAAGGCACCAGGGTCACCCTCATCAGCGTTGCAGATAATGTAACGCACACCATCATCCGAAGGAGCGTTCCTGCAGCTTTCCCATTTTACCCCTGTGGGAAAACCTCCTCCCCCTCTGCCCCTCAGGCCACTGTCCTTTACGGTGGTCACGACCTCGTCCGGTTTCATCCCGGCCAGGACCTTTCCCAGGGCACCATAACCACCAAGGGCTATGTAGTCATCTATGGAGTAAGGGTCCAGACTCGAGTTGTCTTTCAGCAACAACCGTTTCTGGTTTTTGTAGAAAGGAACGTCATCTTCACAGGCCATCACCGTTCCGTCATCCAGGTGAAACATCAGCCGATCGATATTCTCACCCTTTTCGATGGTCTCATCGAGAATCTCGTCCACGTCCCCCGGCTGAACCCGCTGATAAAAAAGGTTGCCTGGATGAATCACCACCAGCGGTCCACGCTCGCAAAACCCGTGACACCCCGTGGTCTTCACATCTACCTTGTCATCGAGGCCTCGGGCCTTCAGACCTTGCCTGAACGCGTCCACGAGCTTGTCGGCTCCATAGGCAATACAACCTGAAGTACAAACCGAAATTGCCTTGCGTTCAGGATCGCGATGGGCGACAAGCTGTGCTCGATATTTTTCTAGTTCGCTTACGCTGTCGATTCGGGCCATGATCTTATTCCTTCGCATCCTGCTTCTTGAGCTTGCGCAGGACCCTGTCCAACTTTCCCGCGTCCATGTTTCCGTGGTATTCGCCATCCACGATCATCAAAGGTCCCAAAGCACACGCTCCGACACAATTGACCGTCTCCAGGGTGAGGAACATATCGTCTGTGGTACCGCCGGCCTCGACCTCGAAATCACGCTGGACCTGGTCCACCAGGCGAGCAGCACCTCTGACATGGCAGGCAGTCCCCATGCAAACGGTGCAGATATGTTTACCCCTTGGCTCCAGGGAGAAGGTAGCAAAAAAAGTAGCCATGGAGTACACCTTGGAAAAAGGTATCTTTAGCTCTTTTGCCACTTGCTTCATGTCGTCCTTGGGTAAATAGTTTTCAACCGCCTGGATGTCCATGAGGATGGCCAGCAATTCCGCCGGATCTCGATGGTGCTTGTCCAGGATCGTATTCAACTTGGTGTCATCCATAATGCGCCATCTCCTCGTCAAAGCGCCAAGCCTTCACGGCGCTCAAGCTTCCTGTACTCATCCAAAACCCTTCGCTCTATTTCCTCTAAGGTGGCGTCATCGAGATGCCTGAACCTGCCCTGGTGCTTGGTGTATTCCTTCAAGGGTCTCAGTTCCGGGGTCTTGTGAGTAATGCGCAACACTCCCTGCTCAATCTCATAAAGAGGAAACACTCCTGTCTCCACGGCCAACCTGCCTATCTGAACCGCCATGTCAGGCTTCATTCTCCACCCGGTTGGACAACAGGCATAGATATGCAGATATGCAGGACCCTTTACCTTTGCCGCCTTCTTTACCTTCTGGGCCAGATCGAAGGGATAACTCGGGCTGGCGGTTGCCACATAGGGAATCTTGTGGCCAGCCATGATCATTGGGATGTTCTTTTTCCAAGTGTGCTGCCCTATGCTCAAAGACCCGGCAGGAGAAGTGGTGGTAGATGCGCCATAGGGGGTCGAAGACGAACGCTGAATACCTGTGTTCATGTAGGCTTCGTTGTCATAACAGATGTAGATCATGTCATGACCGCGCTCCATGGCTCCGCTCAGAGACTGCAAACCAATGTCAGCCGTTCCACCATCGCCGCCCATCCCGACTACCTGTATCTTCCTTTGCGGAATCTTGCCCTTCTTCATGAGAATGCTCAGGCCTGCTTCTACACCAGACGCTACGGCTGCGGCATTTTCAAAAGCCACGTGTATCCATGGCACTGTCCAGGCGGTGTCCGGATAGGAAGACGAGATTATCTCCATACAACCCGTGGCCGATGCCACTATGGTGTTTCTTCCCAAAATACTGTGTACCATGCGAACGGCCAATGCTTCGGCACAACCCTGACAAGCCCTGTGTCCGGATACGAACCTCTGCTCCTTTGGCATCAGCCTCGCGGCAAACACGCTTATGGGTGAAAACGTAGTTGCCATGGCCTTACTCCCTCAAACCCACGAAGCGCGGATCGGGCGTAGTGTCCCTTTCCGCTGCCTCGAAGAGATCATCGAAGATGCTATGAAAATCAGCGATGGATGTATCACGACCACCCAGGCCAACGATGAATTCAGGCACCAGGGGATGCTTACGGGCAGAGAACAAGGCGGCCTTGACCTCTGATGCCACAGGTCCCACCGGACCACCAAAGGACACCGCCCTGTCCATGACTCCGAGTACGGGTTTGTCGCCAATGGCATTGAGCAAATCCTTGTACGGGAATGGCCTGAACAGTCTCAACTTTATCAAACCGACCTTCTGACCTCTTTTTCTGCGTTCATCAACAGCGGTCATGGCGGTCTCGCCCAAGGCACCCATGGTCAGCAAAAGCACATCTGCGTCATCGGCGCGATAGGTTTCCACCGGTCGGTACTTTCTGCCAAAGTGTTTTTCCAACTCACCAAAGGTCTCTACGATCGGCCCATATGCATCGGTCAACAGCTTGTGCTGAACGTATTTTGCCTCGGTATACACATCAGGAATTCCCACCGGACCCATGGAAACGGGATTATCTATGTCCAGTCTTTGCAAAGGCTCGAAGGGCGGCAGAAAATCTTGCACCTGCTCGCGGTCCGGCATCAACACCGGCTCTATCATGTGTGAAAGAATGAAGCCATCGAAATTGACTATGGTGGGCAAGGAAACCCTTTTATCCTCTGCGATCCTGAAGGACCAGATGGTCAGATCGATGGCCTCCTGGGCGTTTTCCACAAAGACCTGTATCCAGCCTATGTCCCGCTCTGCCATGATGTCCGAATGATCGTTCCATATGCTGATGGGGCCGGACAGACTACGATTGGCCACTGCCATCACTATGGGCAAGCGCAGGGCCGGGGCTATGAAGAGAATCTCGTGCATCAAGGCAAGGCCCTGGGAACTGGTTGCAGTATAGGTTCTTGCACCAGCAGCGGACGAGCCACAACAAACCGACATGGCGGAATGCTCGGATTCCACAGGAACAAAATTGGCATCCAGTTCACCATTAGCCACCAACTCCGAGAGGTGTTCCACGATGTGGGTCTGAGGAGTAATGGGATAAGCTGACACCACATCCGCATCGCACAGTCCCACTGCCTCTGCCATAGCGATGGACGCCTCCATACCTATTCGTCGTTCCATCACTCCTCCTCATCCTGCATGGCTATGCTTGTTGTAGGACACTCCTGAACGCAGATACCACAGCCTTTGCAGTAGTCCAGATCGGCCTTGGGATATCCGTCAGCCTGGAATGCAATGCACCCCTCCGGACAAAAAATCACACAGACACCGCACTGAACACAGTGCTCGTCGTTCCAAACAGGTCGAGATGAACGCCATTCTCCTGTGTGCGTTGCTCTTGCACTTCCAGGAGTCAAGATGGCTGTACCCGTCTCCAGCTCCGACCATTTGGGTTTAGGGTTTTGATACTTCACGGAGCAACCTCCATCTCAAACGGCGTCCGAAATCACAGCTTCACGCTGCGCACGACGAAACGCGCTGATGTTCTTGGGAGCCAAACGGCCAAAGCGCTTTTCCAATGCTGCTTCTAAGGTTTTTTGCTCTACCATCGGCTCTGCAGCCAACATGGCTCCAAGCATGGTGGTATTGGTTATTACTCGCCCTATTTCCTCTCGAGCGATGTGATTGGCATCAACCACCACCAGCCGCGCCTTGAACCCGAACTCCTCCCGAACCTTTTCAAGGGACTTGGAGGAATTGACCACGATGAGGCCACCTTCCTTGAGTCCCTGGTTCACCTTCACCAAGCGCAATAGCGATGGATCCAGCACTATGACGATGTTGGGTTCAGAAATGGCCGTTCTGTTTCTGATGATGGCGTCGGCTACCCTGGCGAAAGCGATAACCGGCGCTCCACGGCGCTCTGGTCCAAAGCTCGGAAAAGCCTGGGCACTCTTTCCATCGGCGATGGCCGCTTGAGCCAGAAGTTCCGCTGAAGTAACAGCGCCCTGACCACCACGACCGTGAAAACGTACCTCATGCATCTAAATAACCTCCGAAATTCACCTTGAGGATCGGGGTTTGCCAAAAGACTATGACACGGCAGAACCTTTACGACGGCAGGGTGTAAGAGTCAAGCAAGAAATGGCATTTTCAACGGAATTTCGGCGCCATAAAGATCATCTATGACCCCATAAAATATACAGATATTCAGAAGACGAACGGTGAGAAGAGCTTTGCCCGATACTCCTGATTTTTCACCTCGCTTGCCATCTCTGTGTCAATCAACTGTGTCTTCTTCTTTTTCGGCCTTTTCTTCTGTGGGCTTGATGCGTGCTTCCAGTTCGTCTATGCGCTGTCTCAAGGCTGCCAGTTGACCCCGTACCGCTGGCATGGCCGACAAGACCCCCTGTATGCGATCATCGATCTTCTTCTGTATCTCATCCAGGGAATGCTGGGTGGCGGTAAAAAACTCCTTTACCTGCCTCGCGGTGTCTTCTACCGTACTCTCACCCAGCTTTCGAATGCCGTCGACTCTTCGCTCGGCCTCCTCCTTGAAAGTCTGTACGGGATGAGCGACCTTGCGCTGAAGGAATTCGGTAATGCTCTCGCCGCTGGTGCTGATGAGGTCCTTGAGAAGAGATAAGGGCATCCTGGTCTTTTGTTTTTTCTGCTCCTCGAACAAGATCTGAGCCAGCGTGACCTCCGTCAGATCATCTCCTGTACGATTGTCCAGAATGTGAACGTCTTGCCCATCCTTGACCAGCGCAGCAATCTCATCGAGGGTGACATACCTGCTCTCCGTGGTGTCGTAGAGCTTTCGATTTGCGTAACGCTTGATAACACGAATTTTTTTGTTTTCTGTCATAACTCTTGGGTAAACCTTTTGATGCCCAATTGTCAAGAGTTAGGGTTCATGGCGGCCTGCATTGCACGCCTCTCGGCATCGAGTTCGCCAAGAAGCTCAGACAATGGCCAGGTTGCCGAGGTGGGCGTGAGCGTAGCCCAAAGCGGCCGCGCCAGACCTGCCTGTCTGTACTGAGCCATGAAACGGTGTACCTCCCCTTCGGTCAAGCCGGACATGAGCACAAGGCGTTCCAGTGCAGAATCCTGTCCAAATCCGGTCTTGTCAGGACGCAGCACCAGGTCTCCAACCCTGGTATCGAGTTCCTGCTCACCTGCAACGCTGACGGGCAAGCTCCCGAAGGACTTGGCAAAAGCAGCTACGGTCTCCTGCTCGGTGCCGCTCATGCCGCATAGCAGGATTGCCCGTGGTCCATACATGACTTGATTCGACTCCTGGTCGATGGCATCAAAAGTTGCTTCCTCTGACATCTTGTGCCTCCTCGAGGTTATCCCGAAACATCACTTGCCCTTCTTCAGGGTCCCCTGCTTTTTCTTCTCCCTTCGCTCCCCCAACAAAAGCCGGCCTTCCAGGCGCCTCCTCTGGGCCCGGTAAAACGAACGCAGAAAGGGCAAGACCTCATTATCGGCAATCTTTTCATCGAAGGCTATCTTGTTGCAGATCTTGTCAGCTATGGTTCTCAACAATACGAATGCAGCTTCACTGCTGTCTCCCTGTCGCAAGAGGTCTTCAAGCACCTGGAGCTCCCTTATGCCATACATGTCCAGTTGCTCATCCCTGAAAACATACTTGTCCGCCCTCCTGTCCAAGCGCTTTTCAGCAGCATCAGGCAAGAGGAGCGTTTTAGGCCTTTGTACCACGATGGTCCCTGCCACCAGATCGCCGACTCTTGCGCGATCCTTGTTCAGCAGGGGCATGAACATGAAGACAAAAACCCACCCCGAAGCCAGGAGCAAGACGAATCCGGGAGCATCTCCATAGACGATGGAAGGCGCCAGCAGGAGACGGAGAGGCAAATACAACTC
>JALVPF010000062.1 GCA_027031935.1 Myxococcales bacterium | reverse complement strand
ATCTTCATCGCTCCTCTGCGCAGTGTATATTTTATGTCATATCCGCTTTGGTGGGACGTCGTGTATAATATCAGGTGCGAAAACCAGCAGGGGAGGGAGGGGAGAGATCATGGTAGCCAAGGAAGAACAGGATAAGTCCAGGGAAGAGAAAGCAGAGGAAGAGAAGCCGGTTACCACCCATGTGATAATCATCCTGGATGAAAGCGGGAGCATGTACATCCGCAGAAACGTGACCATCAGGGGCTTCAACGAGCAGGTACACGAGATCCTTGACACAGCAGAAAAAAACAATGCTACTGAAAACACCTTTATTACGCTTACGCTTTTCAATACCAATGTGGAAATAACCAAATTTGCCGAGCCCATTTCTCAACTCAAGGAACTTTCTCTGGACGAATACAAGCCAAACCTGCTGACCGCCATGTTGGACGCGGTGGGCTTTACCCTCACCAGGATAGAAAACGAAATCGAGGATTCGCCGGATACCCATTACCTGGTGATCATCATCAGCGATGGGGAGGAGAACGCCTCCAAGGAATTCGACTATGATGCTGTAGGGGACATGGTTCGCAAGCGTACCAAGACAGGCCGGTGGACTTTTACCTACATAGGCGCAGAGCAGGATTTGACCACGGTTTCAAACCGCATGAACATTCCGCAGCAGAACACGCTATACCTTCATATAGAGGACAACTTTGTCTTGCAGAAATCATATTCGCGCATTGCAAAAGCGGCCAAAAGACATGTGACCAGCGTCATGACCAGAAGCAAGATCGATGATGAATTTTTCGATGACGACGATGATGATGGTCCCCCTCCTGGTGGATTACTTCACTAAACAAGGCGCCTATTTGCTAGCCATTTATTCTCCGCAACATTTGCGCTGAATATACTACTTTTTCTCCGCATGAAACAAATTTTGGCGAGCTGGCGTTTGTGCATGTCTACCAAAACAATGGTTTTCAGGGTGAGTCGGGCTCAGGCTCGAACTCTATGACCTGGGGCTCGAAGGGGGCAAGGCGTTTTGCCATGATCTGTACTGCCTCGGGGTTGCGGTCTACCAGCAAGAATTTGCGCTCGTTTTTGGCCGCTGCCTCGCCGGTGGTTCCACTTCCTGCAAAAAAGTCCAGCACCATGTCTCCAGGATTGGAGTGGACCTTGATGATTCGCTCTAAAACACCCAGAGGTTTTTGCGTGGCGTAACCTGTTTTCTCCTTGCCACTGGGGCTTACTATGGTGTGCCACCAGACGTCCGTGGGGGTTTTGCCCCGTGCTGCCTTTTCCTTGCCCACCAGGCCGGGCGCCATGTAGGGTATCCTGTCCATGTGATCGAAGTTGAAGGTGTAGTGCTTGGGGTCTTTTGTGTACCAAAGGATGTTGTCGTGTTTTGCAGACCATTTTTTCCTGGAACGGGCGCCATAGTCATAAGCCCAGATGATCTCGTTCTGAAAACACTCCCGCCCGAATATTTTATCCATGGTGACCTTGCAGTAATGCACTTCTCTATAATCAATGTGCAGAAAAAAGCTCCCCTCGGCCTTTAGAACCCGGCGAGATTCTTCGAGCCTGGGAAGCAGAAAGTCCATGAAATCATCGAAGGCATCGTCCCAGCCGGATGTTCCCAGGTCTATGGTCTTGTAACGTTTTCCCGCAAAGCCCGTGCGATCACCGTCTGCCTCATCATGAACGGTCTTGATGCGTTTTCTCTCCTGGCGCTTTCCCGTGTTGAAGGGGGGATCAATGTATATGAGGTCTGCCGATTCAGGCGGAAGCTCCCGAAGGACCTCCAGGTTGTCAGCCAGGTAAACGGTGTTGCCCATGGAACCCATTGGTATCATGGAGTGCAATATATCCTTGCTTGTCCCGGGCATCAAGGGTGCAGCAACCCTGATTTCCCACCTCGCTTGCGATCTCTGTGTCGATGCTGCAGAATTTGTCCTCGGCGTGGTGAATCCACGACTGCGGACGATTCCTTGCATCTCCGTGACCTCACAAGCGATCTGGAAAATCTGATTCCAGGGGGTGAGAGATTTGGGAACAACTACAAACCACGAAAAACCCGTTAGAAACGAAAGATATTTTTGCTGTAGGGGAGAAACAGGCAACCGAGTGCCAGAAGTGGCCAGAAAAAAGTGCTGTAACTGCAACGGTGGATGTGGCCAAGCTCTCCGAATTTTAAGAAAAATAGTTGGAACAGTTTAGACCTTCCGGGGAACCTGAGTGTCCGCAAGGGTATATGAGGATAAAGGAGAGTGCCTATGAGTTGGACTTGTACCGGATGCAAAACAAGCTTTGAGCAACAGGACGATACAAATGTCCGGTTTTGTCCGGTCTGTGGTGCATCCGCGTATGCTGATCAGACCCATGTAAAAGACGAAGAGACACTGGACAAGAAACTCCGTGCTGTAATGCTTGGTTTTGGTGTCCTGTGGATGGATTTGTTCTTTTTCCTCCCAATCAGCATCAAGGACAATGACAGCCCTGTGTGGTCATGGGATCTGTTGACAAGCACCGAAGACATGGCCTACATGATGGCATGGTCTCTCGTGGTAGGAGTGCTGTTTATAGTGCTGGGCGTGGCTTCGCCGCTTCCAAGGTGGGTGCGTCATGGTGGGGGGCTGCTCTTGAGCTTGCTTAGTATGGGGGTCTTGTCTGGTTCGATTCCGGGTTCTCAGTTTTCCGTATCTCAGTTTTCCTTAGTCGTATGTTGGTTACTGATGTTTTTTGTGGTTGGTACGTCTCTCATGTTGCTGGTCAAGCACCCTGGTTTACTTGGGGTGAAACTTTTTTTGGGTCTGGGCCTTGTCTTTGGGGCTATTGCATACCTGAGTCCGACCATGGATGGGTCGTCCATGGCGGGCGACTTGCTGTTCGATCAGAGAGTGGTGAGTGATGTAGGCTACATCATGGCACGGGTCTTGTTGTTGTTGCCCATGTTTGCCCTGCTGCTGGCATGTGTTGGCTTCGCCTCATCGACTGAAAATTTGCATAAGGTCAGTAGGTTGTCCAAGGTGCTGGGATTGGCCTTTTTGATCTATGTTCCTGCCCTGACTGTTCTTTTGGGGCTTCTTATGTCATCTGCTCGGGACAGCATCTGGTATCTGCTGATTTTCGTCAAGCTGGCCATCTATGTTGGAAGCTTGTTCACCATTGGAAATATTTCATCCAGGTTGCTGGTGCGCGCTGCGGTCACCAGTGGGCGTCTCGACTTCACTTCAGGAAAAACGTCGTGAACGCTTACAGTTGGAGACACCCCTTTTTTGTCTGTCACACAATATGATACGTTAACCATGCGGAATGCATATATGTATCCAGAGAACCGGGTACGGTATGCTGTTGTGCAACTTGTCAGTTGTGGATGCCAAGGAGTATGGACATTGTCAAACTTATACATTTATGGAATCTGGTCATGAAAAGTAGTTCAAGAATACATCAAAAATTGGGCGTTACGGTATTCGGACTGAGGAGCATACAGCATACATTGATATCAGTCTTGAAACTATTTCTTGTTTTCACCATTACAACCGCTCTGGACTCAGCATGTGACTACAGCGGAACTGTTTCCCAAGATGCAGCAGTGGACGGTGATGAGCAAGCAGACGGGGTTTCTGATGCAGGAACAGATGCAGGAACAGATGGATCGACTGGCGATGATGGTGGCGGGACGGTCGCTTCGGTCGTATTGTACTTTTCGGATCTAACAGATGGGCCTGTTAGTGGATGGGAGGGTTCATCTACAAAAGGCGCTGCTGTCTCAATTTGGGGGAGAAATTTTGGTGCAGAAAGGGGTGCTTCTTTTGTTACGGTCGGAGGAGTAGATCTGACTTCCGATTCGGACTACGCTGAATGGGGAGCGACCGACAATCCAACGGTCCCTCTTGGAATGCAGCGAATCACGTTTTGGCTGAATTCAGACATGCTTACTGGTGGGAGTTATCCAAACACTACGATCACAGTTACCACGCCATCGGGTACGAGTTCGAGCATTTCTTTTCATACCAGAACCCTGGGGAACAATCATATTTATTTTGTTGATAATGCCAATGGTAGTGCATCTGGCGATGGTTTGAGTTTAGCGACGGCTAAAAGATATTTATATTGGTTTCGTGAAAATGCTGTTGCAGGCGATATCTTGTACGTCAAAGGAAGTGGCATAAAATATACAGATCACGACAATGATTCGGAAAACTATATGTTTGCTTATGGAGGATTGTTCACTTTTAGCAAGTTATATTCTGGAAAGAATTTCCATAATGGACGGGCTGGGCAAAGCATAACGGTAAGTGCTTATCCTGGAGATGATGTTCAATTGGAAGCGATTGGCGATGATACAACTTATCCATCGCAGGTTGTAAAGTGGATATATACCAGTTTAGAGTATTGGACATTTTCAAAATTTACTATAAATGCACACTATCCGATAAATGACATAGACGATGTTTCTCCGCCCTATTCCAGCAGTTCTTCGAATCTTCGTTTTATCAATTTGGATATAACCACACCATATTACGACAACACCAGGAATAGCGGGCATGTAAGTTCTGGGCAGGGCATGGTAATCTCGGGAGGGAAGGGATCTGATCATCTATATGTTCTGGGCTGCTATCTCCACGACATATCAATGGATTATAGGGGGCAACCCCCATTCGATCCGGATGGGTATCGTTCGTATTTCATGTATTTCAATGGATATGGTGTATTCGATGAATTGGAGCTTGGTTGGAATGAGATGGCTTGGGTGAATTCACGAGGGGTGCAGTTTTTTGGTCATCATGGGGATGATAGAATGAATCATGTAAGAGTCCATGATAATTGGATTCATGATACCGGTCGTCAGAATTTGGTTTTTGGCGGCGAGGGTGGTGCCAATGACTATTCATTTATTCAAGACGCTTATATTTATAATAATATTTTAAGTAATGGAGGAGAGGCTGATGTGGTCCTCCAGATGGGGGGATCCTATGGTAATGGTAAATATGGCGGAAATTACTACGTTTATAATAATGTACTTGATGCAAGCAACAATGTTGACTATCCCTCGATACATATTGGCAAGGAGTTGGACAGCCTGACAATGAAAAATAATATCATTTTGGGAACTACAAATACCTGGGATTACTATACTTATTTTCCAGATACCTATGAGGAATTCATCTCAGATTTGACGCCCGATGCTTCAAATAATCTATACTACGGAGCTGGTGCAAGTAAAAAGCCGGATTGGGACAGTAGTGCTTTGGATGATGTAACTCCGCAATTTATTAATGAAACTCCAGGCAGTTTCTTGGAATGGCAGCTTGAACAAACCTCCCCTGCAGTCGATGCCGGAGCAAGCCTGTCCACAGTCGCGACTGATTTCCTTGGAGTTCCAAGACCCCAGGGCTCAGCCTATGATATCGGAGCATACGAATATTTAGAGAACGAAACAGGACACTGATCTTTTTGACTCCTGATTTATCCATAGGCTTTGAGAGCGAGATGGAAAATCCGGTGAGTTGATGTAACCTTGGAGATGAAAGTTGTCGATGCTTTTTAGAAAATACTGGATGAGCACAAGCCGTATAGTTATTTGCAATAGCCCATTTGGGACATCTTCTGTTTTCCCCATGCTTGTTCTCGTGGCGTTTTCCTGGGCAAGCTCATCTTGCAGCCAGGATGAGCATGAGGTGGTCGAGCAGCAGCCCGCCCGCAAGTATTACGCCGCAGATGGTTTCATCTTCGATCATGACGGTGAGGTGCTATTGCTCAAGGGCATAAACATCTCGGGACGCGCCAAGTACGAAGCGGATTTTCTCCTGCATTTGGGTGACGATGACATACAGGTCTTGCTGGACTCGGGCATCAACTCGGTCAGGTTGCTGACCTTCTGGTGTGCAATCTCGCCCGATGCGGCCCATGAGTTCGACGAGGATTATCTGAATGGGCTGGTGGAAAACGCGCAGAAGCTTCAGGACGCGGGCCTGTACATGGTCCTGGACATGCATCAGGATCTGTGGGGCCAGCCTTTTGAAAAGCACGGCGCGCCACAGTGGGCCTGTCCCGATGAGCTCAAGGAGGGCTACGAACCTTCTTCGCCATGGTGGGTAAATTACACCAAGCCCCAGGTCAAGGCCTGTTTCGACAATTTCTATTCATCAGAAGACCTGACGGATGCCTACGCGGCCGCCTTGGCAAAGGCAGCAGGTGCCCTGTGTCACATGGACAATCTGCTGGGATTCGATCTTTTCAACGAGCCTTATCCCGGCTCCAGCTTCGGTGATGCCGGCTTTGACAACCAGGTCCTCTTGCCTGTGTACCTGAAGGTAATGGACGCGGTGGAGCAGGCCTGTCCTGACAGGCTGTTTTTTCTCGAGCCCAATATCTCCTACCAGTTGGGATTGAGTGATCCATTTGTGCTGCCCGAGGACATGAAAGACAGGATAGTGTTCGCCCCACATTTTTACCCCAGCGAGGTGCATGAGCCGGACGGTGCCGGCTATGACGGGGACAGGGCTGCCCTGGAAGAACGATTCATGCGTCTGGTTACTCCGTTTTCAGATGATGGTGTGCCGGTGTGGCTGGGTGAGTACGGTGGCGTGACCACAAACCCCGGCTTTGGGCAGTACGTACAGGACCTGCACCGGATCATGTGGGAACACCACGTGTCATCTGCTCTGTGGGACTACACCTGGGCAGCGGGTGGCTTCGGCTTTCTGGACGAGAACAAGGAGCGAAAGCCCGTGTTCGATGCCGTGTTCCATGGTCCCACGTTTACGAGCCTCCCGGGTGTGCCCACGAGCATGAGCGTGGATTGGGAACATGGCTCCATCACGGCTTCCTTTCAGTGCGCGGAGGGGAAATACGTGGAGGTGGCATCAGGAGTCAAAAGCCAGTGTAGCTCATCTGACGATGAGACTCTTGCCGACTTCACCGTAGAACCTGCATCAACAGGGCGCTCCACATGTGCAGGAGTACAGAAAGTGACCGTAAGCTGCGCTGAGTCCAGGTAAGCTTGGATAAGGCAGCATGGGAGTATGGGAAAAACCCGTCTTGCGTTTCTGCGCTCAGAGGAATATCTAGCTCAGGTGGGCAGGTTTTCATGATATTCGGAAAACTCAGGAGACTCCATGAACAGCAAGATTTTTTCAATTTTTGAGATGGTAAGGCTTTGTATATTTGGCATCTTGGTCCTGTCTTTGCCCGCACTGGCCAACGACGGACGCAACAGGTACGAGGGGTCCACTCCCAGCCTGCTGGAGCATCTGAGCGGTCCTGTGGCTCAG
>JALVPF010000061.1 GCA_027031935.1 Myxococcales bacterium | reverse complement strand
AATGGCTTCGTCGTCCAGTATCCTTCCTCCGCCCAGTGCACCGAATTGTGCAACCCGGGGTACCACCTGAAGACGATTTGCATCCTGCGGAAAAATCTTTGTGGTCACGGCATGGTTGATCCCTGCTCCTAGCGCGATAAAGAATACAAAGCTGGATATTCCCACAACGATTCCTACGGCGGAAAACGCGAGATTTTTTTTGTTTCGTTTAAGGTTCTGGGAGATGATTTTTTTCAGATTGCCGGCATTCATCCTTCACTCTCCTGCGCGCTGTCGATCTCCCGACCATCTTCCAGATGAACCGTGTGGGTTGAGTTCTTGAACAGGAATTCTTCATGGGTCACGACAAGTACTGTGAGATTGTCATCACGGTTCAAGGATTCGAACAAAGAGATGATCTGGCCTCCAGTGGTGGTGTCCAGGTTACCGGTCGGTTCATCACATAAAATGATTTTAGGATTCAGCAGCAGGGCTCTGGCAATAGCGACCCTTTGTTTCTGGCCACCGGAAAGTTGGCCGGGCAAAGAGTCGAGCTTGTTTTTCAGCCCTACCCTTTTTAGTGCCTCGATGGCACGGTGCTCGGCATCCGGTATGGGCTCGTCGGAGAAAAACGCCGGTAGAGCAACATTTTGTACAGCGCTTAGATGCTGCAGCAGGTTGAAATGTTGGAAAACGAATCCAACAGTCTGGTTTCTGAATTGGCTTAGAGTGCGGTCATCCATGGTCTTGATGTCTTGTCCGTCCACGACGACCTTACCCTCATATCCTGTATCCAGACCTCCAACGATGTTCAACAATGTGGTCTTGCCGGAGCCTGATGTTCCAACAACAGTGACAAAGGAACCGGCAGGGACATGGAGTGTGATACCGTCTAAAGCCCTTGTGGCTGCTTGCCCGACTCCATAGGTTCGGCTTATATCACTGAGACTTATCACGGTGTCACTGCAATTCCAGGCGACCGGAGATTTCTGCTCCGGATTGGGAAAAGTGGATTACGCCAGTCAATTCCTTGAGATTTTTCACCGCAGTCATGGCAAGGTCCAGTACCATCTTTGTCGCCATACCCCCATCTCCCATGGACGATGCATCGAGACCATTGACGGTGTCGAGTATCTGTTTCCAGTTGAGGTATCCCACCGCCAGGGATGGCTGATCGAAAAGCCTCTTTGTACCACCAGATAACGTTGCGCTCAGTGATTTTTCCTTTCCAGCCAAAAGCCCCTTGGCACGGTCGATGCAACTTTTTCCGAAACAACCTCCTATGATATCGTCTTTTTGCAACAGAAACATGAGGCCTTCCCCGGCTGTTTTGTTTTCGAGACGATAAATCGTCATGCCTTTATCGGAGGTTTTTGATGCTTTAAGGTCTGAGTCTTCGGTCATGGATAAAACATTTTGTATCATCTGCATCCAGGACGAGGCGTCCTTGACCTGAGCCCAATAGAAAAACTGAACGGCATTTGCGATGTCTTCAGGTGCCTCTGCGGGGATATTTCCAGAGCCCCTGGAGAGCGTTCGCAGAAGGTTGTTTATTTGATCGCTGGTGCCCAAAGAAACACCAATGGCCAAATTGCCGGTCAGATTTCGTATAGAGTCTTTTTCCAGATCTCTCCCGGTCGCTTTTTTTGCCGATTGAACTGCGTTGTCGAATTCATTCTTGAAGTTGGGATCAAGGCCAAAGGCTTCATCCAGCAGTTTGCCGGCGTTAGCGCGAAGCTTCAGCGCAACTACGGTATCGGCAGGAAGATACTGTTCCAGGTGAGCGTTTTTGATGCCCTCGGTAAATCCCATCATTTTTTTTGCGGTATCTGCCGACAGCCCTATGAAAATTCTGGACTCCACGCTGGACGGCTGTATGGTCACGCTCCAGGCAAGTCCCTTGTCGATCCAACTAGCGACATTCGGCAGAGTCGAATCCAAGGCTTTGGCCTGTGCTGCGTTTATTACCATGAGCATGTCGGGTTGTTTTCCTGCTTTTGCCGTCACATCCTGAAACCACTTGGCTGTATCAAGTCTTTGCTCTTTTTTTAACTGTACCAGTCTTGCAAGGGTCTCTGGAGGAGTCTTTGCTCCAGCGATGAGTACGTAATCTCCAGAGAAGGTGTAGATGAGTGCAGGGCTTGTAGTTTGAGCAAGCTTGACGGAGATGAACTCTATGGTGACGCCTGCTATGGTCTTGGTGGAATGGTCCTTGGCTGCTGCAATTTCCTTCATCCTCTTTTGCAACTCTGTCTGAAGAGTTTTTCTGTTGGCCACGCCAGCGATGATGACAGGTTGATTGTCCACCGGTACGATGGCCAACCCCCTCGAAGGAGCCAGCCCCAGTTTTTTGATGTCTTCGACCTTGAGAGGATCAAATCCGATCCGTCGGTTCAGTTCCATATGACCCTGGTTGATGAATGTGGCCAAAGGGCCCGTTGAGAATTTGTCTATCAGTTGGGAAAGGTTTTTCACCGTAGTGGCCAGATCTGAAAAAACCACTGCTCCCTTGGTGTCAGATGGCACAAAGGAAAGAAGTGTTCGATCGTGTCCCCCACAGCTCTTGCAACCTGTCAAAGCGAGGATGAAAAGAATGCCAACGATAAAAAGTCTGTTTTTCATGTCTAGGCTCCCTGTATTGGTGCTGGTAATCCAATAACATCGGCTTTATTCGTAGTCAAACACGGTGAATTGTCATTCAAACATGTAAAATGGTTGAGTTGACACCTCTGTGCGGCTTCGATACGCTCTTGGAAAAGCTTTTATATGCTTGTACTTTCAGATTGCTATGGGAGTCGATCATGCATTCACTCTGGGATGATCAAACAAGAAAGCTGGCTGAAGAGACAAGGGCGTTTGTGAAAGAGGCTGTTACATCGGACCTCCTCCGCAGCATGGACAGAGAGGAGATTCGATTTGCCAAGGATTTTATTCGGGCTGCAGCATCGAGAGGCTTGTTGGGTGTACGCTTCTCTCCCGAGTACGGAGGCCGAGGCCTGCCCTGGCTGGCGGAGGTGGCAGCCATTGAAGAAGTGGGAGTGTTGGGTACGGCACTGGCCTGCAACTTCGTGATGCCATCTATCGTTGGAGAGGCCTTGTCTGCATTCGGAACTGACGAACAAAAAAAGAAGTACCTTACAGCCATAAACAAGGCGGAGTTGTTCAGTGCAGAGGCGCTCACCGAACCCAGGGGGGGATCTGACTTTTTTGGTGCGACCTGTACAGCAATAAAAGATGGAAACGAGTACGTCATCAGGGGACACAAGCGATTTATCGTGGGGGGAGAGGGTGCGGATGTCTTTTTGGTCTATGCCCGCACTGGTGAAGACGGGCCATCAAAGGAATCCATATCTGCATTTATCGTAGAGAGGAGTCCCAAGCTGAAGGTGGAGTTTGTCTATGGCCTGATGGGAACCCGAGGAGGTGGCACCGCAAGGATCTTCTTCGACGATGTGCGCATACCGGCGGAAAATCTCTTGGGACCACTGAACGGGGGAGGTTTGGTGTTCAATCGGATGATGGTTCCAGAGCGAATGACCTCCGCTGCTGGTGCTGTTGGCCTGGGTAGAGCTGCGTTGGAAGTGGCTGCCAGGTATAGCGACAAGAGAAAGGCTTTTGGTCGAAAGATCCGAAAGTTTCAGGCGGTTAGTTTCAGGGTCGCAGAATCAATCTCGCGTCTTGATGCAGGCAGAGCTCTTCTTTGGGTTGCAGCACAAAAAGCTGATTCCGGACAGGATCCAAGGAGGCTTGTAAGCGAAGCGAAAAAGTTTTGCACCCAAGCTGCATGGGATACGGTCAATGACGCTATGCAGGTGATGGGCGGAATTGGCTACACTGATGTTTATCCCATAGAGCGTCTGTTACGAGATGCACGTTTGGGGGTGATCTGGACTGGCTCCAATGAAGTGATGAGTTTGTTGATTCAACATGAGTATTACCGTGAGCTTTTGTCCTCCGGACCGGCGGGGAGGGATGTAGAAGATGACGCCATGAATGCAGACCAAAAGGAAGAGAAGGTTTACGAATAAAAGGAGTTAAGACGAGCTTTTTACATCAAGCGGATATTTTGAGTAACAACATTAAATGGTGAAAAGATGTCTGATGCAGAGGAAGTGAAAGTACTTCGGGATCGGGTTGCTGAGCTGGAGCAACAGCTCGAAGAAGAACGTGAGGAGATGGAGTGGGATCTCAAGGCTGCTCGCGAATCTTCCGCCGCAACTGTTCGAAAACTGGAACAGGAACTGGAACAGTTGAAGAAGTCTTCGCCTGCTACAGGTGAAAAATCCTCCGGTGATGCTGATGCTGCTTTGCAAAGAGCGCTCATGGCTGAACGAAAAGTTGCAGAACTACAGCTCGAGCTGAAGCGGGTCAGGGAATCCGCTCCAAAGATGACAGCACCAAACGAGGATCAAGTCATGCGGCAGAGGGCCGAGTCTGCCGAAAAGGAGAGGGATGATCTCAGGCGTCAGAACAGGACTCTTGAACGCACACTAGCAGAGAAAGAGAGGGCTTTGAGCCGTGCGGAGGGTAAGGCCGAAAACACGGCGGAGCTCAAGCGCCAAATAGAGGAGGTACGTCGAGATCTGTTGGCAAAGGAACGCGAGTTGTCGAAGCTCAGGCTCAAATCGGACGAGGACAAACAGAGCGATGAGGACCTTGAACAACTGAGAAAGCAGCTGTCGGATGCGCTTGCCCAGTTGGATGAAAAAAATGAAAACCTTGGTTTTAGCCAGGCTAGAGTTCGTGAGCTGGCAGACGAGGTGGCTTACCTGAAGGAGCAGAATGCTGCTGCGGAAAAAGAAAAGGAAGAGCTGAAGGCAGCCAAGGCCAAACTGGATCAAAAAATAAATACCCATGAACAGAAATCCTCCAGGCAGGCTGAGCTGGAAGAGAAGATAGAAAGCCTTCAACATGAGCTGGCCCGATTGAAGATGGCTTCCAGTCAAATGCTTGAACAAAGGGAGAGAGAAACAGAGAGGCTCAAGACAGATCTCTCTGATGTTCGGGAAAGCAAGACAATAAACAGCAAGAAGGTTTCCGAACTTGAAGCCAAACAAAAAAATCTGGAGCAGGAACTGGCCCTGGTGCGATCTGAACGAGACGAAGCAGTGAGTGCCTTGAGACGATACAGGGAAAGAGAGTCCACGGTAGTAAGTCGTCCTGGAGCAGCGTCCGCCAACCAACAGGCCGAACCCGATCCATTTGAGGAAAAAACCAAACGTGTCCCCTTGGGAGATTTGCGTGGGGCCGATAGATCCCTGGATTCCACTCAGCCGAACTTACCATCAGGAGGGGGAGAAGAGGCTTCTCCACCGGTTGTCCCTGGCGAACTGATCGCTGAGGATGCTGATGGCGTTGAGTTTCCGCAGGTTTCAGATCCTGATGAGGAAGTGCCGGTTTCGGACCAGGCAGCTGGCCTAAGGGGTGGAGAAAAGTTTGCTTCAAAATCTACCAATCCAGGTGAGCCTCCACCGGTTGTTCCGCAAGAAGGCACTGACGTAAAAGGTGGAAAATCTGAAAAAGTGGAAGATGGAACAACTGAAAAATCGGATGATGCAGAAGCAGGGACAAGCTCTGAATCCGTGCTGGACGAAGAAATTACAGCTCCCTTGAATAGTGGAAATGTCGATGCAAAGGAGCCTGTAGACGACGAGCTGCACGATGAAAAACCGGAGTCCGATGATATCATGGCGGAGTGGATTGGTGAGGAGGAAGGTGACTCAGCACCTGCACCTGCGGGACAAGAAAATGCTCAAGTTCCCAAATCTTCTGCTTCTCCAAAGGGCATGGGCGTTGCCCTGAAGTGGGGTTTGATCTCCATAGGAGGCCTGGCAGGAGTGGGCCTGATTATAGCAGGTGCTCTATATTTTTTCCCCAGGTGGTTCGGTACACAGGGAGTGGACTTGGCTGACAGTACTCAACAACATGATGACACTTCTGTTGTGTCCGAGGAAGCTGTCGAGTCGGTAGATGCAGGTACCGTGGCCGTAGCAAGTGGAGGAGATGCGTCACAGCTTGATGGCCAAAACGCTGCAGAGTCCTCCGGGGATCAGGCGCAAGCTGGTAAGGAGCCTGATGACAATGGTCAGGACACAGACCATGGAGGTGAACAAAAGCCACCCAAGAAGCTTACTCCCAAGCAGAAAGCAGCTCTTCGCGCAGCCCAAGTCCATGGACTGAAACTGTTGAAAAAGCGCAAGTACAAGTCTGCACTTCGTTTCATAGAGCCATGGGTTAGCCGGATGCCTGATGACCCGGTACTCCGATACCTGTATGGGCGGTCTCTTTTTTACAGAAAGAAACTCGATGATGCCAGGATACAGATGGAGAAGGCTGTTGAACTCAAGTCCGATTATGCGGATGCATGGTATGAGTTGATTGGGATTTATACCAAACTAAAGAAAAAGGACAAGACCAGGGATGCCATGGAATGGTTTTTGAGCGTGGTTCCTAAAAATGACAGGCGTGCAAAAGGTGTTGCTGCAAGCATGAAGAGGCTGAATCGAACACATTGAGTCGCGCAGAATGGGAATGATATGCCATTAAATGAACAGCTTTTCGATTTCAAAGAATACCCAAAAGATGTCCTTTTGAAAGATGGTTCAGTGGTTGTTTTCAGGCCTACCATAGGACAGGACCGCAAGTTGCTGGTGGAGTTTTTTCGTTCGTTGACCGATCGGGATCGCAGGTATTTCAAACACGATGTTGCCAACCCTAAAACCATAAACAAATGGTGTGATGAACTGGATTATGATCTGGTCTTGCCTATCATCGCACTGAAAAAAAACGGCAGGAAAACCAGAATAGTCGCCAATGGCAGTCTTCATACCGAACCTCAGGGATGGAGTACTCACGTGGCTCGTATTCGATTCCAGGTCCACCCTGATTTCAGGGGACTGGGGCTTGGACAGGCCATTGCAGCCGAACTGTGCGAGAGGGCGACCATGCGCGGTGTGCAAAAGCTACAGGCACATGTTCGGGCTGATAACAAGGATGTGCTCGGTCTTCTCAGAAGGATAGGTTTTCGCAAGGAGGGAATCTTCAAAAGGCATGCCGTTGACATGTATGGACGCCATCATGACGTGATTATTTTCTGGCAAGACCTGGAAGATTTTTGGCGACGTATGGAAGACTTGCAGGTGGATATGGACAATCCCGGATGTTTTCCATGATATGGTTGGTCTTGGGGAATCTCTAGCTTACGGAACTTACGGAAATCCAGGAAGGTATAGTAAAGGAGGCTGTCACTCTAACCCACCAAGACTCTGGAATCAGATTTCATGAGGTCACGGA
>JALVPF010000060.1:2103-7316 GCA_027031935.1 Myxococcales bacterium | reverse complement strand
ACTTCTCTGGACATGCCGACTCCATTGTCAGAAAAAATGACTTCAACATAATCACCTGGAGACAGTGAAGGAGGTTTGTTCGTATCCCCTTCTTTAAAATACCGCTTGATGGTCTTTATTGTAATTTTTCCTCCTTCAGGCATGGCATCCTTCGAATTTATAGCCAATGCCATCAACAACTGCTCTATTCTCTTTCTATCTCCGTTTACCCAAAGAGGTCTTTCATGGAGATTCAGGGAAACCGAGATGTATTCTCCAATTATGGGCGAAAGCAATTGTTGAAAACTTCTTATGAGCTGATTCATTTCCATTGGTTGGGCCTCCACGTCCTGTCGCCTGCTGAACGAGAGGAGTTTGCCTGTCAGATCTATTGCCCTGTCTGCTGCCTTCTTGACTTCGAGCAGATCGCCCTCAAGTTCCACTTTACCCTTGTTGTTCTCCAATACCTCAGAGGTAAAGCCCATGATTACCATAAGGAGACTATTGAAGTCGTGGGCCACGCCACCTGCGAGTTTTCCAAAGCCCTCGAGCTTTTCCGTTTGCCTCATGGCTCTTGAAAGTTTTGCCGACCTCTCCAGGACCCTCTGTTCTTCATCGTATGCCTTTACGATCTGTTCGTTGAACTCGTGGAGGTTTTTCACAACCATCGAGACCCAGGTAAATACTATGATCAATACACCGGAGATGATGACCCATGCACCGAACGGTCCCCCAGGGCTTACAAATCTTGGTAATGAGTCTTCAATGAAGGGTGCATCGGCAAGAATTCCAGCTTTTTGAAGAATCAGTATAAGGCCGAAGAGGCCTAGAGTCAGCAAGTACGAGACCAGTCCCTCTCTTTTCCCGGCAGCAGTAGTGTAAACCAGAACCACCGGGATCATTGCCAAACCCACTGGGATAATTCCAACTCCAATCACATAGGCAAAGATGTTTATTACAATAGAATCAATGACCAACAATATCCACAAGCGGACGCGGCTAAAACGCCCTTTCCAGCTCAAAAATACAAAGATGGCAGACAAGACGAGAAAAGGCAGATAACCGAACCAGACGATGGGAAGAGCAGGTTTCACAATCGCAGATGGAACGAACACGACCAGAACCATCAAGGCTCTGAACATATCCACCCAAAGCTGATTGTTCCACCGCGGAATTTTATCGTCTACATTTAGATATTCTGCAGGAGGTGATCCGGGAGAGACATTAGCCACAGGCCTAGTCCTCATCGCTCTCCAGGAAGTCTACGATCTCTACCAGTTCCTTTTCTATTTTTTGAAAGACGTCTGAATCCCTGGACTCGGGAAGTTGAAGATCCATTTGAGGAGTCGAACTCTTCTCACCTGATTTCAAAAGCTGACGTTTTGCACCAGCGATGGTGTACAAATCTTTATAAAGGAGCTTCTTGATTTTCAAAAGAAGCTCGACATCTCTTTTCCTGTACAATCTTTGCTGCGAGCGCGACTTGTTTGGCTTTAGAGCAGAAAACTCCGTTTCCCAATATCTGAGAGTATATGGTTCGACTCCGACGATCTCCGCGACCTCACCAATCTTGAAATATATCTTTTCAGGCAGTTCGGTTGGTTCGTCGACCATGAATCTCCCCTCGATCATCTTTCAGGATGCAACTATGGTAGGGTCGCAACATTTCCACTATAGAGACACAAGCCCGGCAAATTTTCAACTCTTGGCAAAGTCCACCAGTTTTGCAAACCCGTCCGGATCATTAAGTGCTAGATCTGCCAAAACCTTTCGATCCAATTCCACTCCTGCCTTGTGCAAGCCATGGATGAGACGGCTATAGGAAAGTCCATTCAAACGGGCAGCAGCGTTGATTCTCGCATTCCAAAGAGCTCGATAGTCACGTTTCTTTATCTTGCGTCCTACGTATCCATAAGCCATTGCGCGCTTTACCTTGTTAGCTGCAACGCGGAAGGACTTGCTCTGCATACCGGAAAAGCCTCTGGCCCTCTTCAATACCTTTTTTCTTCTTCGGCGTCTAGCCGGAGCATTTGTCGCTCTGGGCATTTCTTCCTCCTGCCTGTTTTCAAGCGTAGGGCAGCAATCGCCGAACCTGTTTCATGTCAGCAGGTGACAAGAGTTTGGCCTTGCGAAGCCTTCGCTTTTGCTTCTTGTTCTTGGTGGTCAAAATGTGCCGCAGATATGCGCATTTTGCACGAACCTTTCCTTTCTTGGTCCGCCTGAAACGCTTTGCTGCAGCTCTATTTGTCTTGATCTTTGGCATCTTGGTTCCTCCTTCATTACCGCAACAGACTTCGATGCGTGAATGAAAGACTTTCACCAGCAATCGAAGAATCGAGTCGCTTTATATGGCAAATTATCACTTACCTACCAATATTCATCAAGTACCTTCAGCTCTTCTCTTCTTTTTTTTCTGCGGCCTTTTGAGCCTTGGCCTTTTCTTCTTCCTTTGCTTTCTTGAGAATCATGGCCTTTGGTGAAGGTGCAAGAACCATGTACATCAGTCGCCCTTCCATGGTCGGAGCACTGGCAACAACAGCCAAATCCCCTGCATCCTGTATTATTCTCTCAAGCATCTCAAATCCCAGATCACGGTGAGCCATCTCTCTTCCACGAAATCTCACGGTGACCTTGGCCTTATTGCCATCGGAAAGAAAACGCATTATGTGTTTCAACTTGAAATTGTAATCATGCTCCTCTGTCTTTGGCCGCAGCTTGACCTCTTTCATCTGCTGACCGGCTTGCTTCCTTTTTGCTCCCTGCTGCTTCTTCTTTTGATTATACTTGTATTTACCGTAGTCCATGACACGGCAGACAGGCGGCCTGGATGTAGATGCGACCTCTACCAAATCCAGGCCCTTGTCTTCGCAGATCCTCAGCGCCTCCTGAAGCGGCATGATCCCCAGTTGGGATCCGTCATCATCTATGACGCGAACCTCTCGGGCACGGATCTGATTATTGATCCTGGTGCGTTCCTCTTGCGAACTATTCTCCATCCCCCTCAATTTGACCTCCGCGTGTTGTTCTTCATTGATCCTCCTTCGATATTTGGTGGTGTTGGCCAGGCTGCATCTTCAACTATCATCGAGACAGCCTTGTCCAAAGGTAAAAAGCCCAAATCCTCTCCCTTGCCAACTTTGGCCGAGACCCCATTATTCTCCACTTCGCGCTGTCCTACAACCAGTAAATATGGGATCCGTTGCAACCTGTTTTCCCGAATCCTGAAACCGAGTTTTTCACTCCGATCATCTACCTGGACCCGAACATCTTTCTCTGCCAGCTGATTGGCAATTTTCTGAGCGAACTCGTTCTGAGCTTCGGTCACAGGAAGCACTACCACCTGAACGGGAGCAAGCCATGTAGGCAATCGTCCAGCATAATGCTCGAGCAGGACTCCGAAAAATCTCTCCATGGAACCGAGCAAGGCCCTATGAACCATAAAGGGTCTTACCCTGTTGTTATCGCGATCCACGTACGTTACATCAAAACGGTCAGGCAAATTGAAATCGACCTGTACCGTGGTGCATTGCCATGATCTTTCCAGGCTATCACGTATCTTGATATCAATCTTGGGGCCGTAAAACACGCCCTCACCAGGATCTATCTCGAAATCCAAACCCTCGGCATCCAGTGCCTGTTTCAGAGCGTCGGTGGCCGCTTCCCAGTCAGCTTCCTCGCCAACGAATTTCTCGGGCCGCGTGCTAAGGAAAATATCGAATTTTTCAAAACCAAATGAACGAAGCAAATAAAATGTGTGCTGCAGACACCGCCTGATTTCAATGTTCAGTTGGTCCTGCCTGCAAAAAATGTGAGCATCGTCCTGCGTAAAGCCTCTCACCCTCAACAGACCATGAAGTACGCCTGATGCTTCGAATCTGTATACAGTGCCCAACTCTGCAAACCTGATGGGTAAATCCCTGTAACTCTTGAGCCCGGATTTGTAGATCTCGATGTGGAATGGGCAGTTCATGGGTTTGACGTAATAGGGATTGCCCTCTATATCCATCGGGGAATACATGTTTTCCGAATAAAAATCCAGGTGACCACTCGTCTGCCACAGGGTAGCCCGACCAACGTGAGGTGTGTATACCAGCTCATAACCATAATCGCGATGAGACTGTCTCCAGAACTCCTCTATTATGGATCTGATACGTGCTCCCTTGGGATGCCACAGTGCCAAGCCGCCACCAACATTTTGGCTAAAGGAAAACAAATCCATCTGTTTGCCTAGCAACCTGTGATCCCGCTTCTTGGCTTCTTCCAAACGCTCGAGGTGTTTATTCAAGTCTTTCTTGGTCGCAAATGCCGTTCCATATATACGGGAGAGCATCTTGTTAGAAGAGTCTCCACGCCAATAGGCTCCTGCGACGCTCATCAATTTGAAAGCTTTTATTTTCTTCGTGGAAGGCAGATGGGGGCCCCTGCACAGGTCCGTAAAATCCCCATGTTTGTACAACGAGACGGTTTGATCCTCTTCTATGGCATCCAGGAGTTCCAACTTGTAGTCTTCGCCTTGTCCCGAAAAAATCTCTCTTGCCTTTTCTCTGCTGACCTCCATTCTCTCGAACGGAACATTCTCTGAGATCACCTCCTGCATGCGTTTGGTGATTTTTTCCAGGTCTTCTTCGGTAAAACTTTTTTCCACATCGAAATCGTAATAAAAACCATTAATGCCATCATCAATTGCCGGCCCGATGGTAACTTTTGCAGATGGGAAAAGATCTTTTACCGCTCCTGCCATTACATGAGCCGTAGAGTGTCGAAGTACTTCGAGACCTTCTGGACTTTCCAAGGTAAGAATGCTTACTTTGGCGTCTTTGTCCAGTTTTTTTGAAAGATCCACCATGCGGTCGTCCACAATCGCAGCAACCGCTGAATTTGACAGGGATTTGCCGATCTTGGCAGCAATCTCGGAAATGGCTGTACCCACGGGCACTTCCATGAGTTTTCCGTCTGGCAAGGTGATCTTGATGTTTTGTGCACCCAAGAGGGTACTCCTCCAGAAAAAACGCCGGGCTGTCGCAGGTGTTCACCCGGCGTGGTAAAATAGGCGCGGGCGGTTTTGAACCGCCGACCTCTACCGTGTCAAGGTAGCGCTCTCCCCCTGAGCTACGCGCCTGTATTTCAAACAACGAGGGAGATGCAAGATACTCCCAAGCGAGGCGATTGTCTATCAGTCAAGCACCCAGATGTCAAGCGCTTTTTGAAAAATCCCATTTTCCGAATCACGGCTT
>JALVPF010000060.1:599-2093 GCA_027031935.1 Myxococcales bacterium | reverse complement strand
ACGGCTTACATGACCCTCCATTCAGCGCAAAATTCGAAGGAGGCTCCTTCAAGACAACAATTGTCAAGGAAGGGCTCGAATCATGGATGGTGGAGCGATCCTGTTGAGCATCCTCACTAAACCTGGTGTATACCTTGGCGGATGTCCAAGATCTATTTTCAGTGAAAACCTGTCTAAGGTCGCCATTTTACTCACGTTTTCCAGGGTCAGCCTGCCATCCACCACAAACTCCAGATCCACCCCTCTCAAGTCCTTGAGTATATTCATCAATTTAGTTGGTATGGAGTTGTTCACCGTTAGTATCTCAAGGCAAATGGATCCTAACTTGCAAAGATCATAAATCTTTTCCGGAGGAAAATCTGATGAGAGAACAAAACAGGTCCGCCTGTGTGTTGAATGTTCCAGCCAGTTCAATAGCTCGTCTGTCAGGGCTTGGTTGCCCAGAAGGATTACGGGGGTGTAAAACTTCATTCGTTTCAGTGGACTGAGATTGCTGATTTTTGTATTGCCAGGAATTTCGATGTATTTCCTGACAGGTCCCAATTCAAAAAGCGAGCTGAAGGTCTCATTGTCCATTTTTTTTCCTTCAGAGCGCCAAAGCACCTCCAATTTTTCAAGTTTTCCAAGCTCCTCTGCATGAACCGACTTTACCCTTCCGGACAAGACAATTTTTTTTACAACCCCCCTGAACTTATCATTCAGGATTTTTAGCAAAATGTCCCGCATCATGTTGCCTTCGCTCATTCGAACTTCCAGCGACAGGTGGTCTACCTTTGAGAGCTTTTCAAGAACTGACTCATTCACCCTCTCGTCCACAACAAGGACTTTTTGAACAGGAAAAAGTATGGGCAGATCAAAATCAGCAGACGACCTCGTAGGGGACAACAGGAAAAAAAACCAGGCAATCAAGCAAAAGTCTTTCAGATGTTTCGAAATTGAATAAATTTTATTTTCGCTTATCACTTTGAAATTATAATACTCAACCACAGAAACATGAATGATATTTTTTTGAAAGGAAATTCTCCAAGTAACTCAGGCGCGTATACTGCGAAAAGGATGATGCAGTCCGAACCACTCCTGTAGTCGGGCCTGCGGCTTTCCATGTACATAATCTATGCGAGCATAAATGAGCCGCTTTCCATGTCCAAGGTTTGCAATATCCAGATGGGTTATGTCGTTCCAGGAACCTGTGTTAAGGTACTCACCTTGCCCCAGGTTCACGTGAACCGGTATATGGGTATGGCCAATGATCACGGTCCTGCATTTTTCCCTCTCGATTATTTGAGCCACCTGCTTGCTCAGAGTTGGCGATCGGGCGAGAAAGAACACAGCACCAAAGCCCTTGAATGCTCCTTCCCGTTTCAGAGGAAGGGGTGAAAATCGTGTTTTGAAGATGAACCAAAAGTACGAAAATATGGACAACAAGCCAAACCAGAAGTCATTGAGAAAACACCACCGAAGAAACAGCCGGTATGGACTTACCTTGTCTAAGAA
>JALVPF010000060.1:0-589 GCA_027031935.1 Myxococcales bacterium | reverse complement strand
GGGAGATTCAATATGGGCTCCGGATAACCCTTGGTCAAAAAATATCTATCTTTTTTCATCTTGAAGATGGGCTCGAGTTGATGTCCATGTTCGATGTGAACTCCATCGAACTTGTAGGCAGTCTCGATAAAAATCACTTCTCCCTGTACTGTTCTTTTAATCGTGTCTTGCACTCCCTTCCATATAAGCTGGGGATCGTGGTTGCCTAAAATGAACACCAGTCGACGATGCTGTCTGGAATTGAATTTTTTCAAAGCAGCAAAAAGTGCCTGGTGGCCAGATATAATGGCTTCGACCTTGGTGACAGCAGCACGCTCGGTAAGAATACCCAAGTCCTGTTCTTCCGGAAGCAACTGAATCATGTTGAAAATGTCACCGTTGAGGATGAGTTCCAGTTCCTCATGCTGCTTCTCGCTGAGTTCATCATGATATTCAAGAAACTCTATGAACTCATCATCGTATTGAAAATCTTCCAGGGTATTGACGGTACCATCATCCTTGAATCTTCCATTTCCCAAGTGAAAATCGCTAACGATGAGTTTTACCTTATTCATTCTCCTGTCTCCATATCCTCCGGAGTACATGAGTC
>JALVPF010000059.1 GCA_027031935.1 Myxococcales bacterium | reverse complement strand
GTCTGAGGCGAATGGCTTTCTTCACCTTTGGGATGCATGGGATCGTTTTCCAGGAGGACGGCCTTTTCCGAGAAAAGAGAAGGCGACGGCCCTCGGGATGCTCTCGAAAAACAGGGGCCTGTTGCTTAGGGGAAGCAGGGGTGTGGGCAAAACCACTCTGCTAAAAATGTTGACCATGGACCTTAATTCGAAAGGCATGGACAGGAAATCTATTGTTTTTATTGACCTGGAAGATCCCCTCTGGGCACCAAGGGCAAAAATTGAAAAGATTTTTCCTGCCCTGGGATCTGGAACAAGGCTACTTGTGCTCGATGGAGTGGAGAGACTGCATGGCTGGGAAAAGCTCGCAAGGCAGGGCCTTGGAAAGGGCATTACGATCCTTGCCAGCATGACAGGTCACGAGGAAATGGACATCAAGGGTCTGTTCACGATGGATTTGTTACCCCTTGGGCTTGCTCCCTGGGTGCAGTTATACACCGATAAAAAGGTTGATAGTGGGGCGGGCGAAGGCGCCTTCACAAGGTACCTCATGGCCGGGGGTCTGCCTGTGGCAAGACAGGCAGGAGGCCGCAGGCAGGCCTTACAAGAACTCTTCTATTCCTCTTTGATGAAAGACGTGCTTCTATTGAGGAGAGTGAGGGCACCCGAAGTGTTGACCGCCATGGCGGTATATTTGATGGGCATGACGGGACGCCCGGTTTCTGCTGCACGGATGCGTGGTTTGATATCAAAATCCATGGACCAGACCAGGATGCTGCTGGATCACCTGGAAAGAAGCGGTCTGATTAGCCTGGTGTCACGTCTGGAAGATGCGGATCGAGATGCCAATCAGGCCAGCAGGCTGGTTTTTGCTTGTGATACGGGCCTGGCCACAGCCATCTCTCCAGTACAGGCAAAACGAGGCTTGGAAGATCTTGTTTATCTTGCGCTTACAGTCAGTTACCATAATTGTCTTAGACAGGGATACAAGGTCTGGGCCTGGCGTCAGCAGGACCGCTTGGGTCTGGCGCTGGGGGACGGAGGTGGCCGTCTGGAGCTTATGCTTGACGTTCAGATGAAAAAGGGGCAGGCCGATAGCAATGTGTTACAGTCGGCCATGAAGAAGTACGGCTGTAAAGACGGACTACTATTGACGGCAGGAGATGATGAAGACAGAGCCGGTATCCGGGTAGTTCCTATCTGGAAGTGGTTGATCGAAGAATCGACCGATATATCGGAAAATAAAATATCAACCGTTAAACCGGTCAAAAAAATCATACCGACAAGCCGTCAGCTGCCAAGACACCTTCTTTGAGTGATACACGGATGTTTCGAAAATTCGACCACGTCATTGATCAACTTTTCTGGGCAGAAAAACTCGGTGTTCCCTTATATCCGAATCGTTGATTTCGAAAACCATGAGATGTTTTCTAGTGTCCATCTCGAATCCTTTTACCTTGTTGTAGGTATAGAGCTTGGCGCCACCAGCGCCGCTGGTCAGGTAGACTGTTTTCCCGATCTTTTTACGCGCATAGAGGTGTGCATGTCCGGAAAGCACGTAGCTTACGGAATATTTTTTTGAAAGCTCCATCAATTTCTTGGCCTCGGAGGGCATCATGTTTGATGGATAAGTGTGGCGAAGAGATGGGCCGTGCAAAGGACTTGGTGGAGTGTGGACAGCCATGAATGAATACTTCACATCCTTGTGCGAGCTCAACACGCCTTCAAGCCAGTTAAATTGCTTTTTACCAATGCGAAAACCCGCCTCCGTCCCCTTGGCTGCATAGTCGGTGGAGTCCAGAATCACAAAGAGGACATCATCGAAAATGAAGCTGTAGTATGAAGGTCCGAACATGCGCTTGTAATGTTTTCGTCCCTGCACTCTTATCTCGTGGTTTCCCTTGACAAAGTAAACAGGAATAGGGAGCCAGCCGGTGCGGTGGAAGTATTCATGAAGTTCCCGGGGTAAACTGTTTCGAGTGTAGTCGCCTGCTTCGATGATGAATAGCGGATTTTGCCTTAGCATGAGCTGCTCGAGCAGTTGAATAAAGACATCCAATTCATCTTTGACATCACCACCGAAAGCAAAACTCCATGGCCTTGAAACAGGCCTTTGAAGGATTTCTATCGTTGCAAACGATTTTCCTGGCATTGTTCCTTCAAGCAGATAGGAAAGCGTTGCCTTTTTTGTTACCTTGAGTTTGGCCAAGCCCGAATGATGTATGCGGCTTAACGAATCTGAAAAGTTTTCCAGGAGCAATCTGAAAGGTCCTGGTCTGCAAGAGGAGTTCTGGATATTAATGGAGCCACCTGGTGCCAAAGAGCGAATTACGACAGCTTTCTTTTCCCTCCGCAAAAAGGCAAGGCCTGACAGAGTGAAATCCACGGAGCCG
>JALVPF010000058.1:4060-7331 GCA_027031935.1 Myxococcales bacterium | reverse complement strand
GCCTGAGACCAATATCCACCAGGAGGTGTTCTGCCAGCGGTATTATATCCGCCTTGCGATCCCTCAGCGGAGGCAGGTGGATCGGAAAAACCGCAAGGCGGTGATAGAGATCTTCCCTGAAGCGGCCATTTTCGATTTCTGTCTTCAGGTCGCGATTGGTAGCTGCCACCAGGCGAATGTCAACATCGATGACCCTCGTTCCACCCACTCGCTCGAAGCTGCGCTCCTCCAAAACCCGCAACAGCTTTGCCTGTAACTCCATCTTGAGCTCTGCCACCTCGTCGAGAAACAAGGTGCCGCCATCGGCCAGCTCGAAGCGACCACGTTTGCGAGCTATTGCCCCTGTAAACGCTCCTTTCTCATGCCCGAACAGCTCGCTCTCCAAAAGCTCTGCTGACAAGGCTGCACAATTTACAGCGACAAATGGTCCCTGCTTGCGCCGACTCAAGGCATGCAGACGCCTGGCTGCCACCTCTTTACCCGTGCCGCTTTCGCCTTCCAGCAACACAGTGGCATCGGTGGGAGCCACTTTCGCCAACTGCTTGTTTACCTCGCTCATGGCAGGATCGGTCGCCACCATCTCGATTTCGCCACCGAGGGCAACACGCCTATTGTCCTCTAGCAACCGGCGCCGTTCCAAAGCCCGGGCAGTCACCAGCCGCAATTCGTCCGGTCCTGACAGCGGCTTTTGCAGGTAGTCGAAAGCACCAATTCTCATGGCCTCGACTGCGCTTTGTACCGTACCGTAAGCCGTCAGCATTATAACTTCCATCTCTGGTTGTTCCGCTCGTGCACGTCTGAGCAATTCCATGCCATCGACACGAGGCATCTTCAGATCGCTGATCAGCAGATGGAAACTTTTGCGCGCCAGCAAATCCAAGGCCTCTTGGCCGTCTTCGGCCAAGGTCACCTGTAAGCCCTCTCCTGTCAGAACCTCAGCGATGAAGCTGCGGATACCTTCTTCGTCGTCGACAACCAGAACACGCTCCAAGACTCACCTCCCCTACTCAACCGGGCGGCAAGCGAACCACGAATTGCGCTCCGCCTTCCGGGTGGTTGCACGCGGTGATTTCGCCCCCGTGCTTTTCAACGATCGCACGGGCCACTGCCAGGCCCAGTCCCGTACCCTTTACCCGTTTTGTATAGAATGGTTCGAATATTCTGCTCTCTTCTCCAGCCACGAGCCCGGGCCCACGATCGCGCACCGCAAAAAGCAGGCTGCCTTCTTCCATGGTCAGTACAAGATCCACCTGTTCGTTTTCTCCAGATGCCTGCAGAGCATTTCGAATCAGATTTACCAACACCTGCTGCATACGTGTGCGATCCAGACGCCATGCATCAGGTGCATCTCCCGCGTCCACGGACACGCGTATAGAATCGAGCTCGTCTACAGCAGCATGAACCAAATCCGCGGGATTTACAGTTTCCATATCGAGTTCACCTGTGCGTGCAAAATCCAGCACCTGTCCGCTAAGCTCTTCCAGTCTGATGGCTTCACGCACCACGGTCTGCGCTCCGCTGCGTCCTGGGTGATCGTCGGGTAATTTCTCCACCAAAAGTTGTGCATGACCCTTGAGAGAGGCGAGCGGGTTACGCAGCTCGTGGCCCAGCACAGCGGACATCTCACCCAACAGAGCCAGTTTTCGCTTGCGATCGAGTTGGCGCTGAATAAGCTCAGCCCGGACAGAAAGGCGAAAAAACACCAAGGCCAAAAGCAACAGCAGGATAGCCGAGGCTAAGCTCACCCCAAAATCCCAGCCGGCACGCGAGACCATGGCCCTGGCTACCACAGGCTCGAACACGATTGCCAGTTGACCGCTAGTCTTCGCACGATTGTGCATCCAGTTGCGTCCACCTCTATTGCATCCCTTATGGTTCCCCTGGCAATAGCTCCCGCGACCGAACTCCGAAGGAGCCACCGCTCTGGCACATCCTGCCGACCAATCGATATCAAACAAGGGCCCTGAACCTGTAGACGCAGTGGGCAGCGGACCGAAGGATTTTGTATAGGGGTCGCCAGCAGAGGCTAGCATACCTGACGGACCTGTCAGCGAGATGGCACGCAGACCCTGGGATTTCAAATCCTCCACTATCTCGCCCAGTGTCTCCGAATCCGGCGCACCAGCCAGCAGGATGGAGCGTTGGACGACAAAGAGCAGGTCTCTTCCTCGCGCCCGGACCACAGAGGCCCCAGCATCCCTGGCACTGAGGTAACCCAACAGACTGGTTACTACCAGGACGACGCCCATGGCAAGAGTCGTCACCAACAGTCCCCAGCGGGCTACTGGTGAATATGTAAGCGCCGAGCTCTTCATCTCTCTCCAAGTACTCCATGGAAAAAACCGGCGGGACCCTGTGTCCCGCCGAATCCAACTGCCTTTGCATTATCATCTATCAGTATCTAAAAAGCTAAGGAGTTACGCAAATTACGCTACGGTCACCAACTACCCCAACCAGAACCCATGCCTCCCATGTGACCATTTCCACCACCGTGCCCCATTCTCATGCCGCGCATGCCCTTGCCGCGCATGCCCTTGCCACGCATACCCTTGCCATGCATGCCCCCGCAACCCATGCCGTCCATATCCATACCCATGCAGTTGCCCTGGCATCCGCTGTGGGAGGATGTGAAATTGGCACGTTGTTCGTCGGTCAGTAGATTCAACACTGCCAGACGGTGGTCCACTTTTGCCTGGCGCATCTTCTGCTGAAGCGAATTCATCTCAGCCTGCTTCGCCAGAATGGCTGAACGGTCAGGGCGCTTGGCAGACCACAGTTTCTGTAATTCCAAACGCTTGGTGACCATCTGGGTCCTTACCTGCGACATGGTCTCCATCATCTTGGTTCTGAGTTCAGAGATCTTTTTTTGCTGTTCGGTGCTGAGATTCAGATTTGCGACAGTTCCAGACCCACATCCAGCACATCCCTGCCCCATCTGCCCATTCTGTCCATGCATACGCCCATGGGCATTTGCATCTGTAGCTGAGACAAAAGCGACCAAGGCTACCGCACCAACCGTTACCAGACCTAAAGTTAACATGTACCTTTTCATTACATCCTCCTTTTGTTTGGGGCCACTTGACCCATGCCCGTCCTTATCGCAATGGTCATGCCAATCAGCCTCAAAATAACCGCTGATTGAATTTATTTTTGCAAATCAAAGGGTTTGAGGCCAAGGTGCGCAGCCGCATCAAGAGCGAGGTGATAGAAGCTGCCAAATCCGCATCAGACGAATGCGCAAACCGCAGCTTTTGACCTGTGCACAAAACGC
>JALVPF010000058.1:1967-4050 GCA_027031935.1 Myxococcales bacterium | reverse complement strand
TCTGGCCAACTTGATGAGAAAAAAGACGGATTGAACCACCTGGCTGGAATAAGCACAAATGGGCTACATGAAAAGACAGCTAACAATTATAATGCTCTTTTCTTTTTGGGCAGCTTGCCAGTCTCCACAGGAAAATCCAGATCCCCTGCCCGCTCCCACAGGTGTGTACGTGGATGAAGCCCTGTGCCTTGCTACGGGATTGCATGGTGGTAGGGACGACGCATCTAAGGCCCGCCGTTCGCGCAGGCTCGAACTTTTGCAAGACGCGGGCACAAAGCTGCTGCGCTGGGATTTTCGCTGGAGCGTGGTGGAGCGTACGCAAGGTGACTTCAACTTCGAAAGCTATGACCTGCGCGTGGACGAGGCGGCATCTGCGGGCCTTGGCTGGATAGGCCTTTTGGATTATGGCAATCCATGGGCAAGCTCTGCTACTTCGAGCAATGACAAGTATCCTCCCGACGACCCGTCCGATTTCGCAACATATGCAGGAGCCACGGTGGCTCACTTCAAAGACAGGATCTCCCGCTGGGAGATATGGAACGAACAAAACGCAGGATACCGTTTCTGGCTGCCTGCCGCAGATCCGGCTGCATACACGGACCTTCTGGTGGCAGCATCAGGGGCCATTCACGCACAAGACCCCGAAGCCAAGGTCGCCTTCGGGGGCACTTTTTTTGCATCACAGGCGATCCCCGGCGCCTTGGAGTTTATCGAAGCCTGCTACGAGCATGAACCAGACCTTGGAAAATATTTCGATGCCATGGCCATACATCCCTACATGATCTACCCGCCAGCCGTAGCACCCGAAAGCAACGAATCCCTGCCCCCTTTCGACTATCTCGAGCAACGTACCTTGCCCGAGATGATTTCAGACCTCAAACAACTACTCGCTTCGCACGGCGACGAAGACAAACCCATCTGGATAACGGAGGTGGGTTGGCCCGAGTTCGAGTCTGTGCCTGCCCACGAGCAGGCCCGGTACCTGGTCCGCAGCTATCTTTTATCCATGGCAGCAGGGGTAGAGCACCTCTGCTGGTACACCCTGGAAGACTCCACAGGCCACAGCATAGTCTGGGAGGATACATTCGGACTTGTACCCTACGACCCAGACCCCACAGATGAAAATATCCCTGAACCCAAACCGGGATATTTCGCCTTGCAGAACCTGTCTAAAGTGCTCTCCGGAAGCAGGTTCGATGAAGACCTGGCAACAAAAAATGAGTTTGCCGAAGACATGCACATTCTGCGTTTTGCCTCTGAAGATCGCAAGCGACAGGTCCTGGCCATATGGAGCCACGGCGAAGTTCGGCACGTGGAGCTGACCCCGTCCCTGCCCGGATACGAGTTTACAGGCCTGCTCTCCATGACAGGCGTGCAACTGAGCCTGGATTCTGGTGACAGCGCATCGCTGGACGCAGGCCCGGACGTGATCTACCTGCTTGAGGAAAACACTCGGCAATAAAGCTCCCGGGCAATGGAAAATATTCCGTGATGTCTGGAGACAGACTCCTGGATCTAGCTCAGATGACTCACAAGACGAACCCCACCGTGGCCGCCACCAAGGCCCAGCCAAAAATTTGCGGCAGTCGGCTCATGACGCCTTTCAGTCCGGTCATCACATTGGGATTGCCGCCCTGCATGCGCAATGCTGCCGAGTGTACGGTGGCAGCATTGAAAAAGGTCATTATAAAATAGTGCACCGACGGGCAGTATAACGACGGTGACGGTCGCGTTGATGATGAATATGCCAACAACATAAATCATCCCGGCGACCACAAAGAGCCCATGTTGATAATAGATAATATTTTATCTATTAATCGTAAAATCTCAGATTATGTATAATATATTGTCCCATCAAGTCAAACCTGCTAGTATCTAAGCATGACTCCAGGTAATCTCACCCTGAAGACTCCTGCTGAGATAGCCCAGGACTTGGCTGACTCGTGTCGCACCTTGCGGCTGAGCAAGGCCTGGACGAGAAAAACCCTGGCCGCGCGAGCAGGTGTTTCTGTCGCCTCGTTAAAAAGGTTTGAAAACACCGGCAAGGCTTCTTTGGATTTACTCTTGAGAGTCGCTCATGCAT
>JALVPF010000058.1:0-1957 GCA_027031935.1 Myxococcales bacterium | reverse complement strand
GAGGAGTTTAGCAAAATCCTCAAAGCTCCCCACGCAAGCAGTCTTGCCGAGCTGGAAAAGCGGTATGAAACACGGGCCCGCAAAAGAGGCAGCCAATGAAAAAGCTGCAGGTACGATTCAGCAAGAGTCCGGACCACAATCCCCTGGTGGGGACATTGGCAGAACAACGAGGGCAGGTGTTTTTCGAGTACGATGAAGCATTTGTTCAAACCGGTCTGAACCTCTCCCCTTTTCGGCTGCCGTTTAATAGTGAGCTGTTCGAACATATGGATGTGAAGTTCGGTCCCCTTCCCGGCCTGTTTGATGACTCTCTACCAGACGGATGGGGTCTGCTGCTCATGGATAGACACTTTCGCAAGCTTGGGCTAATACCTCAGACGCTCAGCCCCTTGGATCGCCTGTCTTTCCTCGGAAGCAGAACCATGGGAGCCTTGACCTACTTTCCTCCTCAGGATCTGGATGAAATAGACACAGAGATTTTTCAGTTACACGACTTGGCACTCCAATCGGAGAAGATTCTTTCTGGTCAGGCCATGGAGGTTCTGCCACAACTACTTCGTGCCGGAGGGTCTCCAGGCGGAGCCAGACCAAAGGTTCTGGTAAACTACGCTCCGCAAACTGGCGAGCTTCTTTCTGGTGCATGCGATCCTTCCGATGGGTTCGAACCATGGATCGTAAAGTTCCCGGCTAAGAGTGATGAACCCGAGGCAGGTTCCGTAGAGTATGCCTACGCCCTGATGGCAAAAGCGGCTGGTATCGAAATGCCTGAGGTAAGATTGTTCGAAACAGCAGAAGGTGACCGTTTTTTTGGATGTAAACGCTTCGACCGAGACGGATTGCGTCGCATTCACACCCACAGCTTTGGAAACCTCATCCAGTCCAATTTTCGCATTCCTTCCAACGACTATGAAGACCTGCTGAAAGTCACCTCCATACTGACCCGCAATCAGCGAGATGTGATACGGGCTTTTCGTCAAATGGTCTTTAATATCATTGCGCACAACCGGGATGACCACGTAAAAAATTTTGCCTTCCTGCTCGACGATGACAATCTGGACTGGCACCTGTCCCCTGCCTATGACCTTAGCTTTTCCATGGGTCCTGGTGGCGAGCACAGCATGACCGTTGCAGGTGAAGGTCGCGAGCCAAATCTCTCTCAAGTTTTCGAACTGGCAAAAAAGGCTGGCCTTCGACAAAAAGAGGCAAGAAGCATTGTGGAAGAGGTATCAGACGTGGTCAATCGCTGGAACGATTTTGCTGCTGAAGCTGATCTTCTCAACACGACTAAGCGCGAAATCAAAGGGAGTTTCCTGACCTTATCCTCAATGAATTGAGCGCAACTTCAATTATCCTTATTATCTATTGCTTCCATGAGCATCTCTAGCCGTTTGCGCTTTGGAGCGGAGGTCTTGCTATTTCGAATCTCTTTGCGAATTTCCTTTATGATGCGAGTTGTATCCACAGGCTCACTGTGTGATCTGGCATATTTCAAAAACTCCAGACAATCATACAGGTCGGATTCGGTCAATCGCCCGAGTTTCAGCAGCAAGAACAAGGTGGCATCTGGACGATATATGGAAGCATTTTTCCCGCAGAAATTTCCTGAGTATTTTTTGGTTTAGCGTAGTCACAGGTACTCCGATAAGGCGCGCTCAGCGATACGCTTGAGTTTGATTACTCGACCGGAAGGCTCGCCCGCAAGAAATCTTCCGACAGATTCAGACCGGCCAAACCAACTTCCAAAAGTCTTGGGGTATGCGTTGCGCAAAGCGAGCAGCAAGGCTTTGAGCGCCTCGATTCTACGCTCGCTATCTACGGCGCCCCTGCAGGTGGCATTGACCCAGTTTTGCGGACATCCAAATAAGAGCGATAATGTGCTCAGAAGGAGGTCAGCAAGATGGGAAGCAAGAGACGACGGTACAGTAGGGAGTTCAAAGTGGAGGCTGCGGGCATGGTC
>JALVPF010000057.1 GCA_027031935.1 Myxococcales bacterium | reverse complement strand
CTCTCCAGAAAAAAATGTCGCTTCTTTCGAGACGAGCCTTCGATACGAGCTACCAGGAGTGATACAGGGTAAGCCGGAGGAAAGATACGACTTTTCGTTCAATGATGGTTTGAGAGCCACCATAGACCTGGAGCCTGACGTGATGTATGTGGGAGCCATGAACGATGCCGATGCCGCACGCATGTCCCTGGCTGCTGCCTTTGGAAAACGAATCGTCATAGCCAGGTTGAACGCTTCCAATGGTGCCACGGCAATGCTTTCTTTGCTGGACATGGGTCTGCCTGGCTTTCTTGTGGCACAGGGTGTGCTGGGAGTGCTAACCCAACGTCTGGTTCGCAGGTTGTGTGAGAAATGCCGCGAAGCTTACAGACCATCAGAAATGATCATTCAGGAACTGGGGATAAAAACCAACCAACAGTTGACCTTCTATCGCGCAAAGGGTTGCGATGCTTGTGACAACACGGGTTATATAGGTCAACTGGGACTGTTTGAACTCTTTATTCCATCGGACAAGGTACGTGAAAAAATTATCGCCCGGGCACCTGCCTCTGATATCAACATGGCGGCGGCAGAGACAGGACTTGTACCGCTGCGCATGGACGGTGTAAGGAAAGTGGCACAAGGGCTGACTTCATTGGAAGAAGTCATGGCCAGAATGTAGAGTCATTTATCCAGCTTTATCTTCAGTTCCTGCAACTGTCGCTCAGAGATATTCGAAGGAGAACCGCTCATCAGACATTGCCCACTGGTTGTCTTGGGGAAGGGGATCACGTCCCTGATGGAATCGCACCCGGAAAGCAACATCACGAGTCGGTCCAGACCGATGGCCAGCCCCCCATGGGGAGGGGCACCGAACTGCAAGGCGTCGAGCAAAAATCCGAACTTCTCACGGGCCTCCTCGTCGCTTATACCCAGCGCCTTGAAAACACGAGCCTGGACGAACGAATCGTGAATACGAATGGATCCGCCACCCACCTCCACACCGTTTAGCACCAGGTCATATGCCCTGGCCCTGGTGGCCAGTGGGTCTGACTCCAGGGTATCTATGTCATCGGGATGGGGAGCTGTGAAGGGATGGTGACATGCCTGTATCTGCCCGGTTTCCTCGGATGTCTCGAACATGGGAAAATCTGTAACCCACAACATCTCCCATTTGTTCTTGTCCACCAGGCCAAGCTTTTGCCCAAGATGTATCCTCAATCCGCCAAGAATCGTATGCACCCTGGACTCTGGACCGAACTGAATCAGCAGGACATCCCCGGTTGATGCTTTTGCCGCTGTGTTGATAGCCTGACGCATGTCCTTTTCTACCCTCTTTGCCAAGGGCGACTGAGTCCACGAACCATCTTCGGCGATCTTCGCCCTCGCAAGTCCGGCACCACCCATCTCCTTGACCTTAGCCTCGAGGAGATCCACGTCCTTTCTGCTGAGTTTTGCATCTGCCGGTGCCACGATACATTTGACCACCCCACCCTTGTCCACGGCATCTGCAAACATGCCTATTCCACCACCAGCAAATTCCCGCACCGCTGGAGTAAGGTCCACCAACTCCAGCCCAAACCTCAGGTCTGGTTTGTCCGAGCCAAATCTGGACATGGCCTCGGAATATGACATGGTGGGGAAAGGACGCTCAGGTTTGTAACCCACCACGCCAGCCAATATGTCCACCATCAGGCCCTCGACAACCTGGAAAATATGACGAGGGCTGACGAAGCTCATCTCCATGTCTATCTGTGTAAACTCCGGCTGCCTGTCGCCCCTCAGGTCCTCATCCCTGAAGCAACGGACAATCTGGAAATACCGGTCATAGCCCGCGACCATGAACAGCTGTTTGTAGATCTGCGGTGATTCTGCCAGCGCATAAAAATTACGCGGCATCAAACGGCTGGGAACCAGGAAGTTTCTTGCGCCGCCCGGTGTGTTCTTTATCATCATGGGAGTTTCCAACTCCCAAAACCCTTCATCCGACAGGTACCTCCGCACTGCCTGCATCACCTTGTGCCTTGTCCTGAGTCGCGCAACCATCTCGGGCCTGCGCAAATCCAGGTACCTATGGGTAAGCCTCAACTCCTCCCTGGCGTCCACGCCGTCCACGACCTCAAAGGGAGGAACGGGTGAGGAGTTGAATACGAAAAGATCATCTGCGAGTATCTCCACCTCGCCAGTGGGCATATTCCGGTTGGCATTCTCCCCCCTGGACCTGACCTTTCCCTTTATGGCTACTACCCATTCAGATCGTACCTTTCCTGCAGCCGAAAAAACGTCCGCAGGAGTGTCATTGGGGTCGAAAACGATCTGAGTTAGACCATCGCGATCACGCAGGTCCAAGAACACACAACCTCCCAGATTCCTTCTCCCGTCTATCCAACCAAACAATACAACCTCTTCTCCCTCATCGCTTAGGCGAAGTTCACCACAGGTGTGGGTGCGATCCACCTGCTCGATGTATTTGCTTTCCATGTTTGCTCCAGCACTCCCTCCACCAACAGGGAGCGTCTTGAAATAAGATTTTGTCAGATTCAGTGTGCGAAGTGGATAATCTCCAACTCTTCCAATAGATACAACATCCTGTAAACCGTAATCTCGAACATGGCCCTGTCCGATCCCCCCATGGCCAAAAGATTTCGTACGCTTCTTTTGCCGTCCAGTAGATCCACCACCCTCTGTTCCCTTGCCAGCAGACCAAGTTTTTCCAGGCTCAAGTAAGGATTTTCAATACGCTCTGGATGCTGATCCAGTCTAGAGCGAAAACGATTTCGCAGCATCTCCTCTGGAGTGAAACTCCGAATACCTTCTGCCAAAAGCGCAAATGAACCCAGCTTCAATGGCATGATTTCACCCGAATATGTCTGGCCCGCAAAAAACCTGTATGTACCGGCGGTCCAGGAGAAAACCTCCAGGAGTTTTTCCTTGACCTGGTTTGCCAGTTTTTCGAACATCTCGTAAGGCTGCAACATGCCAAGTCCGATCAGGGTGTCTCCCAACCTCCCGGAAAAGCCCTGCATGGCCCGGACCGCTTCATCCCTTTGCTGTTGCGAAATCACCTTATTGGCGACAAGGTAATCGCCCAGCCGCTCGGTGGTAAGGTTGGACTTGACGAACTCAGGAACTCCGTTACGGAAGTATATCTCCTTCTTCACCCTCGGCCTGGACAATACCAGTCTGCCCACCTCTTTTGCAATGGCCAATCGGTAGAAGAGCTTTGGAAAACTCACTTCAGCCAACAAGCCCTGGTATGAAGCCAAGGCATCAGGGTCTGATTCCTCCGGTGAAGGCAACCTGGATATCTGTGGTGCCAACTCGGGGAAATCCAGTATGTTCATCCAGGTTCCACCTTCCCGAAGCAGCTCTGTGTTCTGGTCCAGCTGTCCTGTCTGAATGCGCTCGATCACCTCGGACATGTCCAGGGGACCGTCTGGTTTGTCATTCACCGAACGGACCCAATACCTGGGTGGTTGAGCGCGTGTGGGCTCATCTACGGAGAGTTTCGGCTCGGTTTGTTCCTTGTTTTGTTTCTCCAGCTTGTCTGCAAAAAGATGCTTGAGGTAGCCCTCCAAATGGGTGGAGGATATTTTTATTCCGGACTCGAAAAGAAAATCATCCACAGCATCACGAAACTCCCCTGCTGATCTGAATCGATCCTCGGGATCCCTTGCAAGCGCCCTGTCGAGAATATTGATCAACTGAACCGGAATATCAGGCACATACTGTCGAATATCAGGAATCTTAGCGTCCCGGATAGCCACGAGGATATCCAGATCCGAGCCAGTGTTGAACATTCGTTTTGTGGCCAACATCTCCCAGAAGGTTATACCAGCGGTAAACAGGTCGGAACGATGATCGAGTTCAACCGTTCCGTCAACCTGTTCTGGAGAGAGATAGCCCATCTTTCCTTTCAATCCTCCTGCCATGGTCTTGGAATTTCTTTTCGATGCCTTGGCAATACCGAAATCGGCTACCTTCACCTCTCCCAGAAAAGACAATAAGATGTTCGAAGGATTGAAATCACGATGGATTATATTCAGAGCACGCCCATTGGGATCGGTTGCCCTGTGGGCATAGTCCAAACCCTTTAAAGCCTCTATGATCACGAAGCATGCCAGTTCTATGGGAAACCTGGTCTTGGCCCTTCTGAGCCGTGCGAGAACCTGCACCAGGTCAATGCCATGCACATATTCCATGGCTATGTAGTACTTGCCTTCGAGTCTTCCGAGGTCAAATATCTGCACGATGTTGGCATGTTGCAAAGAGGCACATATCTTTGCCTCATCTATCATCATGGAAATGAACTCCTGGTCCTGGGCATAGGATGAGAGTATCCTCTTGATGACTATGGTTTTCTCAAACCCGGAGACACCATAGGACTTGGCGCGAAATATTTCCGCCATTCCCCCAAATGCAATCCGTTCCACCAGCAGGTACTTGCCAAACCTGGCAGGCAATTCGGCGGCTGGTTGCTGTGTCGTCGTCATCCAGTCCTCCAGAGCAGGACTTATATGTTTACCTTACCAACGAGTTCCCGGCAACTGGAACAATCAATGTGAGATAAAAAACCTCTTAAACCATCTATGACCCTGACCGCAGATGATGGGCTGCGGAATGTTGCGGAACCCACCTGAACTGCACTTGCTCCGGCTCTGATGAATTCCACAGCATCTTGCCAGGAGGCGATTCCACCACAGCCAACGATGCTTGTTTCACAGGCTCTGGCCACCTCGAAAACCGCCCTTACTGCCACCGGTTTTATGGCTGGACCAGACAAACCTCCAGTGATGGCGCCCAGCAAAGGCTTTCCGGTTGCATAGTCTATTGCCATGGCGCTAATGGTGTTTATCAAGGTCAAACCGTCTATTTCAGCTGTGATGACTGCCTCGGCCACCTGCACGATACTGGTCACATTGGGAGAGAGCTTTACCAGGACAGGCTTGTCCGTTTCAGCCCTTACCGCCTCGGCTACCCGGCGAGCGGTCTGTGGATCCGAACCAAAAGTCATCCCACCGTGTTCCACGTTGGGACAAGAGATATTCACCTCCATGGCATCCACGCCCGGTACTCCATCCAGTTCCCTGGCTAATGTGGCATATTCCTCCACCGTGTCCCCCAGAATGTTCACAACGACCTTGCAAGGGACCTCCTTCAACCAGGGAAGCTTGTGTTCTACGAAACCCCGTAGCCCTGGATTTTGCAGTCCAACGGAGTTGATCATGCCGCAAGGCGTCTCCGCCGTTCTGGGAGCAGGATTACCCACCCTGGGTTCGAGGGAGATACCCTTTGTGACTATGGCGCCCAGGGCTCGCACATCCATGAGTCCATCGTACTCCTCACCGAAGCCAAATGTTCCTGAGGCGACCATCACGGGGTTGTCCAGGACGAGTTTTCCGATATGAGTCGTCATGTCCGGTGTTGGGCTCATTGAAAAACCTCCCCGCCTGAAAATACGGGCCCCTGTTTGCAAACCCTCAGGGCTTTACCGGAGATAAGCAAACTGCACCCCATACAAGCACCAGTGCCACAGGCCATACGGTTTTCCAGCGACACCTGCAAGTCAACTCCGTGTTCTGAACAATTTCGCCATACCTCCTTGAGCATTGGGGAGGGGCCACAGGCTGCCACCAGGGTATCATGGGAATGGGATGCACTCAGGTGCTTGGAAAGCAAATCCGTGACAAGACCGTGGTGCCCAACAGAGCCGTCATCCGTAGCCAACTTTACAAGGCATCCCCTGTCTTGGAGTTTTTGCAGGTCCACCATCATCTCTGATCGTGCAGCACCATATAGCAGGGTACATTTACGCCCCTTGGCCAACTGTGTATCAGCCAAAAAGACCAGTGGGGCTACCCCTACCCCACCACCCACCAAAAGCAAGTTTTTGGTGTCGCTCTCGAATCCGTGCCCCAAAGGGCCTGTCAGTTCAACCCTGAGCCCTTCGGTCCATGCAGAGATCATCCTTGTGCCACGTCCCGCTGCTGCAATGAGCAAATCCAGTTCGCCCTCGTCAGTGACTCCGAAAATCGATATGGGTCTACACAAAAATGGATCCATGCATCGAGGGTCCAAGGGGCCAAGCATTACGAACTGCCCCGGAGTAGCAGCCAAAGCGACCGAAGGTGCAAACAGACGCAACAACACGAGATCCTTGCCGAAATGCCTTACCTGTTTCAGCTCAGCAGTGATGTTGTGTGCAGTTGCCATGCTCTAGTCACCAAACTCCTCAAGGTATCGACCTGCGATACTTTTAACTTCTCTCATGTACAAAAGCGCATCCTCGTTGTCCTTGGAGTAATAAGCTCTTCGCACGCCGATTTGCTTGAAACCGAACGAACCATATAGTCCAATGGCAGCTGAATTGGATGGCCTGACTTCCAGGCTCGCGACCCCACCCCCAAGGCTCGCGAATGTGGCCAGGCAATCATCCAGCATGTATCTGGCCAAGCCCTTTCTTTGCCACTCCGGTAAAACCGCCATCTTCAAAAGATGCATTTCATCAGGCAGCATCCAGGCAATAACATATCCATCCACAACCATGTCATCAAGCATACTATCTGAAAAATCTGAACGGGATGATGTGGACCTTTTTCTGACCAGCACCTTGAAATGAGACCACGCATGGGCCAACTCAGCCACAAAAGCAGAAGCTGGCCATGGATCGGAAAAACACCATCGTTCCACTTCCATCACCTTGTCCAGGACATCTGCATTGACTTCAAGCAGGTGATGCTCAACGTCCATATTAGAAGCCAGTCCCTTCAGAGAGGTCGACCAAGACCTTGACATCAGCCCGTTTTCCCAGTTCTGAAATCCACCCGGCCAGTTCCCTTTCCCGTTTCTTTTTCAACAGCTTGAGCTTTATAGCGTTTGACACGGTCTCCAGGCTAGCCCCACCAAAATCCAACTTGTGCTCATCATAATACTCTCTGACCTGTTTCCGTGTTGGTTCAGAGATCATACGAATCTTTTTCTGTTTGAGCCTTTCCACCCTATAATGCCTGACGAGGGCATCTGCTATTACCTGCTCGGTCAGGCCGTTTTCATAGAGAAATCTCGAGTATGTCTCGTCGCTGGAAAACTTTGCCTTGAAGCCCTCGATAAGTTGTTGTCGATCTTTATCCGAAACTGAAAGAAGGCCCAAACGCCTGGCCTCATCCAAAAGGATGTGCTGGTTGATCAACATGGACAGGATCATGGACAAGAATTTCGGTGTGAGTTGGCGATCAAGACCTGCCTGGCCTCTCCTGTCCACCAAAACAAAAGTAGCCTCTTCGATGATCTCACTGCGAGTAATCACGTGCCTGTTTACCACGGCTACGACTTCGTCCACCAAAACTTCTTGTGGTGCTGGTGCCAGGAC
>JALVPF010000056.1 GCA_027031935.1 Myxococcales bacterium | reverse complement strand
CCCGAAATTTGTTTTTCCAGACAACTTGCATTCTCTCTCCAAGATCCATCCATGTGATGTTTGCCTTCTTCGCCGGTTCTCTCATTTTTCCAGCGGTTCTGCCGGGGAAAGATATCCTGGCTCCATCCGGTCGTTTGTCCTGTCACTGCTGTGTTCATCCGCGCCCCACCAGCTGAGCTACCATATGATAATGGGTATCATAAGCAGTTATTAATTTTGAGTCAATTAGTCCCCGTGGCTCTCCGTGGCCCCAAATCTCCCTCATTATTGAATCAGGGAGATCTCCCTGGCCTTGTGTGAAAAGCGTGCTTCTGGCACACTTGGCCTCATGTTGCGGATTTCAGAGCTTGGGTTCTAAGGTGGTGGTCATGAAGCTTACCTTGCTTGCGCTTGTGCTGAGTTGTCTTGGGCTGAGTTTTTGCTCATGCTCGGCGCAACCGTCTCACCAGCTTTATACCTATGATTACTCGACACTCATCCCCGGCCCAGGCGAGGACGGGTACGATGCTCAACTGGAAGCTACGGCCAGGATGAGAGACAGGCAGTTTCACGTTTTTCATACCCTGCCCACGGGCCTGAACGCCGAGGTCAGGATATCCGTGGACAAGACCGAAGAGCGGGCCGCGGTGGAGCGCTTCCTGCTTGAAGATGATGGCTGGGATTTCGAATCGTTCAGCGGATACAAAGTCGAGCAGGTGGTGGATTCGTGGTGGAAGGTGGCAGGGGCCTATGCAGGTGCGGGGCTTGCTGCTGACGCCTTTCGATACGGGACCATGAGGGATCAGAACTACCCTGAAGTTGACGTGGATCTCGCCAGGGAGCAGTTCCTGAAGGCCCTCGATGGTCTCGCCCTGGCAGTGGAGATTAACGGAGTAGAGGGAGTCATCGTCCGGGGCTTTGCAAATACAACTTATGCCGGCGACGGTCAAAACGTGGAGCTGGTGCCCTTGTACGATGAAGATGGCAATCCCCTGCCGGAAGAGAAAAACAACGGCACGTGGAGGGCCGACAACTCGGGCAAGTATCCGGACTATGTCTGGGAAGACTCCTGCTCCAGGGACATGCTCATCGGCTGGGTCCTGGGATTCGGTGCAGCCTGGGAGGTCATGGCCGATGACGGGTCCATACCCGACTCTTACAAGACCAGGCTTCGAAAGCACGCCTCCGAGCTGGTTCATGCCTTGATGCGAGTGCCTGAAAGCGGCTATGACCTGGAGATCCCGGACGCGGACGGAAGACCGACCTTTCATGCGTACATGAACGAAAACTACGTGGACAGGCTCCTGGTACCCGGCATCAGAAATGGATTCTATTCCATCATGGCATTGGGCATAGTCGGTACCTTTGCGTATGTTACCCAGGAGACAGACGTGGTGGACTACCTGGAAAACGATCTGATAAAAAACAGGGATCTTCCTACCATCGCAGCCGAGCACAGCGTGGAGCTGAATCTCGGAAACATTACGAGTTTTTCAAACTACAATATGGCCTTTGACGGGGCGTGGTTGGCACTGAGGTACATAAGGGATCAACACGCACGCTCTATCTTGAAAAAGGCTCTGTCTGAACAACTATATGATACGCCAGGGGAGGACTTTCAGCCCATAGAAGAGGCCCAGTCATTATATGATTTTGTGTATGTCACGGGCATGTGCGGTGCAAGCGCAGAAAATCCCTGCACCTCGGAAGTCGATGAGTCAGCCCTTGAAAGGGGCATGCTCAGCCTGCGGGATTTTCCTGCCCCTCCCTTTTGGGACACCAAAAGAGAAAATTGCGACCCTGCAGAGTTGGAATCAGGCGTATGTGTGGCTGATGACGGCGTGACAGAGCTTACGGTGCTCGGCGAGGTGGGAAGAAAAGGCAGTCTCATCGTGGCAGAGCCAATTCCCATGAAGCTTCGTCCCCCTTCCAATTACTACTGGCGCTCCAATCCTTATGAACCCAATGGTGGTGGAGATGGATCCAACATGTTGCCCGGACCTGATTTTCGCCTGGCATACTGGTTGGGACGCTGGGTTCGCAGGTGATTACAGTGAAGCTCTCTCAGGTAGTCCCGGCCCTGTCTCCCGGTGGCGCAGTGTCAAAAAACATGGAGTCTTTCGAGCACAGGCAGCAACAGCAGCAGATGGCGCAGGCTGTGTGTGATGCCCTGGACCAAGACCTTATTTACATGGTGGAAGCCGGCACCGGTACCGGAAAAAGTCTTGCTTATGGACTGCCCATGGCTGTGTGGGCTCTTGAACATGAGCAGCGTATAGTAATCTCCACCGGGACCATCAATCTGCAGCAGCAACTGGTGGCCAAGGATTTGCCTCTGGTCTCTCGTGTGCTGGGCAAAGAGCTGAATGTGGTTCTGGTAAAGGGCCGTGCGAATTACCTTTGCCGCAGAAGATTGTCAGACCAGGTGCGGCAGATAAACCTCTTTGAGCCCGGAGCAGAGTTGGCCATGTTGCCGCTTGTGGCACAATGGGCTGAAAGCACTACTGACGGGAGCAGGTCTGACCTGGATAAGCCTGTGCCGGATAGCCTTTGGTCCAAGGTTTGCGCTGACTCCGACGCATGTCTGGGCAAAAAATGCCCCATGATTTCGCAGTGCTTTGTCCAGCGTGCAAGGAACGCGGCCGAAGATGCCCAGATCCTGGTGGTCAATCACCATCTCTTGTTCGCGGATTTGGCACTGCGGACCGAGTTGGGCGACTGGGAGCGCACCGCGGTCTTGCCCCCATTCGACAGGCTGGTCTTGGACGAGGCCCACGGACTGGAAGATGCAGCCTCTGCCTTTTTTGGCTCCAGGGTATCGAGGAAAGGGGCGCTGGGCCTGCTCAGCTCTTTGAGCAGGGCGCAAAGGGGCGATGCTCAAAGCTCCGGGGTTTTTCACGACATTCAACAACAATACAAGGCCATTGGCGGCCAAGGAGACTACGGCGGACTATCGTCCATGGCTGCAGATGCCCGCGCTGTCACGGACAAGGCTTTTGATCTGCTAGTGGAGTTTACCAAGGAGCATCTGGACAAGTCCTTGTTCGGTGAAAAAAAACTTAGGCTTGGCAAGGAGCTGATGATAAGTCCAGGCTGGGTTGCGGTTGGCCAGGCCTTTCGCGAAGCTTCAGCCAGTCTCGATAAGCTGGCAGCTTCCATGCACAGGATAGTGGAAGAAGTGGAATCACAAAGCGATGAGACGAGCGCTACGGTAGAAGGACGTTCTGGTGCCAAGAGCTTGTCCAGGCTTGCTGAATCTTTCAGGACACTGACTGAACCCCAGGAGGCAGAGACAGATGATGAGGTGCGGTGGGTGGAGCTGGGGTCCAATGCCTCTGGAAGATTTGTCTCCATAGCCTCTGCACCCCTGGATCTGGCGGAAAAGTTCAATGAGGCCATATACGACACCATGAGTAGCGTGGTGATGACCTCTGCGACTCTTACCGTCAATGGTTCATTCGACTACCAGGTAAAGCGCTTGGGGCTCGATCTTCTCCACGAGCACAGAACCAGGACCTTGAGCCTGGATAGTCCTTTTGATTTTGCCTCTTCAGCCGTATTGGCCGTTGCGCTGGATGCTCCCTCGCCCAGCGACAAAAGCTTCGAGACCTGGCTTCCCGATGCCATAGTGCAGTTGGCCAAGGCAAGTACCGGTGGTGCACTGGTATTGTTCACCTCCTGGAAGCTCATGACGAGCGCTTTTGACGAATGTCTTGTTAAGCTGGAATCTTCGGGCATGGAAGTCCTCTGCCAGGGTAAGGCACCGAGACACAGGCTGCTCGCCCGGTTCAGACACAATCCCTCGTCCGTGCTTTTCGGGACTCACTCTTTTTGGCAAGGTATAGACGTGGCTGGAGATTCACTGAGGCTGGTGATCGTAACCAAGCTGCCCTTTGATGTGCCCTCAGAGCCCATCATGCAGGCCAGGTCCGAACGGCTGGATAATCCATTTATACAGTTGAGCCTGCCAAGAGCCGTGTTGCGCTTGAAACAGGGCTTTGGGAGGTTGATAAGGACGACAAACGACAAGGGTGGCGTTGTGGTGCTAGATAGTCGCATCACCACGAAAAATTACGGCAGGACTTTCATAAAAAGCCTTCCGGAGGTTCCCTTGCTCCAGATGGGTCTGGAAGACATCTGCACCAGCCTGCCTGGCCTTTTGCGTCAGTGATAGGATTCTTCACGAATCAGCAGAGTTCGTTTTGAAATCGGCATACGGAATTTTGACCGGACAGCCTGTTACGGGTTAGTAATAAAGACCATGGACCAGGCACGACACGCAAAAGTCGAGCGTGTGATCGACGACGATCTGACCAGGCTGATAGTCAGGGGAAGGCTTGACCGTGATTCTGCATCTGCTGTCTTGGACTGGCTCAGTGCCTGGACACCAAGAAGGGGAGGTAGAGTAGGGCTGGACCTTGAAGGAGTAGACTCTATGGATTCTGCCGGAGTCGCCATAGTTGCCCGCTGGCTGGACCTGGCCAGGAAGAAAAAATGCAGGCCTGAACTTCTGGGCACGAGTCCATCGGCACAGCGCACCTTGGAGATGTTTCGATTCCGGGACGAGGCGCCCAGGGAAGTCGAAAAGCAAGGTGGCCAGTTGCTTGAATCTCTGGGTGATTGGGCCATAGCAAAGTGCACCGGCACGAAGGACTTTTTTATCCTGCTCTCAGACATTCTGTATTGGTCTCTTGTGGGGCCTTTTGTATCAGGAAGGGGGGCACCGTCAGGAGAGCTTACAAGACAGACGATTCTTCTGGGGTCCATGGCCTTTGGGATCGTGTCTTTGTTGGCAGCCCTCATAGGCTTGACCATGGCTTTATTGAGCATGCACCAGCTGAGGCAATTCGGTGCAAATATTTACGTCGCAGATCTTGTGGCAGTAGCCATGGTCAGAGAGATGGGTCCCATGATGACCGCCATCATCGTGGCAGGAAGATCCGGTTCGGCTATTGCGGCAGAGCTTGCCACCATGGAGGTAACTGAAGAGGTGGACGCCCTGAGGGCCATGGGTTTTTCCCCGGTTCGTTTTCTCGTTGTACCCAAGGTATACGCTGTCACGATTACCCAGCCGCTTTTGACGGCTGCATCCATCTGTTTCGGTATCCTTGGAGGGATGGCCATCGCCACCGTGGCTTTAGGAGTTCCTCCCGAGGCATATTTGAACAGAACCGGAGAGATCCTGAAATTCAAGGACCTGGTCACCGGATTGTCCAAGAGCCTGGTGTTTGGTTGGATCATCTTGGTGGTGGCGGCCAACAGCGGTCTTGGCACGAGGGGTGGAGCAGGTGAGGTGGGAATATCCACCACCCGCTCTGTGGTGCTGGCGATTTTTTCAGTGATTATTGCAGACTGCATCTTCAGTCTAATCTTTTATCTGTGAGGATTGCCCTGTGGATGCCTTGCTTCAAATGGAAGATGTTGCCCTGGGATACGGCGAAAAGCCTGTACTTGCGGATGTGAATTTCACCATTCGGCCAGGTCAACTGGTGGTGATCACGGGAACGTCCGGATGCGGAAAATCCACCTTGCTCAAAGGCGCAGTTGGGCTTTTGAAGCCGCTGGCTGGCACTGTTCGACTCCTGGGAAGAGATTTGTCCATTCTGGACGAGACAGGGCTGATGGAGGTTCGCTCCAGGGTAGGGCTTTTGTTTCAGGGAGGTGCCCTGCTGAATTCCATGACTGTGGCGGAAAACGTTGCCTTGCCCTTGCAATTGCATTCCAAGCTTCCAGCGGGTGCCAAGAAAAAACTGGTACAGATGAAGCTCGCCATGGTGGGCCTGGAGCATACATGGTCCATGAGTCCGTCGGAACTCTCAGGCGGCATGAGAAAACGAGTAGCCTTGGCCAGAGCCATGATTCTGGATCCTGATATATTGTTTTGCGATGAACCTTCGGCTGGCTTGGATCCGGTAACCGCCGCGGCCCTGGATCGCCTTTTACTGGATTTGCGTAATGATTTGAACGTGACTCTCATGGTGGTAACCCATGAGCTTCCCAGCATAGAGACCATTGCGGATCGCATGATCATGGTGGCGGATGGAAACGTGGTTTTTGACGGAACACTGGATGAGGCCAGGCATAGCACCCTTACATCTGTTCAGAGCTTTTTGCAGCGCAAGGCTGCCAGGTCCGATGGTGCGGGCATGTCGGTCCTTGAAAGGTTTGATGCAGGAGGGGAGGTGGGCAGTTGATAACTCGATCCCAAAAAATACGTCTTGGCTTGTTTGTTTTGGTGTCCATGGTTTTGCTCTTTATACTGCTGGCTGCCGTTTTGGGCTCAACGGTGTTTGCAGATCGCGATGTATATGAAATCGATTACGATATATCCGTATCCGGGCTGGAGGTGGGAGCACCTGTAAAATACAACGGCGTCAGGGTGGGCAGGGTGGACAGGATCTGGATTAATCCTGAAAAGGTGAGCCAGACCAGGGTTGCCATCAGCTTGCAAAAAGGTACGCCCATAAAGGAAAACACCAAGGCCATTCTAAACGTACAGGGTATTACAGGACTTCGTTTCATAGAGCTGGTGGGTGGAACATCTTCTTCCAGAACCATGCCCCCTGACTCCATCATCAAGGCCGGGACTTCGGTGGTGGACAAGCTGACAGGGCGAGCTGAGACCCTATCGTTGAAAGCGGAGTTGCTCGTCAACCAGATGGTGGAGCTGACCGGCGACGAAAACCGGGCCTTGGTGGCAGATGTCCTCGAACGTTCCGGGAGTCTCATGAACACCCTGGACCGAACTATCACCAAAAACTCCGATCTCTTGACTTCCACCCTGGAAAACATCAACAGGGCCTCGGCAAAATTGGTGCTTGCCATAGATGAGCTTCGTGCGGTTTCAAAAGAGACATCCCTGGCAATTGCCAGCATTAGAAGGAAGGTGGAGGGAGTCCTGGATGAAAAGCGCGTCATCGGAGTTTTGGACGACACCAGGAAGATGATAGGCGAAGCCCGAAAGAGATTGGGAGAGGATGAATTGGGGCGTTTTACCAAGGCTCTGAACAAAGTTGCCAAAAGGACCGATGCCTTGGTGGAGAAATTGGATCTGCTGGTTGCCAGGGGTAGGCAGGATTTGAGAGCCACCCTTAGATACCTTGCCGAGACTGCGGAAAACGCGCGTGACTTCAGCCGTTTGATTCGAGATGATCCGTCGTTGTTGCTGCGGTCTCAGGAAAAGCGCGGGAGGGAGTTGCCTTGAAAACAGGCTATAAAAATAGATTGAGCGTTTCTGTGCTGGTGCTTGTCGCACTGGCGTTGGGGTGTGCAAGCGTCCCTGATTTTACCTACTTTACCATGGCATACAGTCTGTTGCCCCATCGCGACAAGCAGCAGACCATCGCAGAATCTTTGCGTGTAGACGACCTGGATATCACACCGGCATATGACAAGGACAAAATCGTATATCGCTTTTCACCTTATCAGTTCCAATATTACAATTACATGCTCTGGGCAGTGAAACCCAATAAGATGGTGACAGGGCTTGTGGTAAGGCACCTGGAACATTCCGGTCTGTTCAAGGCTGTCAGCCGCGACTATGGAGATACACGACCTCAATACGAGATGTCAGGGGTGTTGGAGTCCATCGAGGAGCTCGACAGCGGCAACGAGTGGTTTGCTCATATTGCATTCACACTTAGGATGACCAGGTTCAGAAGCGATACGGTCATATGGTCATACCGGGTGGACAAGAAAAAGAGGGTCTACAACAAGGAACCAGTCTATGTGGTCAAGGCTCTGAGCGAATTGATGGAAGAAGGGATGAACCAGGTGGTTGAAGATCTTCGCGGTTTTCTTTCCCACCATCAGACGGTACGCAAGGTTGAGACCGGGGGGGAGGAGCTACCGTGACCAGACTGAGATTGTGCTTGTTGTCGTCGCTTTTGCTGCTCGCCAGCTTTGCAAGGGCTGGGCAAAAGGAAGATCACGCTGATGAAGAGTATACTCCTCCGGGCTGGCTTCTTCCTGAGCCGAAAGTACAGATGGACATGGACTCGGAACTCATTCCGGTGGGCAAGGGAGCTGTTTTTGTTCCTGCCATGAGCGAATCAGCGGCAGAGCCACCTTACGTGGTGGTAGATTCCAATGGTGAACTGGTGGCCAGGTCTCCCACAGGGAAAAAGGCCATCTTGCCGCCGGGCAACTATACGGTAAGGGTGGGTTCTGGAGTCGAAGGTCAGATGTTGCTTCACCCCGTGGAGGTTTTCGAGGGACATGTAAGCCTCGTGGATGCGGACTGGGCCGGGATTATAGTAAGGGTAGTCGATGAACATGGCGTGCAGATCCGAGGCACCTATGAGATATTTGCTCTTCCCTCTGGCGAGGATTTCGGACTGGGGCTAGGCGCGGACGAGACCAGGGGAGAGACCTTGCGTACCTGGTTGCTCAGACCAGGCAGGTACATGATCGTTCGTGCTGGAGAGACGCCGCGGGCAAGGACCGATTTCGTCACGGTAAGGCTAAAGGCCGGAGAACTTCTTCACTACACCTTGGTGCAGGATGATGAAGGTAATTTCAGGGGTGGCGGAGTCGTGGACAGATGGGAGGGGCGCACGGAGATCGAAAACTGGAGACTGGGCTTGATAGTGGGCGGAGATCTGCTGTGGAATAGAAACGATCACGTTCCTGGCAGATCCCCCGGCAATTCAACCACCTTCAATGCTTTTGTGGATTTTTCCCTCAGGTATCTGGATCCTCACCACCTGGCATATCTTCGCTTGCAGGTGGACGAGGGAGGACAGGCATTTCAAAACATAGGAACAGACCTTAGCGATCTGCAATGGAGCAAGACCATAGACGAGGTGGATCTGGATGCCATCTATACTTATCGTTTCCTGTCGTGGCTTGGCCCGTATATACGCTTTGGTTTGAACACCAATCTGTTCCCAGGGGTTCGTTCCTTTGATTCAAACACCAGAGACGTGGTGATACTGGACGATAATCTCAACGAGGTCTCCAGGCTGGTGAGACCGGAATATCTGGATTTGGCTGATTCCTTCGACCCCCTGGAGTTGAAAGAGGGTATTGGTGTGTCCTTTGACCTGAGCCCGTCGTTGTTGCTGGATCTCCATCTCAGGCTTGGTGTGGGAGCAAGACACAACCTGATACGCTCCTTGCTTATCGAACGCGAGTCAGAGCAGCCTCTGGATTCATGCTCCACCGCCATGTGCTTCGTCAAGGCCAAGTCATCCAACCTCTTGGGAGCAGAGGCGACCCTCATCGGTTCAGCCAGGTTGACCAGGTGGGTACTGATAGATACGGAACTCGACTCCCTCATCCCCTTCCTGTCTTCCGAGGGTAGTTCGGATCCGGTGATAAACTGGAAAAACACAATAAGCTTGAGGCTGGTGTCGTTTGCATCCATCGCATACGTCGTCAGACTTGATTATAATAAGCAGTTGTCTGACTTTCTGCAGTTCGAGCAGCGTGTACTGCTTCGTTTCACCTTTGATATTTTATAGAGTAGTTTGGATACTACAATGGGTACGGTGGTTTTGCTGATAGTTCTGTTTCCGGTCTGGTTTGGCGCCATCATGGTGGTGGTGACATACACTCTCGCTCACGTGGTATTTCCAGGAGGAGGCTCCAGGGGGCCGGAGGACACGTTGGCAGGACGCATCGCAGGCGGTGCCGCCAGTTTAGTGTTGGAGTGGGGTGCTAGCATATGGGTGATTCTCGCTTTTCCATACAGGTTCATGCACAATGATGGGGTAGCGCTTCCGTTGAAAAAGGGGCAAATACCCGTGGCCATTCTTCCTGGCCACAGCGAAAATGCTCTGACGATGTTCTTCATGGAACGAAGGCTGGCACGCAAGCTGCGTGTGCCTGTGCGGGCTTTTTCCCCAAGGAGATACTACGGCGGGCTGGAGCGTATGGCAAAGGAGTTCAGAGCCGATATTCTTCAATGGATGAAGCAGATGGACACCGAACAAGTGGACCTGGTTGGTCATAGTCAAGGGGGCTTGTTGTCCAGGTACCTGGTAGAGATGGGGGGTATGAAAAACTACGTAAGGTCTGTGGTGACCATCGGAACACCTCACCAGGGTTCTGCTCTTTCGGTCTTGCTGCCAGGACGCAATGCCAGGCAGATGAGGCGGGGAAGTTTTTTCCTGGAGAAGCTGAATCAAGGCACCCCGGCAAAGGGTGTCAGGATCCTTGGTATATGCTCCACCCACGACAACCTGGTACTTCCCTGGCACTGCGCGCTGTCACCAAGGGGGGACAACTATATCATGCAGTACAGGGGCCACCTCAGCCTGATTTTATCCACAGACGTGGTTCGTTTGATCGCAAAGGAACTAAGTGGCTAGAAGGCCTGGTACGAATTTTCCGGGTCATGCTTCCAGTCGTTTCACCTGACCAAACACATCAAAATGCGAATCCAGGGAAAATATCCGCAGATCCCGATCGATGCAGAGCTGGGCGATGAGACAGCCTGTGGAAGGAACGGCGATACCTTTTTTTCTCAGGCTGTTGCAGAGCTTGCCTGCTTCCATGAAATCATGCCTTGTGGTGCTGATGTATGGGATTAGCTGGAAAACCGATTGCAGCTCAAGCTTGCCTAGTTGTACTCGCCTGCCTGCAATTCCAGTTTCATCAGAGCCTCTGTGACATCTGCCACCTTGAACACCAGCAGGGTCAGAGACTTGGCCTGGCCGCCTGAAAAATATGCATACTCAATATTTACCTTGGCCTGGGCAAACCTGTGTCCAAGCCCCGCGGCCATTCCCGCTTCGTTGGGCACCTGAGCTACCAGAACATCCGTTTGTAAAAACGGGATCTGCTGCTGTTCCAAGGCTTCAATGGCTTTCAGGTGATCGCTGACCACCATGCGAAGTATTCCCGATTCTCCGATGGGAATAGCGGTCATGGCGTCTATATCCACTCCAAGACTGTATAGCAGGTCACAGATTTCACCCAATCTGCCTGGGACGTTTTCCAATACCACACTAAGCTGTACTCTTTTTTTGAACATGATCGGTTTTCCTCAGAAGATGACGATTTTTTCGCCCTTATCGTTGAGAACACGAACCGAAGGCAGCCTCATGACCTCCATGAATATCTTGAGGTATTCAGGATCGAACTTGTGCTTGATCTCGGTCCACATTAGCGACAGGGCGATGTCAGGGCTATAGGCATCCCTAAAAGGCCTTCGTGATGTAAGCGCATCATAGCAGTCGGCTATGGCGATGATTTTTGAATATACACCCAAATCGGATTTTGGGACGATGAACGACACATTTCCCTTGAGATCCTTGACCGGTGTTCCAAACTCGGTTTTGTGCTCGTATGCGGTGATGATTCGGTGGATTGTCAGTTTGTTCAGAAGTCTGGCCCTGAGGATACGTTTTACAGAATAAAGCGGTGCCTTTTTTATCTGCTTGGTCTCCTCGGCATTCAGTTTGGTGCGTTTTAGCAAGAGTTCATCGTCCACATCCACCATTCCCATGTCGTGGAACAATGCGGCCATGCCCAGGTCCCTGAGTTGGGGTTTTTTCAGACCGAGTTCTGCTCCAAACACTATGGACAGAAGAGCAACATTCACAGAGTGGAAACACAGGTATTCATCATCGGATTTAAGTGTGGTCAAACCCAGAAAGTGGGTTCTGTGACCGAAACAGATATCCACCAGATCCTGAATATATCTGCCGCCTTTCCTGATGGCGATCTTCGGACCCTCTCCCCTCAGCCCTGCGATATATTTTCTCATGTAGTAGATGGTCCTGGCGTAAACCGTAAGGGTATAGCGCTTGCGGTCAACCTGCCTGTCTTCGTGATCTGACAGCTCCTGGTTTTCCAGGATCTCCTGTATCTTTTCCCATCTGCGAAGCTTCAGGGCCTGGAGTTTTCGTGCGGATACTCCGCGTTCTCCCACCTCCTCAGCACTCTCTTTTGAAAAAATATACACGAAGTTTCTAAGTTCCGGTATGGTAATGGCTGATGTGAGAATGAAGCCACCAACGCCCCTGCGCTCGAATTCCTTGAGAAGGTAACGTACATTATCCAACGAGTTTATGTCGATCTTGATCAACATGTTGTTTAGGTAGAAGGCCTCTCCTGCACCCTGTAAGTTTACCGCCTCATCCATGGCCATGATGGTGTTGATGATGTCCTTTATCTGTTCCATGGGTTTGGCAAAGATGTCGTTTTCAGGTTCATAGAGTTTGACGTTTCTGATGAGCATGTACAGTCCGGCTATGAGACTTCGGCCAAGGGTCTGGAGTTTTTCTTCATACTGCCTCGCCATGTCCAGGCGCTCTGGAGCCGCCTCCATTTTTTTCTGGAATTTGAGCTTCTCAGCCACCAGACTCTACCTCCGACTCATGAACCCAGCAATCGCTCCCTGAGCTTGTTGCATGCTCGTTGCGCAGCTGCCACCACGTCCTCTTCTTTTATTCCTGCTTCCAACTCGGTCTTCAAGAGCTTGAACGCTGAAATGGATCCGGACATGGCAAGTCCGGTCACCACTGTCCTCTTGTGTTCAGCAAGTTTTTTACGGCCCATCAGACTGGTCGCTCGGATCTGGTCTCTGAACCAGCCCATGGCCTCCGGAGTGTTGGTGCTTGCCAAGGCGGCAAAGAGCGCCGCCTGTTCCTTGTTGTCCCGCTTGGGAAAATCCTGGCGTTCCACTATGGCGAGGAGGGTCTTGGTGGCCATCTTCAGATCGTAGTTGGGCAACATGCGGGCAGCGGTTATACGCATTTGCATTTCGCTGTCCTCCAGTGCCTTGAGCACGTATGCCCGCGATGAGTCTTCACCCATGGCGCCAATGATGCTCAGTGCCTCCAGTCGAATGGCCAGATTGGGATGATCCAGCAGGCGGGCGATTATTTTCAACCTGTCAGGGGGATTGAGCTTGTCAATTATATAGAGCATGTCCCTGACCAGGTTGGCCTTCTTGCTGCTGAGGCGACGAACGAACACATCCAGTTGATTTTTGCCCAAGGTTGCCAGTGCGTCGCAAACCAGGCGTCTGGCATCTACACGCTCCATTTTCTCCAGCGCCTGGAGCAACTGCAAAATAGCCTGATCGTCGAGACGTGTCAGATACCTGTAAACCTCCTGTGGTTCTTTGATCTGCGCCATGGCGTCTATGATCTGGGTGACCTGGTCCAGGCGTTCGGTCTCACCCATACGTGTAACAAAGGCGCTTTCTATCTGTTCCAGGCGGGCAAGATTTGCTGCTGGAAGACTTTTTCTTTTCAGGGACTGGAACTTGTGCAGCATCTGGTTGATACCGCGAAAATCCTCATGTATGAGGAAAGAATCCAGAAGCTGTATAAACACCTCCTCCAAGGCCTGACCCAAATCCTGATCCAGCTCATCCTCCAGAAGCTTGAAGAGAATGACCACAAGCTTGGGCAACATCTTGTTTTCCTTCTCTTCGTCCAGTTCGTCCTGTATTCTCCCCTTCTCCTCAGGAGTTGCGGGGGTTCCTTTTATGACCACACCCTTTGCCTGTTCCACGTCGTCGAGTTCGATCTCCAGATCTTCCAGGGAAATCCGTGCAAAAGCCACGTGATCATCGGATTTTGAAGTCAGGCGTTGGTAGAGGTAGTTTACTATCTTGTCCACCTCTGCCCTTGCTTCTTCTTCCGTCTCCGTCCCTACAGCCACCGTGTCTACGACCACGTATTCGATATGACCAAAATCCTGTTTCCACAAGAGGCTGACCATGTCCTCGTACATGTACTCTGCCGAATGAAAGTTGGTCAGGCATATCAGCACGAAGTCCAAAAGCTGTTGTTCATCGATGCCGTTTCTGAAGACAAGGATGCGGACCCCATCCCTGTAAAACTTGTGAGCTATATTTTGTTCGTCAGCATCATGTTGATATACCCATGCATCGTGCAGCTTGAATCCCAACTGGTCGACCCTCAGGGGAAGCGTCTCCCACTTTCTCAAAAGAGTCACAAGCGAGTCATAGGATTGCTTCAGATAATCCTTGTATTGGTTCACATTGTGGCGGTACAGGGCTATCTGCTTGAAGCCTTTCTCCAGGGATTTGAAAAAGGCGGTGGCGGCCGCAACCTGCTTGGCCATATCTTCATTTTCGAATTGTTCTGCAACCTGACCTGCCGACTGAGGTCCCTTGTGCTTGTTCATCTTGGTGGTGCCGGATACATACACCCTCTTGGGATCCACCTTCGTACGATCCTGGCCGGGTTTACCGGTTTTTTTATCCTGCATGGGATCCTCCAGCCTGCTCCGGAAAACAGATCATACTATTATACCATCTGTCTATGCAATGTCAGGTTTGTCTTGCTTCCCAACCGGATTTTCCTGAATTTCCCAGCATCTGTAAGCGGGGTTTGCCGTTTCCTTTGACTTCACGGTTCCCATGACAGAAAATGGCCCGTCCGGCAGGGTACAAAACTTTGGGAGTGTAAATCGATTGAGCACTTACGATAATATACTCGGACACGAGATGATAGTACGACAACTGGAACGCGCACGCATCACCGGCCGGGTTGCTCACGCCTACCTTTTTCACGGACCCGAAGGCATAGGAAAACAGTTGCTTGCCTTGTCCTTTGCCCAGGCCCTGAACTGTTCGGCCAGCTCTGACGTACCATGCGGGACTTGCGCTTCTTGCATGAAAATCTCACGGTACAACCATCCTGACGTAAGACTGGTGGCATCCGAGCAATATCTCGTGGAAGCCGGACTCCTGGAATGGGAAAAGGGAAATCCCTCTGCGCAGATCAAAAACGAGCAATTGGAGGAACTCTCTGGGCTTTTTAGGCACAGGCCATACTTGGGCGGTGTAAAGGTTGTAGTGGTCGTCGATGCTCACCTCATGAATGACCACGCCCAGAACAGATTTCTAAAGACCCTGGAGGAGCCCACGGAAGACACAGTGATAATTCTGGTAACAGCTCATCCGCAGTCCTTGCTACCCACCATTCGATCCCGTTGCCAGGCTTTGAGCTTTGCACCTCTGTCGAGGAATGTTGTCGTTGATTTTCTGGTGTCCAGGGGACAGGACGAAGCAAAGGCACAGCTTATAGCTGCCATGGCCCAAGGGAGTCTGAAGAGAGCTTTGCAGATATCGGATGAATCGGTTTTGGAAGACAGGGATGATGCGCTGGAGATGGTCAGTCGGGCTGTAGGTGGTGACTTGGCCGATGTCATCAGGGCAGGCCAGGAGATTGGAAAAGGAACCGGTGCACGACAGCGCTTGGAGCAGATTCTCGACATGATGGAGCTGTGGATTCGGGATGTGATCGTGGCCAGGATAGGACTGGATTCGGGATACCTGGTCAATGGGGATCGTATGGAGAAAATCTCCGGCCCTTGGGTCGAGGCCGATGAGATGGATTTGGTGACATGGCTGGAGCGGGTGCGGCAGACGAGAAGATCCATGCGTTTCAATGTTAATCCAGGCATGGCCTTAGAGTCCTTGCTTTTGCAGATGAAGGGCCTGGCCTGAAGACAGGCCGGGATCTTGGGAGACTTTAGACGTGAACAATAATGATCCTCAGGACGAACAAGAACAAAATCCGGACCAGGTCGATGGCAGGGATTTTCAGAATGGTAGCGATGAGGTGATATCAGCCGTGGTCGTCGAACCCCCTCAGCATGAGAGCGAGGCAGAAAAATCCGAGAATGACGCCGCTGAACCGGCGTCGTACGCGGCCAAGATGCGTGCAGGGGGGAAGATGGCCGAGGGGAAGGTTCTCGATTTCGATCCTGGCGCTCTGGATGTGGCGGTGGGCGATACGGTAGTCGTAAATAACGACAGGGATCTGAACCTTGGCAAGATCTGTTATATTTTACCAAACGACTCCTCTGAGCCTCTTAAACGAGTGGCTCGCAAGATTGGTTCCCACGATGTCTTGTTGATGAGACGAAATTCCAAGCGGGAGGAAGAGGCGTTTGAATATTGCAACAAGCGCATAGCCGAGCGCAATCTGCCCATGAAACTGGTGCGAGCCGCTTTTCTGCATGGTGGCAACAAGGCAATCTTTTTCTTCACGGCTGACGGGCGGGTGGACTTCAGGGCGCTGGTAAGGGACTTGGCCCAGCAGCTACATGTGCGAATAGAGATGCGTCAAATCGGGGTCAGGGACGAAGCCAGGTTGCTGGGTGGTGTGGGGATTTGCGGACAGGCTCTGTGTTGTTCCAGATACTTGCGAAAGTTCATTCCTGTATCCATCAAGATGGCCAAGAACCAGGGCCTGGCCCTCAACCCCCAAAAAGTCTCGGGGCTATGTGGAAGGCTCATGTGCTGCCTGGTATACGAGGATGAGACTTACAGCAGTCTCAGAAAGGAATTTCCTCGTCAAGGAAAGACCATTGATACACCAGTGGGTCCCGGGAGGGTGTTGGATTCGGATGTCCTGGCCTCGAAGATCCGGGTCAGCACGGAAAGCGGACTACATACTTTTACAAAGAAGGAACTGGAGCAGGGCCCTGTAAAACAAGACGAAAAATCAAGGAAAGAGGCTGAAGACGAAGCAAGGGCGGCAGCTCGTCAGGAGCAGGATGATCAGAGAGGCAACAAAAGCAGAAAAAGACAGCCTTCCCCAAAAGCCTCCCGCGGACGCACTACGGGAAACAGAGAAAACAGGAAAACCGGCGAAGAGTCCAGGTCCGGTTCTTCACGAAAACGCCGACGCAAAAAGAAAGCTTCCGGAGCGGAGGGTGCCGGTGGTGCTTCTTCCAACAGCGCTGTTTCTGAAAACAAGGAAAAATCAGGGGGAGCCAAGAAACCTGAGTCAGGTGATAAATCTTCATCAAAGAAACGTCGCCCAAGACGAAGATCACGCCGTAGACGCAGACGAAAGAGCCCGGCAACAGAATCCGGCCAAAAAGCGGACAAAAAGGAATCCTGATAGTCGATTTCAAGACAAGCCCAAAAGCGGAGAACGATCATGTCTGAATCATTTTATGTCACCACCCCCATATATTACGTCAACGATGTGCCTCACATAGGCCATGCATACACTACCATCGCCGCAGATGTCCTGGCCCGCTATCATAGGTCTCAGGGGCACAGGACAAGGTTTCTTACCGGCACCGATGAACATGGCCAAAAGATTTTCAAGGCATCCAAGGCCCAGGGACTAAAACCCATAGAGCTTGCAAACCAGGTGGTGGAACGCTTCCGGGTTCTTTGGGACAGGCTTGGTATCAGTTTTGACGATTTCATCAGAACAACTCAGGACAGACATGCGCAGGTGGTGCAAAATATCTGGAAGAGAGTCGAAGGTAATGGGGACATTTATCTGGGCAGCTACGAAGGTTGGTATTGTACGGGCTGTGAGGAGTATTACACCGAGTCGACCATGGACGAAGGGAACCTCTGCCCCATACACAAGACCCCATTGGAGAGGTTGAAAGAAAAAAGTTACTTCTTCAGGATGTCCAAGTATGCCAACGCCTTGTTAGAGCATATCGAAAGGCATCCGGAGTTCATTCAGCCGGAGATAAGAAAAAACGAGATTGTGTCCTTTGTAAAGGATGGTCTTCGGGATCTCAGTGTGTCGAGGACGTCTTTTGATTGGGGCATCAAAGTGCCTGGTGACCCGGAACATGTCATTTACGTCTGGATCGACGCCCTGACAAACTATATTTCTGGTCTCGGATGGAATGGAACGGACAGAGGTGGTGAGCTGTTTGAACAGTTCTGGCCCGCTGTGCATCTCATCGGAAAGGATATACTGAGATTTCACGCTGTGTATTGGCCCACATTACTCATGAGCGCAGGATTACCTCTGCCCAAGACGGTTTATGCCCATGGTTGGTGGACCGTGGAAGGGGAGAAGATGTCCAAAAGCCTGCGTAACGTGGTAGAGCCTCATGCGCTGGTAGACGCATATGGAAAGGACCCCGTCAGGTATTTTTTGTTACGTGAGGTCCCCTTTGGCCTCGATGGAGATTTTTCCCACCATGCCATCATCGGGCGAATAAACGCAGAGTTGGCAAATGACCTGGGGAACCTGTTGAGACGTTCTGTGACCATGGCAGAAAAATACACCGATTCCATGGCGCCAAAACCAGGTGAACAGAACGAGCTGGACAAAGGCCTGATGAACACGGCGGTGGCATCTGCAAGGGACTCTGCCAGGCATCTTGACAATTATGCATTCCACAAGGCACTGGTAAGCATTTGGGAACTGGTTCGAGCAGTAAACAGGTATATCGATGAAGCGGCGCCCTGGACCCTGTATAAAAAGGGAGAGCGCGAGCGTCTTGGCACCGTGATTTTCCATATCCTGGAGGCCATAAGATGGGTCGCTGTGATGATCGGTCCCTTTATGCCGGATACTGCCCGCACCATTTGTGAACAACTGGGTATTTCCGATGACGATGAGCACATGATGCGAAAGAGTATCGAACAATGGGCTGGTCTTGCGGTGGGATCACGGGTGAAAAAAGGCCCAGCGCTTTTTCCCAGGATCGAACCTGACAGGGCCAAGGTGCTCATCTTTCAGTTTACCGAGCCCCTGGCTGAATCGAAGCAAGAACATGCGGTGGAGGATAAAATGATAAACATAGACGATTTGAAGAAGGTTGATTTACGGCTTGGTCTGGTGAAAGAGGCGGAGAGAATTCCAAAGAGCAAGAAGCTCTTGAAGTTGATGATAGATCTTGGAGAAGAGGAGCCTCGGCAGGTCGTTGCTGGAATAGGACTGGCATATACACCGGAGCAGTTGGTGGGCAAACGTCTGCTCGTGGTCGCAAACCTGGAACCTGTAAAACTCATGGGAGTGGAGTCTAAGGGGATGGTGATGGCTGCAGGTCCTGGAGGCGAAAACGTGGTAGTCGCGCAGTTCGACGGAGAATTGCCTGCCGGAGAATCGGTTCATTGATCCCTGGATTTTTGCTTTTGTAATACCTTTGTGAATTTTCACTATTTGACCAGGCTTGTATCCTGCCGAGGTGTTGAAAAACGAACAGAGAGGTTTGTGAAAGATGGTTTCTGCAGATGTTCAAGAGGCTATTGATGCCTTGGAGAACGATGACGGCGTGGTTCGTGGCAAGGCTATAGAAGCATTGGTGGAGATGAATGTCACCGGGCTCGCCGACAGGCTCAGGCCAATGCTCGACGATAGAGACTGGGTGGTCAGGTTCAAGGCGGCATCAGCCTTGGCCTGGTTGGGTGATGAATCTGGAGTGGAGATTTTGCTGGATGGTCTCAGACAGAGGGACTTGTGTTTCATGGCCTTGCAGTCATTGACGGAACTGGGTTCTGCGGAAGCGCTGGACGGCATCAAGGCTTTCTCGAGAAGACGTTTCCTGCATCCACTGGAGCGATTACAGGCCGCTGCCGCCATGGTCAGGTGTGGAGATGAATCGTCTTTGGCATACATAGAAAACAGGATTGAATCTTCAAAGCCGGAGGAGAGGGGACTGGCCTTGGAATTGCTGGGTCGTCTGGACGTGCAAGGAGCTTTGGACAGGCTTCAAGGGGTGTTGGCTGATCCGGCTGATCCACAGAGACTGGATGCCTTGCGAGGGTTGGCTGCACTGGATGACAGAAGGGCTGAGCCCTTGATCGAACGAGTGGCCGGTGAGTCTGACGACAAACAGCTCGCAAAGGAGGCTCAGTCAGTGTTGAAGCTCTGGAGAGACCGGTGAGTTCCATAAAGGTGGTGTGACATGAATCGGATGGAGTTGGTCGATAGCCATGCTCATCTGGACTTTGAAAAATTCGACCCTGATCGTGATGAGGTTTTGGCCAGGGCCTGGAACGTGGGGATCAGAAACATCGTCACCATAGGTTCAGGCGATGGCGTGGAGGGTAACTGGAATGCGCTTGCTATCGCTGCGGGACACGAACGTATATGGGCTGCAGTGGGTGTGCATCCTCACGATGCTGATCTGGGCCTTGCATGGGATACGGATCCAAAGCAGGCTGTTGAACAGTCGGTCAGGCAAGAGTGGGACAGAAGAAGAGAAAGGGATTTCGCCAGGTTGAGGTCCCTGGCGCTTCACCCCAAGGTGCTTGCCATCGGGGAGGTTGGGCTGGACTTTCACTATGATCACTCTCCCAGGGAATTGCAACGCGAGCTGCTTCGTCAATCGGTTCGTCTGGCAAAACAACTCCATCTTCCGCTGGTGATCCACGCAAGAGAAGCGGAAAGCGAGGTGGCGAAGATTCTTCAGGAGGAGGGTGCTGGAGAAGTAGGTGGGGTAATACATTGCTTTTCTGGAGATCCGGTATTGGCCAAAGCTGGTCTCGACATGGGGTTCAGCTTTGGCCTCACGGGGATATTGACCTTTCCCAGCGCCTCTGCTCTTCGCGAGATCGTAAAGAGCATACCCATGGACCGGCTTCTGATTGAGACGGACAGCCCATATCTCGCTCCAGTCCCCCACCGTGGAAAACGCAACGAGCCATCGTTCGTGATTGAGGTTGCAAAGAAACTCGCCAGCATCAAGGGCCTGGACGAAGAACGCGTCGGACGACAGACGAGCGAGAACGCAAGACGTCTGTTTGGAATAGACCGCATGGAGAGACGAAAAGCAGGTGCCATTGCTTACCGTTTCAAGGATTCACTCTATCTGAACATCACCAACAGGTG
>JALVPF010000055.1 GCA_027031935.1 Myxococcales bacterium | reverse complement strand
CTCCTGTTCTAATTCATATGTTTTCTATAGCATCTCCCGGGCTGGAGTCCATGCCCTGGACAAGGACCCGAGACATAACAGTGGACAAGCAATTATACTCTCTCGGCAAACTTTCCATCTTTGGTGGCTACCCGAATAACGTCACCGGTTTTAATATACAAAGGAACCTGAACTCTCATGCCATTGGAGAGGGTCGCTGGTTTGGTAGCCGAACCCTGCACCGTATCACCCTTGGTTCCTGGTTCCACCTCTACGACCTCGAATTCCACCGTGTGGGGAAGTTCCAGATCGAGTACCTGGCCTTCGAAAAACAGGGCTTTGACCTCTAATCCATCTGTCATGTAGGCAGCTTTTTGCCCCAACTCGTCCTTTCGAACCATGACCTGCTCGTAGGTGTTTTGGTCCATGAACACCAGCATGTCTCCCTCGTCGTACAAAAACTGCATACCTCGCTTGTCCAGGTCCGGTTCGTCGAATTTTTCCCCGGCCTTGAAGGTCTTGTCAAACACCTGGTCTGTCTTGAGGTTTCTAACCTTCGCCTTGACTAGAGTTGCCGCACCTCTGGCGGATGGGGTCTGGGTGCTTGTGTCCATGATAAGGTAAGGGTCTCCATCTATAAGTACGCGCACGCCTTTCTTGAAGTCGGATGTACTCAACATTGGGCTGCCTCCCGTTGCGAATTTCCATTTTCTTCAAACAGTCGGAACAGTATCGCGGAATGCTTTATGGGTCAACAGCTTATCGGAGTGGAGACCACAGGCCTGTCAACTCTACGGGGTGGCCTGGTCCTTGATTCTCACGAGCACCGCTTCGCCGATGGTATTGTCGATCGCCGATCTTGAGGGGGGGTTAGCTGGGGAAAATCCATGAAGCAGCAAGGAGCCGCTGGGTGAAGACGAGTCCATATCCGATACGGTGAAACGACCTTCTATGTCTGTTACCGCTTCCAGCGATTTGTCGTCTAGGATGATGCCAGCATTCCGTCCTCTCAAAACGACGAATCCCCCACGGATTTCAGCAGCCATACCCTGGATGGAAACTTTTGCCTTGGTCACTCGTCCTTTGGAATCATACTTTCGTAGCGGTGTTCCGAATGCGAAGAAACCCCCATGTCCATCTGAGACCAATCGTCCGTATTTGCAGAGCCTGACCTTGGTCAACACCTTGCCCTTTGTAGAATCCAGCAGCTTGATGACGTGCGGCTTACCGAGCATAAACAACTCATAGTTGCCGAGCGCTACACCTGTCGGGATGGCAAGCTCCCCCTTTTTAAACCCATTCTTTTTCCATCTAGTCTTGAAGGTCTTGCCATCCAAAAGCTCAGCCGTACCACGTGTAAACATGAACAAAGCCTTTGGGTGGTCGAGCCATGCTGTGAACTCAAGGTCGTCTTCAGCTTCTTCGTCATCGTCAGCGGGATCATCCCAGGCAGATTTACTCTGGCTCTTGTCCATTTTGCGCTCGAATAGTTTCTTGCCGCTTTGAGAATCGAAGACCTGGACATGTCCATTATCATCGGCCAGAAAGAACGAGGCCCTATCTTTGGAGATTTTTGAAGACAAGAAATAGTCTGCTTCCAATCCGGCCAAACGCCAGCGCTCTTTGCCTGTCCTGGTGTCCAGGCTGATGATCGCAAGAGTTCTTCTGAATCTTGGAGGGTAGGGCCTGGCCTTTTCGTCTTCGACCATAAGGATGATCGTGTTCCTGGCACGGCCCATTACAGCACCTCCTGGTCCGTAACAACCACCGGAAGGAGCACCGTCGGTGCTGAAGTCGAAAAACTCCACGTATGTCTTGTTGTATCTTATACCCAGTTGTTTGCCGGTGCTGCAGTGGAATAGGTACACCTGGCATTGGCATCTGAAGGAGCAGACTCCATTCCAATAGGCAAGCGAGCAAGGCGGTTTGCTCCCGTTCCAAGGCGCGGAATAGGTCGCGGCGGTTTTCCCAGTCAGGGCAGATACCACATGGATGCGATTGCCGGCCCATACGAAGACATCACCTCCCACACCATGCAGGTCATGAATTCCGTTTGCCTCGTCCTGGAACTTGCGTCTCCACTGCAGTTTGCCGGTGCTTGCATCATAAGCCGCCAGATGGAGGAAGTCCTTTTCGAGCACTACGACCCGGCCTTTTGCCAGCACCTCCGACCATGCAGGTACTCTGAGGATTACCTGGGCATTTGTGATCTCGATTGTTTTCTTGTGGCTCTTTGCTGCAGTGACAGAGCCACAGAGGATGAGAATGCTGAAGCACATGGTGATGAATTTTTTCATTCTGACATTAAATGTACGGAAACTTTTTCCATCATAATGCAAATAGCACCAATCACCTTGCTGGTTGTGCCAAATGGTGAAATCGAACCATGGATGGTGCCATGAGAGCATCATTTGAATGTTTTTAGTGAGCCAGGTACTATAAAGATCATGAATTTTCGTATCGTTTCATTTTTTATTATATGGCTGTCTATCTTGGCGGGAGGTTGTGGCGAGGAAGATTCTCCCTCTGCACTCGCCACACGCTCCTCGGCCCTCGTTGGCGTGCCTGAAAACGGTTACCCTAACTACCAGGAGAGGCTGATGTTGGTGGCCATAAACCGCGCTCGTGCCGATCCCAATGTGGAGGGCGAGACCAAGGCCGCCTGCTCCACAGACTACCAGGCACGCAAGCCTCTCATGCTTAGTCTGGCAGGTTCCCACTGCTCACGATTCCATTGCGCAAACTGTATCTTGAACGACGGTGGTCTTAGCCACAATTCCTACTGCACTCTGCGCTCCGACATAGGTGACACCTTCGAAGCTAGTTGCGATGGTTCTGCCTCCTGTGCCTGTGAACCTGGAAGTGAGCATTTTTCATGCGAGACGCTTGGTGGCCATGGCACCAACCCATGGACCAGGTGCGGATATTTCAATTACTCGGCAGATGGAGAAGTCGGCGCTGCCGGCTATTCTGACGGCTGGGCTGCGGTCTGGGGTTGGATATCGGAGTGTTCCGGTCAGGACGGTCATCGAAGAATACTAACAGGTGGCCACAATCAGATTGGACTCGGGTTTTTCACGGCTCCCACCGCCTGTTGGTCGACACTCTATTTTGGTGATACAAGCGGCGGCGGTCCATCTACCTACACCCTGCCTGCCGGAGTTCACTATCCCAACCGAGGACAAAGTGCCGACTTTTACGTTAATGTTTATGATCCAGGTGGGGCGCCTAAATCGGTCAATCTGGTGCTGGATGGGCACTGCCAGCCTATGCAACTGGAGATAGGAACAGCAGGACAGGGGACCTATAAGCTGCATGTGGATATGGGCAGCGGCTGTCATCGCTACTGGTTTTTAGCGCGAGATTCATCCGGACAAAGGGCTGGCTGGCCGGAGCAGGGCGCTTGGGGTGCTGGGGAATGTGATGATTATCAGTTCGAGGCTCCCGAGGCCGATTGTGAAGTCTGCAACCCTGGTGAGCAAAAGGTCTGCGGTGCCGGTCAATGTGCCGGCAACATGACCTGCGCCAACGATGGTACCTGGGGTGAGTGTGATGGGCCTGCCCCTGATCCTGCTGAAAACTGTGATGGTGTAGACAACGACTGCGATGGAGTCTTACCAGCAGACGAACAGGACTCTGATTCAGACGGAGTGATGGCTTGTGATGGTGACTGTAACGATAGCGACGCAAATATACATCCTGGTGTTGTCGACACATGTAACGACACAGATGACGATTGCGATGGCCTGACTGATGAGGATTGTACGCCTGACGGAGGCAATAGCGACGGAGATGGTGGTACGGGAGATGCTGGTGCGGGAGATGCTGGTGTGGTAGATGCTGGAGTTGATGGAGGTGCGGTAGATGGTGGAGATTCTATAACTCATGAAGACGGTGTCACCAGCGATGATGGTGGCTCGACTCCAAAAGATAGCGGCATCAAGAACGAAAACGAAATGATCCTTGAAGGTGGTTGCTCGTGTGGACAGCAGTTACCATACCCTGTCCTGTTGCCCTGGGTATGGCTCCTGTTCTTGTGGGGATTCTCCCGAAATCGTATATAGTCGTATCGCCTGAAAAACACTTGCGGACAGATTCTGCAGCATCGACACAGAGATCGCAAGCGAGGAAATCAGGGTAGAAATCCGTCAATTGACATCTTTGGTTGATAGTGGTGGGGTATGCGCCAAGCTCAGTAACACTGCCAGAAGGCCGTGTTTGCATAGACGTACATGACTCCCGAGTCTCCCAGGTTCATGTCCACGAAATATTCGTCGAACTGCATGAGGAATCCTTCTTCTCCGCCTTCATCACCCTGCAACCATATGGGTGGACCCAGCACCCTTGCCGGAGCCCGAAAGATCTCTTCATTCAGATCCGTATCTCCGCCAAAGAACACGTCCGGATCCACGTCCAGAGGTACTATCTGAAAGCCGGCTTCTGGTTCGACATCCTGGTCCAGGTCTTCTGGAGGTGCTACATCTGCGGCCAGCTGCTCGGCTGTAGAGAAGAGCACCGCAGTATAATCGTTGTCGTACTCCCATGCCTCGTTGTTGTAAGGATCGGCACAAAAGACACTGACTGCCTTGACACCCTCTGGCACCTTGGCATCCAAACCCGGCATGCTTTCTACATCCAGGGTGAACAAATGGGACATGGGTTCGTCTTCGCGCATGGGCCAGCGTTCTGCGTCCACCCCCGGGGCCAATCCCCCTATTCGGTTTATACCCGTGGGTTGTTCATCGTCCACTCGGCGAAGCACGTAGATGCGCTGACCGCTGCCCCCTTCTTCTGCGGCCCGACGACGCAGCTTCTCGATCTGGTCCAGTTCTTCGGCTATATCCACACCACCTGCTATCATTTCACTGTCCAGGCCTTTTGGCATTTTGTCGCCAATAGCTTGGCTGCCATTTGCAGCCAGTTCATTGCCAAGGTCTTTCAGTGCCTCATGACCTATGGCATAGCCAAATGCCTCTGTAATACCTCCACCTCCACCGCTTAGCTTGATCCATTTGACCCAGTCATAGGTATTGGGCAGTGAGGCCAATCCGCGACCCACGGCCTGCACCTGCTCGTACTTGAATTTGTCCTCCAACTCCAGGAGACGACTGAAGGCAGTCTCCAGGACTCTCTCCGTGGGACATGCTCCTATGTGAGCAAAGGCCCGGGCAAAGCGCTTGGACTCCAGACCCTTGATGAGGATGGCCTCGGCCCTGTCGTTCGGTAGCTTGTACAGAATGCGCTCCATGAATACATCATAGAACTGGTAGTAGTAATCATCCTTGATGCAGTTGAAACGCACATGCTTGTCGTAAGCTGAGTCAAAGTCGCCTTCATCCACGATTGTGCGACATAGAGCCACCAAGATGGCTTTAGCCCAAGCCTCTTTCCAGTCCGCTTTCTTTGCCCGTTTCAGACCAGCTTCCAAGAGAGGCAGGCCCTTGGCTCCCAGGTCTCCAAGGCCGTACATGACCCGGTCATGATATCCGTTGCTGTCCTTTTCGATGGCCTCGATGGCTTGATCCCAGAGATTTGGATCGTCTATGCGGTACAGGAACTGGGCGGTGGCGGTTTTGTAATACTTGGTTTGTAGTTGTCGTTCGATGACACCATAGGCAGCCTCGTCGCTGATCCTGGAAAGGGCCTGGTGGATGAGAGCGGCTGAGGGCACAGCAGAACCCACTTTAATGGGGACATAGTGGAGGCGATAGGCCGGATCTTTCTGTTGCTCTTCGCTAAAGGCCCGCAAGGGATCTGTGTACCAGGAAGACGAAAATGTCGGTGACTCGGCTTCCAATCGTAATTGTCCAAGAAGTTCGTCTGGGGGTTCGCGTCCTTGTTCTGCGAGCCGGATGATGGCCGTGCATACAGCAGGCCACTTTCGCAGACCCTCGTCCTTGATTTCCATGGCGATGCGAAGCGTCGTGTCCACATCGTCTTTGCGCCACCGTGTCAATGCTTCATGTATACGCTCATGGGTCGAGTTATCCAGGGAGATACCCGCAAACAGGGTAGAGGCCTCTTCGGCAGATGCCGTCCGCACCACATCCCGGAAGGTGTTGAAAGAAACCCTGGCAACAGATTCTTCCGCTTCCGCAAAGGCTTTGGGTCGCAAAGCCTCAACCCAGGCGTCAAAGCCCCCGAACCACTCGATGAACTTTGCGAACAGCTCGGTGGGCTCTCCCGTGTAGCCCTTGAAGAGGTCCTTTTCTATGATAAGGCCATTTTCGTCCGGCCAGAGTATGTGGGGGCCGATTCCATTGTTCTCAACGTGCTGCTTGACGAGGAACTTCATCCCCTTTTTCTCAAGTACATCTCCCGGATCTTTACTGAAGCGGGCCCTGACCAGGGCTACACCCAATTTTTTTTGCTGTGACAGGGACTCCCAAATGGCATCCACGGGGTCTGGGTCCCGTGCATAAACCCTCATCACCAACTCGTCCAGGTAGGACGTCCACCAAGGGAAGATGGTGCCATAGGATCCAAGTTTGGCCTCTTTGAGGTAGTCTGCCAGATCCTGACCGTCCATGAGCCCATGGGCCTTGCAAAGTATCTCTTGCAGATCCGGATCCTTGGGAACGTCCAGATGACCTTCCTTCCACAGGTAGTAAAGATATGGTCCGTCCTGATCAGAGTCCAGGTTGTTGATTAGTGCATCTTGCTTGCCAAAGTCGTCCTTGGCCTTTGCTATCTTTTTGAGGATCTTGTTCCGCTTTTTTTCGTCGGTGGTCAGTACTTCAGGGAGACCTCTGACGAATAGAGTGCGGTTCTCCTTGCCATCGTCATCCCAGGAGATGTGTTCCCCCACTGGTATTCCGTTTTTCCATTCGCCCTTGAATCTTGGCTTGCCTTTTTCATCGAAGATCTCTTCGAGACCGTGCTTTTGCCACATGTGCCAGCGGCGTTTTAGACCAAGTATTCCATCTGGGTACCAGCCCTGCTCCAAGCCGTGGGGCCAATCTCGATGAAAACTCTTTTCGTATTTCTCCCATTTTCCCTCGTGCCACCAGGTCCAGGTGCCGTGCTTTTTATCGTCCAGCCACTGCCCACGGGCCCGCTGGCTACCGTCTTCCATGTTCCAGACATATTCTCCCTGCCGCCAGTGGTTTTGGTCATAGTGATAGGCTTTGCTGGGTTTGCCGTTGTCATGGTACCACTGCCAGGTGCCCACGCGCTTTCCTTTTTCATTTCGTCCGTCGCAGACCTGTGTTCCGTTTTCAGCCCAGTCCAGCTCATGGCCGTGCTTGAGTCCGAATTCCCACTCGTAGTCCTGCTTGAGTTGACCACTGGGCCAATACTCCTTCCACGAGCCGTGTTTCAGGCCGTCTTTGTACTCACCTTCGCGCTTGACTTGCTGCGTGCCTTCGAAAAACTCCTGGTAATGCCCGTTCCAGGGT
>JALVPF010000054.1 GCA_027031935.1 Myxococcales bacterium | reverse complement strand
GCATCGAGCAGGCCACCCAACTTCTCGGTGGCGTTGAGAACACGCTCCGTGTCCATGGAATGAAGCAACTCCTGAGCTGCAGTGATCATCAGTCGCTCGTCATCATCACCAAATGGCAGGTCGACGGATCGATCAGCAAGCAAAACACCCCTGGCCACCAGCTCACCATCATCGCCTCTGTCCAGGATTGGTACTCCCATGAAAGTCTTTATCTCAAGCTTATGAGAATAGTAACAAAACCTGTCCCCATCCCACCTGGTGCTGTTGAAAGAAATCGTATGACCGTTTTTCAGGATTGCCCCCATTACACCTTTTCCTGCAGGAATGGGATCAACACCCAAGCTGTCGCGGGATTGGTCATCCGTAATGCTGTCCATCAATTTCAGCATCTGCCCATCTCGATCAAGCAGAAAAAATGCTACCGTCTGGGGTCGAAGGGCCTCGTTGACAATGACCAACAGAGAATGGACCCGCTGTTTGAGCCTGTTCAGCGAACTCGTTCTTCTCTTGTCCTGAGACCTGTGCCCTCTGTTGAGTTTTACCACCGGGGCCTTGAGTCTATAGCGATCAGCGTCCTGGTCCTGCTCCATCCGCCGTTTCTTGTACATGTCCCTCAGTTCACGCTCCCTGGCTCCAGCCTTGAGGCGCAGATGGGTGGCCAGCGCGGCAAACAAAAGCCTCGCCATATAGGCAAAAAACACGACGGCTGCCAGGGAAATGATCAAACGCCAGCCTGGCCAGGACCAGGCTGATAAGCCAAGCTGTTCATGGTCAAACACGCCAGGCAAGTTTGCCAGCAACTCGAAGGAAACCACCAGCCCCACCAGCACCGAGCTTCGTCTGGCGCTTGGTTCCAGGGCACCAATGCTTGCCACCGATATCAACAGCAGAGGATACAAGGGACTTTGCAGTCCACCTGTCATCTGTAAAATCAGATGGACACACATCACCAAAAGAATCTGAAGTTGCATGAAATCGTGGCCCGCAGAGTCGGCCCTGGTCCCGCTGGAGAACCTCGATCGAGCCATGTACATGAGGATCAGCCTATGGGCAAAGACCAATGACAACAGCAGGCTGAACACAAGAGTGGTCATTGACCAGAGCCTGATTCTGGCTGTGAGCAAAATCCAGGCGTAGACGGCTACAAGCAGCCAAACCATGGCTCTACGTTCGAACCATACCAACAAATTCGCCAGCTTAGCACCCGCTGCCATTTACATTCCCTTGAACTACCGCCCACCGTCCGCAGAAGTCCCCGAAGATTTTTTACCGCTCTTGTCTCCACTTGCCGGAAGCTGAATCAGGATCTCGTCCGGCTTTATCAAGCCGAGTTCCTGTCTTATGATTTTTTCCTGGTAATCTCTACTGTTTCGAAGAGCATCTATTTCCAACACAAGTCGGTTATTTTCCTTGACCAGGCGTTGGTTTTCAGCCTGAAGCTTCTTCAGGTCGGCCTCTAGCTTGGCTCGTTTGCCACTGATGGGTCCCAAGGCGGTATACAGCCCCAATCCCAAAGCAAGAGCCATAAGTCCCGTCAGGAGTATCTTCTCTCCGGTGCTCAAAACGGACCTATTCCTCTACCGTGGCGATTCCAAGACGCTTCAAGCCGATGGTGGTGGCCAGATCCATTACCTTCACCACCCTCCAATGAGGCACGAGGCGGTCAGCCTGGACAATGACCATGGTATCCGGTTTTTTCTTGTGGATCTCTTCAAACTTTTTTTTCAAGGCCTGTTCATCCAGCGCCTCACCTCCAACCACCATACGTCCATCTTTCAGCAAGGCAACCACCAGGTGGCTTACCATGGAAGGAATCTCGGATGACTTTGCCCTGGGGAGATTCAGTTCCAGTCCACCCTCCTTGACATTGACCGCAAAGGTGGTTGTAAGGAGAAAGAAGATCAACAACTGGAAAACCATGTCGATCAAAGGGGTCAGTTCCAGGGTCACTTCCTCGTCCAGATCCTGCTTTTCGGAAAAATTCAATTCAAATCTCCATCGGTGCCCACATCCTTGTGCTTGGTGAGCATCTGGACCATCTGGAAAGCATTGTCTTCCATCTCCATGAGCATGCGTGAAATCCTGGAGCGAAAATATCTGTACATGGCGTAAGTGGGTATGGCAATCACGAGGCCGGCTGCAGTGGTTATCAGTGCCTGCCAAACACCTGAGGCGACCACGCTCGGATTTCCTACGACCTTGAGTTTTTCCACCTCCTGGAATGAATTTATCAATCCCAAAACGGTTCCCAATAGACCCATCAGAGGCTCCAAGGCAGCGATGGCACCAAGGGCACCCACCCAACGACTCAGGTTCGATGCCTCTTTCCGGCCTGCAAGCTCGAGCGCTTCGACCACTTCGGCCCTTGGTCTCGACTGTTGTTCCAGTCCAGCAGCCAGGACCCTCGCCATATGGGTATTGTTTTCCCGACAGGCGGACAGGGCTTCAGAATATTGCCCCTGTGTAAGCATCTCTTTCATCCTGTTGATGAAAGGACGTGGAGCGATCATGTTTTTCTGCAAAGCCCAAAGTCTTTCTATGATGATGGTCAGAGCCAGGACCGAGCCTAGCAGGATTGGCACCATCATCAGTCCGCCACGCATCAAGGTGTCTACCATGTTGTTCTCCTAGCCTACACTCCCCTGAAATGATGCTAGCATAGGTTCATGAGGTTGCAAGGGAAACCTTGTGCCACATGATACAAGCTGCGGCTACAACAGCTTCTCTATGATTTTCGCGAGCTTAGGTTCCTTGACCAGGCCAAAAAACACCCACGCCAGTTTTCCTGACCTGTCGAATACGAGCAGTGTGGGAATGACCTTGATCTCTCCCAGCACAGACTTGCCATCCTGAATGTTCCTGTCCGCCAGCAAAACGGGAAAATCAATCTGCATTCCGTCAGCGAAAGGAAGCAGAACCTCGGCACCCAACTTGTCCAGGCCTATTCCAAGCACCTGGAGTCCCTGCTGCCTGTACTTTCTGTATAGAGCACTATAGCCGGGCATGGAAATCACAGATGGCTGGGCCCAGGTAGTAAAAAGATCTATGACCAAAACCTTGTTTCGGTATTGGGAAAACTCCACTGTTCTACCATGTATATCCCTGAGGTGCAGGTCATAAATGGATTGACCTGAAACATCATCGGAAACAGTCCTGAGACTACCTCCGCATCCTATGTCAAGGCCCGCCATGAGCACTATGGCTACCATGGACAATGCACAGGAGCGGATCATCGATGGTTCTCTTCCCCGAACCAGACGTAGATATCTCCGGCCACCTCGTAATCCAGAGCGAACTCGCTCTGCTCCACCTGCACCACCAAGACCGGGGTTCTCTGGTGGACCCTTATCTCGACTCCCGGACTAAAGCCAAGCGACAGCAGCTGATGCAGCCTGTCATGATCGCTGGTGCGCAAATATGCCACCCGCAACAGACGCTCGGAACAAGGAACCTGACTCAGGGGTCTCAATGCGCTGGTCACCTCGATGCGTCCTGACTTGCAGTCTTCTCCAGGAGGGATGGGCTTGCCATGGGGACATTCCTTGGGATGCCCCAGCAGGGTACATATTCCGTTGGTGACCTCGGGGACGATGGCGTGTTCGAACTCGCAGGCCATCTTTTCCGATTGTTCGCTGGTCAAGCCCAGGACATCCACCATGAGCCTCTCTGCCAACCTGTGACGTCTGATGATGGATTCTGCTCTCTTTACACCTTTTTCAGTAAACTCCACCGAGTGATTTTTTATTATGATCAGCCCCATGTCCTGTACGGCTATAAGCTCGCTCATGCCCACCTCGGCATGAGCCCTTTCAAGACAATGATCCACCGTAACCTGACCATCCTCTCGACAGGTCCAGACCGCTTCCAACAGCTCGTCTACGACGTGATCTCTATTTTCACTCAAAACTCGACTCCAATGGCTCTAAGCACAAGGTTCATCAGTGCTCCAAGTAATAGTGCGTATATCATTACAAAGACCAACAGAGCAGAACCGACAGCTATTCCTCTCTCCTTGAACATGACCAGCAAGGTATTGACGCACGGCATCATCATGGTCATGACCACCAAGGCTACCATGGCCTGAACTCCGTCATATAGACCGGATTGCATCTGCTGAGCCAAAAGCGCTGCACCCGCCTCCCTTCGAACGAAGGTCATGAGAAACAGGTCGGCGCTCTCCTTTGGCAATCCCAGAAATTTAACCAAGACCGGACGGGAAGCATCGCGTATGACATCCAAGAATCCCACCTGTTGAAAGATGTATAGCACAAGGGTTCCAATGATGAAATACGGGATAGCCTCCTTGAGAAACCAATACAATCTGTGAGCAGTTTTCGAGAGGCTGTTTTTCAACTTGGGCAAACGTAAGGGTGGCAACTCCAGCATGAAGTCCTGTTTGCGGCCAGGCAACAACCAGTTGGCCGCCATGCCTACGATAATCACCTGCAGGAAGATTATTCCAAACACCAGGATGGTCGCGCCGAGACCAAGGTCTGCCAATACAACCATCATCACACCCAACAATGGGGCACATGGAGCCGTCAACACCAAAAGCAGCGTAGCGATTATGCGCTGCTTTTTTGTATCCAGCATCCTTGTGGTCAACACCGCCATGGTTACGCACGACAAACCCATGACCAAGGGGACCAGGCCTTTGCCATTGAGGCCAATTCGTCTCATGGCACGATCCAGCAGCAGCGACATCCTCGGCAGGTAACCGGAATCTTCCAGGACGGCAAAAGCGAAAAAGAACGTGGCCAAAACCGGCAAGACGATTCCAAGGGGCAAGGCTATTCCAACTGTGACGAGCCCGAAATCCCCCGTTATCAATTCCCTGAACCAGAGATGACTTTCAGGGATCAGATCCACCCATCCCTGAAGCCATGGAATAAACACCTGGCCCAGGAGTTTGCCTTCGAGAAGATCCACCAACACGGTTGCGCCAAGCCAACCAACAAATACATAAACTGCCACAAGCGTAACTATGGCGATGGGGATCCCGGTGCTTGGCCGCCTCGTCCAGATTCCTATACGGTCAGCAAACCTGGTCCTGATGTCACCCTGAGTCTTAAGCACTTTTTTTACAATATTCTGCGCCTGGCGGTTTGCTACCTTTGTGATGGCGATGTCCGGCTGGGTTTTCCACGAATCGTTCTGTTGCCGAATTTCTTCGGACAGCTTCTCCGCAACATCCAAATCCACGTGGTCGTCCAAGACCTCGTAAGCACGCTTTAGTCCAGTGACCAGTTGGTATGCCATGGCCCTTGCCGAAAGCGGGTAACCTTCCAGGACAGATGCCACATGCGAAGCCAGGCCGGAAAGATAATCCGGATATTCCAGGTTGATGCGCAAGGGCCTGGGTGTGGCCATCTTTCGCTTGAGTTGGCTCAACCCACGGCCCTCCACCGCGACCGTCTCCACCACGGGCACTCCAAGCAGGTTTGAGAGTCTCTTGACATCCACTTCCAAACCCCTCTGGGCTGACTCGTCCACCATATTCAAGGCCACCACCAGGGGTAGTTCGAACTCAGCCAAATGCACGGCGAGCGCCAAGCCTCGCTTGAGATTCTTGGCATCGAGCACCAGCAGGACCGCCCCCACCCTCTTCCTGGTCAGCAGGTCTCTTATTACAAAAGCGTCCTCCGAACGATCGTTCAGGGAGATGATGCCTGGCGCATCGACTAATTTTCTATACTTTCCGGTGGACAAGAAGCCCTGAGAGAGCTCGACTCCTGTTGACGGGTAGGTAAACTGAACCTGTTTCTTTCCCACCAGCCAGGAGAACAAGGTGGACTTTCCCACCTTCAGGTGACCCACTATCAGTATGGTATCCCTGCCGAAATTGTGCCTTACTGAACGGGCAAGACGCTGCCTGCGCCGACGCCTTCTGCGGTATCTCTTTTCGTTTTCACCAGCGCCCAAAAGGTCGCCCCGCATATCTCTACCATCCATTCCAGCACAGGTTTGGATCGTCATGCAGCATTAGTCAAGGATCTAGAAACAAATCTGGCCAAAAGCTGCCAGATCGTGAAAATCCCCCCTGGTGGGTCTCCACGAAGATGCCTCGAAGCGATTATGCGACTTGTCAAGCCTGAAGAAATTCGCTCTCCAGCAATCACCCGCAGCAGGCGGTCTGCGGCCCCTCCCAACCATCTGTGAAAAAGGTATCGCGAACTCTATGGCGTAACCCTGGTCCTTGTCGTCTCTCTTGTTCATGGTGCCATCAACCTTCACAGCAAGCCGGGATGCAGGATTGAAGCCCAGGTCCATGCCTTGCCTGTGCCCCGTAAACGATGCGTCAAATCTGACCCCTGCAGGGCTTACCTCAAACTCCATGTAATCTTTCTGATCCTCATCAGGGTCCAAGAAAACTTCAACCGCTTCGTGCAGATAGAGAGGATCATCCCGGTTTTTATATGGGGAAAAAACATCTTCGTCCCTGCATCTGAAAGCCAGCAGGAGATCCTTTACGTTTCGTGAGATCAACACGACTGTAGATTGCATGGCGTCCGCACCACCATCAGAACGTCTCAAGGTGATCTGCGTGGCATTTTTCCAGCCCGCTTCATCGAGCACTCCATCGATTTTCAACTGACCATGCCATTGGGGAACACTCAGAGCACCTTTAGGCGGCTTTTTCTCAGAACACCCCAAAGACCATAGCGCCAGTATAATGCAGTGGATGATTATAAAAATTCTTATTGTTCTCATGAGCTACAGATATCAAAACGAGACTTTTTTTCAAAGTTACTTCTCCAAGTTCCTTACTCTGAGTCTTTCTGACTTTTCCCTTGACAAGAAAACAATTCTATCTATTATTCGAAAAACTTTTTCTAATTTTCGAATAATGATCAGCCATGCAAAAAAAAGATGAAAAACGAGAACAGGTACTCAAGGCAGCCAGGTCTGTTTTGGAAATTTACGGTATACGTAAACTCACACTTGACGACGTGGCTAAAAAGGCGGGCTTGGCGATTCCTTCTCTTTACTACTATTTCAAGAACAAACGAGAGTTGGTAAGGGCGGTTGTGAGGATGGAGATCGCCGAAATCTCCGAAAAGATCGATATCGAGATAGGCAAGGCGAACGGACCAGAATCAAAGCTCAAAGCTATAGTGACAACATTGCTGCAGTATGCAAACAGATTGGCGAATCTGCCAGGCATGAATCGAATGGAACATGCAGTGGTTTATCCGGACATCGCAAAAGACGCTGAGGCTGCAAGAAAAAGAATCAGGGACCTGATTCAAGAAGTTATCGAGGAAGGAAATGATTCGGAAATTTTTGACGTGACCCACCCGGACCAGGCAGCCTTGATGATTTCCGCTGGATTGGCGGGGATGATCGAGACAGCCTTTGATGGTGAATTATTCAAAGAACACAAA
>JALVPF010000053.1 GCA_027031935.1 Myxococcales bacterium | reverse complement strand
GGCTGCAATCACAGGGGGGAAGAAAACGTCGGAGAAAATCCTACGGCTCCTTATACAATTCCCGGAAATGACAATCAACCAGCTATCTTCGACAAAACACCTCTGTGCTTGACAATATGGCCAAGCGTGCATATTCTCTTTTCGCCATCTTATAGCGCCTAAAAAGGAGAGCGTCATGAATGAAAAACTGGAAAAACTCCTGGAAGTTGGTATCGCCTTCCACGGACACCGCTGCCCAGCCATGCCCTTGGGCCTTCGTTGCGGGCTCAAGGCCATGGAGATACTGAATGTGGAACGCGCACAGGACAAGGAACTCTTTGTGATATCAGAGACGGGAAAGGGCCACGCCGCAGGCTGTTTCTTAGACGGTATCATGACAGCCACAGGTTGTACTTACGGCAAGTCAAACATAGAAAAGCGCTACTGGAACAAGATGGCTTTCACCCTTGTGGACACAAAGACTGATCGCGCAGTCAGAATTTCGCTCAAGCCGGGGTTTTTCGAGAAAATGCTGCAGTCGCCATTTGTGCAACAGCGCAAGAAGGGCGTGCCGCCGCAGGATGTGGACCCACAACTGCTCAAGCCGCTCTTGGACAATGTGCTGAATCTGGACCTGACCCAGGCCCTGGATGTCAGCGAAGTCTTTACCCTGCAAAGGGAAAAGACCAAGGGTTGCTTCGACACGGTGGCCTGTGCTCAATGCGGTGAACTCGTGTTCGAAAACGCTGCCCGCATTAAGGACGGAAAGCCCGTATGCCAGGGATGCTTCGGCGGCCATGCCCACTCATGAGCCTGGCAAAAAGAAGAGAATCTCGCAACAGCTCGTGATAGAGCCAGATCTGAAACTCAGTCTACCAGTCGCTTTTCGCCCTCGATGGACTGTATCCAGCCTATGTTCTGCGTGACTTCCAGCACGCCCATGTATTTCCCCTCGGAGTCTCTTACCGGGAAGTAACGGATCAAGACCTTGTCTCCCTTGAAGTCGATCCAGAAGTCGGCGTTTTCCATGGTCCCGTCCTTGAAGCCAGTGACGATCTTCGAGACCTTGTCCACGCTCTGTGCAGGGTGACACATCTGCACCTTGCGTCCTATGACCGATCTGGTCCGAACAAAGATCTTCTCCTTGTCCAGGCGATTGAAATAGGCGACCGCATCGTCTGCGTCCACGAACGTTACCTCGAATGGAAGCGTTTCCATGATGGCATCCAGCTGCTCGTAGCTGAGGTTCTTGATGAGGCTCGTGGTGGCGGCTTGTCCCTGCTCTGCCTCCGCGAGCATCTTTTCGAAAAGCTCGTCGGCCCTTGGTCCATAGGTATCCAAGTCTATGCCGCGAAAAGACTCGATGAGGCTTTTGTTATCGCCATCTGAAAGGACTTTTCTTCCCATGGCGTAGAGCACGTCGTTTTCTTTCCATATATGATTGGCGCGCACATCCAGGTATTCCAGCCCGTCGTGTACAAAATTCTTGATCTCATCATCGGAGATATTTCCAAAGTCGGACATGGCAAGCTGCATGCGGCCCAGCAGCTCACGCTCTGCCTGGTGCTCTGCGAGCATGACTGCTATGGGACCTCCCTCTACGGGTATTCCCTTCTCTTCCATGAGAGGAAACAGGAAGCGCTCTTCTTTGGTGTTGTGCATCTTGTCGCCGAACTGCAACAAGAAATCCACGGCCCTCTGCAACTTCAAAGGAACAGGTTTTCCGGCGGCAAGATTGCCGAGTTCCGCTTTCATCACGTCCATGGCTCGCTCGATCATCTCGTGTTCTGCCACCAGGTATTCATCCCATTTATCATGCTTCATGTCTTCGTTCCTTTCTTTCCTGTTTTTCGAAAAGGATTACGTCTACAGAGCATGTAGTCAAGCAAATAGAAACCCCATCGTGCGGAAGATTTTGGAAAATCAATCCGAAAGCAATTATTCCTACCCACCACCATGAAAATTTAAGGTAAAGTATATTGTCCTCAGAAACCGCCAGGGGGTCAGCCGTGATGGACGAAAAGGAACGAGCAAATCTTGTCAGATGGGATGGGCAGAAGCAGGGCTTCTACGAGGTGTACTTTCTGAAATTCAACGATCCAGTGACCAAAAACGCATGCTGGCTGCGCTATACCATTACAAGCCCGTCTGCCTGCTGCGGTGCACCCAAGGCGGAAGTCTGGGGTATCTACTTCGACGGGTCGGATCCCGCAAGTCATTTTGCGCTGAAAGAAAGTTTTCCCGCAGAGCAGCTTCGCTGGGACAACAACAGATTCCGTCTGGAGATAGCAGGTACCATGCTGGATCACAAAAGTTGCAAAGGTAAGCTACACGATCCAAAACGCGGACATGAGCTGGCCTGGGACCTTCGCTTCCAGTCCTCATCCGACTTGCTTTATCACTACCCCAACAAAAGATTGTACTCGGCTCCCCTACCCAAGACCAAGGTCCTGTGTCCCCATGTGGACGCAGTGTTCAGCGGAACTCTCACCGTGGATGGCAAGGTCTTTACCATGGACAAGGCTCCGGGACAGCAGGAGCACCTGTGGGGCACACACCATGCCAAGACATGGGCCTGGGGGCATTGCTTTGGATTTGACCAGGACCCGGAGGCGGTGTGGGAGGGCCTGGATGCCAGGGTCAAGCTTGGTCCCGTAACCAGCCCGAGCATGAAATTGTTCTTCCTGCGTTTTGGCGGAAGATGGTATGGCTTCAACAAATTGCACATGTTGCTTCGCAACAAGAGCACCAATTCTCTGGGCCGCTGGACATTCGAAGCAAGAAACAAAGAGCTGAGAATGACGGGTGAGATCAATTGCGCAAACCCTGACATACTGGGTGTAACCTACGAGGATCCAAACGGCTCCATTCTTTGGTGCTCCAACACCAAGCTGGCATCCATACGTATTCGCCTTTACGATCCAATGGGCAAGGCCCTTGGGGAGCTGACAGCAGAACGCAAATGCGCATTTGAACTGGTCAACCGCCAGATAATACCCGGCGTACCCATCTGGATTTGAAATACCCTGATTTCTCCTTTAGAGTGTCCCAGGTAAATTTCCATTGGAAAAAGGAGCAGGCTTCATGAGGTTGACTTTCGCGATAATCCTTGCAGCGCTTTTTGCAGCTTGTGGTCCCGAGACAGAGACGGAAATGCAAAACGCCACATACCCCATCATCAACGGCACACCTGACACAGACCCGGCACACGAAGCCGTTGTGGCGGTCTATTTCAATCACCGTTACTGGTCTTTTTGCTCGGGCACCATGATCGCCCCTGGAGTCGTGCTCACAGCAGCACACTGTGCATATAAGCGTCCCAAGGACAGATTCGAGATTCTCTTTGGCCCCAACGCCCAAGACGCAATACACCGCAAAGTGACCAGCTTGTGGATTCACCCTGACTATGATCCATCTTTATTGGGACGTGGGGATCTTTGCCTCATGCGTTTTTCCGGAGGCTCTCCTGTGGATGCAGACCCAATTCCACCATTGCCTGCATCCCTGGCACTGACCTCGGAAGACGAAGGAAAGATACTGCAGTTTACCGGATATGGCGTTACAGAGACAGGACAGTTCACCGAAAAACTCACGGTGAAAACCGAACTGAGCCACGTGTGCGACGAAGCGGAAAGCTGCGCCGGCTTAGGGTTTTCAAACAAGGAGCGGACAATCTGTTACGACCAGACCGACACAGGAGGTCCGTGCAGCGGCGATTCCGGCGGGCCCTCTTTCATGTTCCGCGACAACCACGAATACGTAGTAGGGGTGACATCCTACGGAGATAGAAACTGCATGCACTTCGGATGCAGCGTAAAGGTCGACCGCTACGAAGACTGGATCAATGCCTTCATCTCTGCGACCACAATGCAGGGCGAATCCTGTTCCGATGATCTGGAATGTCTCTCCGGCTTTTGTGCGGACGGGGTGTGCTGTGACTATGCGTGCGGCAGCCCGTGCGAGGCCTGTAACCTTCCAGGCTCCGAAGGAACCTGCACCAGGGTGACGGATGACAGTATCGAACCTGGCTGTGCCATGGACGAAGGGTGCTCCAGCAGTCCAACCAAGAGCTTTGGACCATGGCCCGTACTCTTGGCCCTGCTGTCTGTCTTAGCACTCGTATTTTGGAGTACCGGAAGATCTCAGCCCTGAACGATTCTGCCCTTTCTCATGCGTCTTATGAGAAAATACAGCAGAGGCACAAAAATCCCTACCAAGACCGGAACCCAGAACTGATAGGATCGCCTGGAGGCTATGGCCTCCAAAAGGGCTTTTGCCTTGGCGTTGTCTTTGTCCGATTTCAGGATGGCCTTGAGTACAGCCTCTGCTTTCGAGAGTTTTCTCGTCGCGTAGTAGGACTCGGCCAATTTGATGCCGGCTTCAGTGTCATTTGGGGATTCATCCACCAGTTGCTTCAGCAGCACTATGGCCTCGTCGACCTTTTTCTGGTAGCTCAAGGCCTTTGCCAACATGAGTCTGGCTTTTCTGTTTTTGCCATCCAGCAACAACATCTGCCTGTATGCTGCCTCGGCACGTGGAGCATCCAGGTAGTTTTCGGTCAGATACACCTGGCCCAGGATCTCCCATGCGTGCAAGTCGTCCGGGGCAAGTTCCACCGCCTTCTTTGCCCAGATGATCGCCTTTGGAACATCTGCAAGCCCCACCAAAGCCAGGGCGCGGCCGGAACATGCCTCGGGGTTCTTTCGGTTTTTCAAGAGAATGGACGAAAAGGCGTTCAGGGCATGTTGGTATTTTTTCTGTTTCAGGTAGGTGTGGCCCAGCAACATCCTGGCCTCCGTGTTGTCAGGATTGTCCTTGAGCATGGCCTCCAGCACGGCCGACGCATCAGATGCCCTGGAGCTTTTCAACAGCTTCCTCGCCTCACTCAATCTCTGCTGAACCTCGCTGTCATCGGATTTGCAGGCAGGATTTTCCTTTTCTCGCGTTTTTTCAAGCAGCTGGCTCTTTTCAGCTGAATTATCCACTTCGGTCGAGACAGCAGCAAAAGGTATCAGGCCAACAGAAAACACCAAACAATTGAAAAAAATCACTCGTCTTGCTCCTTGCCTTTTCGGCACTGATCCAGCTCTATCCTTAGAGGGACTTCAAGACCGTGAAGTTCCATCAATCTGGAGTCACTCAGTATCTTCTCACCAGGCCCGTCTGCCACCACCTGACCGGCATCCATCACGATACAACGATTACACACCTGCGCCACCATGTCCAAATCATGAGAAGCTACTATTACAGTACCGGGAAGATTTTTCAGAAGCTCGATGAGCTCCCGCCTGGACCTGGGGTCGAGGTTGGCGGCTGGCTCATCCAGGGCCCACACAGAAGGCTGCATGGAAAGGACAGTACAAATGGCAGCCTTTCTTCTCTCTCCATCTGACAGGTGATGAGAAGAACGTTCCTTGAAATCACCCAGTCTCATCTGTTCCAAGGCAGCTTTGGCTCGATCCATGGCCTTCTCATGATCAAGCCCCATGTTCAAGGGCCCAAAGGCTACATCCTCCAAAAGGGTCGGCATGAAAAGCTGGTCTTCCGGATCGGAAAAAACCAGGCCCACTTTTTCTCTGACCCGATCCATATCTTTTTTTTCCAGAACCCTGCCGTCAATCTCCAGTTCGCCTTTGCCTACCAGTAATCCGTTCAGGTGAAGCAGCAAGGTGGATTTTCCGGCCCCATTTGGTCCAATGAGGCCCACCCTCTCCCCGTGCTCTATACGAAAGGACACACCCCGAAGAGCTTGCGTTCCATGGTAGTCAAAAGCAAGGTCTCGTACCTGCACGACTGTTTTTTTGCAGTTCAAAACCAGGCTCTCCATTCGATCCCCACATAAGCTGCCAAACCAAAGACCATCGCGAACAAAAAGAAAAAAATCAGATCCGATCTTCCAAATCTCAAGGGGCTCAGCACTCGAACCTCACCATCATAGCCCCTGGCCACCATGGCCCTGTGAACCCTCTCTGCCCGATCCAGGGTTCGAAGCAACAAGCGGCCTACCATTCCCCCTGTGGAACGACTCCTCCATCGCCTGATGCGCCCCGGAGTTCGAGCCTTCCTGGCCCTTGCAACCCTCATCCCTTCATCCGCCATAAGATCCAGGTACCTGAACAAGAAGCCGAGCACTGCAACCACCACCTTTGGTGCGCCCATCCAACGCATGGCCAACATCAAGTTGTTGAAAGGAGTACTGAACACCAACCAACTCGTGGCCAATATGGCGATGACACCCTTTAGCAGGATTCCGACCGCCATGTGCAGCCCCTCTGCGTATATTCCAATTCCAGCCCAATGCCAGGACCACAAGAGGGTATGTCCCCTTGTAAAGGGCAGGAAAACAGCCAGGACTCCTACAAAGGGGAGTACCATCAGCGTGCGACCAAGCACAAAGGTCCATGGCAGTCTTGCTGCGCTTATGGCTGCCAGCACCAGCAGTACCAGAGGGACAAATCTGCCGGGAGGCCACGAAGGCATGGCTGCACACAGCACGACAAACAAGAGCGTTGCCACAAGCTTGGCTCGTGGATCGAGCCTGTGTACCACAGAATCGCCGGCAGCAAGTTGTTCCACCGTCCTATGATGCACGTTTTTTTCCCCGATTCTTGGCCTTTCGCAAAGTCCATCCAATGGCCAGAGTCAGCCCCAGGACCGCCAAAGTCCCACTGGCACCGGCCAGAGCCTTTCTTGCCCACTTGTTTCGAATCATGGGTACTTCGTAATCAGGCATGGGTGAATTCACAACAGCCTTACCCTCATGTGCCCCCATCTTGGCCATGGTGTGCTCCAGCCCATCGGGCGCCTGGGACGCGAGCAGCGACAGGCCACCACCAGTGGCAAGGGCCAACAACAGTAAACTCAAAAAAAGCCGTTTCACTTTTGGCCCTCCAGCAAATCAGGACGTGCAGCCAGCAAAAACCTCACTGCAGCAAGGGAGATCAAGCCCTCGCCAATTCCGATCAGGGCATGAACCGAACCCATGGCGATGAGCACAGGCACCAAAGGAGCGGTTCCAGAGAGCCAAAGCTCGAATCCTGTCAGCAAGGAGCCCAGCTCCACCGCACTCCATGCTGCCAAGAAAATCGCCAGGTACATCCTGTGGCCAGTGGACTTGCCGGAAATGGCCCGGTAGACCATCCATCCGAAGATGGTACCCATGAGCCCCATGTTGATGAAATTTGCACCTAGAACCGTAAGACCACCATCCTGGAACAACAGCGCCTGGACCAAAAAAACACAAAACATTACCACCGAGCTGATGCCAGGCCCCAAGACGACCGCGAGCAAAACGCCTCCAATGAGGTGGCCTGAGGTGCCACCAGGGATTGGAAAATTGACCATCTGTGCTGCAAACACAAAAGCGCCCAGTACCCCCATCAGAGGCACCTGCCTGTCCGTAAGCTTCTTTGCCGCTCCCCTG
>JALVPF010000052.1 GCA_027031935.1 Myxococcales bacterium | reverse complement strand
ATTCAGTAGTTCATGAGCCATTCATGCTCTCGGGAATCATCTTCTGCTCAATTCTGGCTGTAACCTTACTGATAATAAAAAAAATAAAAGTTCAACTTGAGTTCTCCATCCAAGATGTCCTTGTCTTGCCACTGGTACTCTTGAATACGGCGGGAGCAGTCGTTGTGGTAACCCTGCTTGCTCCTAACGTTGCAGACCCGATCCACGCAGCCATGGATGCGAAACTTTTCACAACCCAGTTCTGGACAAACTCCGGCCCTCTGCTTGTAACGGGACAAGTGCTAGCCGCAGCGTTGGTAGTGACAGTACTTTTTTTTTTACTGCTCAAGAGGACCGACTCACCTGGTGCATCAAGAACCCTGCGCACCGCCCTTACCGCCATCGTTTTGGGGACAATGCTCTCATGGACCATGAATTTCATCTCTCCCACCCTTGGCCCTTCGGCATTTGCACAGTCCCGTGCACAACAGGTGCAGACGCAATCCATACAGTCTCAGGATTCTGAAGATCTCTCCTCCGTTGCTGTGCGAGAGCCCATCCCAAGAGATGCAGCACCCCCTTTACCCGTACTGTGGATCAGCTTGGCCCTTGTGGCAGCCTGGACCGGGCTAAAAACAAAAAGACTCTTCTTTTGGGGACTGTTGGCGTTGGGAATGGGGGTTACTGCCTCAGGTTTGCTGGCAGGAAGATACTACCTTGTGGACATGCTCTTCGTTCCAAGCCTGGCAGCCATGGTCTGGTCACTTGCTTCAGTTTACCTGACAAACAGACCATTGAACCGGTTTATGTGGACACACCTGGGAATTGTTATCCTTGCCACCCCTGCTCTGGGATTTGGTCTGAGCCTTCTGGGCAATAGCCAAGTCTCGTCCATTTATTCCATCCTTGGATTCTGGGCTGTGCTTTCAGTCATAAGCGCAAGAAGTTCCATCAGGCTGGCAAAACTTTCGGAATTACCCGAATCACAAAACAAAGAGGCTGAAAAATCCAATGCCGGAAGACCCAAGGCGCAAATGGCACTCAATCGTGTTCTCGCGTTGTTCTTTTTTTCCGGGGTCACTGGCCTTATCTACGAGGTCATATTCGAACGTGAGCTGGCACTGATATTTGGCTCCACAGCAAAATCCACGACCACCGTTCTGGCGGTCTACATGGCCGGGCTTGCCCTGGGTGCCGCTTTGGGAGGCAGGCTTTCCGATCGAGTCAAGCACCCCCTGCGCTACTACGCTATCGTTGAAGGATTTGTGGGAATCCTGTGCCTGTTTTCACCTTGGCTGTTTGATCTTGCCAACCATCTCTACCTGGCCCTGGTGCAGGATTCCAGTTTATCTTCAACATCCACCGAATTGATCCAGGTTCTTTGCGGGGCACTGGTCGTTGTGATTCCAGCATTGTTCATGGGTACCACCATGCCTCTTTTGGCAAAGCACGCGACGGATGAGATGGGAATGGTCAAAAGAAACATCGCCTTTCTGTACTCTGCCAATACCCTCGGTGCTGCATGCGGAACCATATTCGCAACTTACTGGCTCATCTCAACCTTGGGTATTGATGGGGCCCTGCGGTTTACGACCATAATAAATTTTTCCATTGCAGGTGCCGGACTTTGGCTGTCGAAACATAACAGAAAAATTCCTTTGTCTTCACCGCGACAGGACATGACTCCCATGAATTTTGGAGGTTCCTACGGAATTGCTCTAATCGTCACCGCTGGAATAGTTGGATTCACCACTTTTGGACTGGAAATCCTGTACGTCCACCTCCTGGCGGTGGTAGCTGGTAACAGTATATACGCGTTCGGTCTGATGCTATTTGCTTTTCTGATCGGTCTTGGGACAGGTTCCAAGCTTATCGGTCATATGAAACTTTCTGGATCACTTCGGAGGCCTTTGCTGGCTTCAAGCATCTTATTTTTGGGAATCGTGGTCTTGCTCCTTCTTCCCCTCTGGGACAGGATACCACCATTTTTTGGGCTCTATTCCCGGGTGGACTTTGCAGGTACCTTCGCACAAAGAGAATTCATCAGGTTCAGCGTTTGTGTCGGTATGATGATTGTGCCCACGGTAATAATCGGAATGATATTCCCACAGATGGTTTCCCTGTCCACCCAGAATATAGATTCTCTTGGAAGACATGTGGGTATGGTGTCTTTCAGCAATACCCTGGGAGACATTTTGGGAGCAACGATTGTAGGGCTGGTACTTCTTCCATACTTTGGGAGCTACAGGACGATTCAGCTTCTGGGCATGGCTGCAATCGTTCTAGGTGCTGTGCTGCTGCTTTGGGAAAGCAGGAAATCCAAGTGGCTCTGGGTTGGGGGCGGCATCCTTGCAGGTCTTGCAATAGTCAGTTTGCAAGGCGGTTGGAACATGAGCACACTGACTGCGGGAACCAATGTCTATTTCACCTATCAATCTTACGGAAATACCGTGGAGTACAGGGAGAGTGTGGACGGAGGCATTTCATCCATCGCTCGCTCAAACAAAAATGCCTCAACTGTCACCACCATGCTCACAAACGGAAAATTTCAAGGCGATGATCACGATGAGATGCTCGCTCAGTGCAGATTTGCTTTTTACCCCCTGCTGCATTGCGAAAACAGAAACAAGGCATTGCTCATTGGCCTTGGCACCGGAGTGACCGGCGGGGTGTTGCTTGCTGCCGGGTTCAAATCCCTGGACATTGCTGAACTATCGGCAGACATAGCCTATTTTGCACGTAAATATTTTTCCCATGTAAACGGTCATGTCCTCGACGATCCGCGAACCAGCCTGCATATAAGTGACGGAAGAAACTTTCTCCTTTTGGGGAAGAAAAAATATGACCTTGTATCCATCGAAATATCGAGTATCTGGTTTGCAGGTGCTGCAAACCTGTACAATAAGGAATTCTACGGGCTGGTCAGGGACCATCTCCTGCCCAATGGAGTCTTGCAGCAGTGGATTCAATTGCACCACATCAGCCCTGCCGATGTTGCATCCATTCTCTGGACCATCAAGAGCATCTTTCCCCATGTGGCACTTTACTTCGGAGGACATCAAGGAATCCTGGTGGCATCCATGGAGCCCCTCAAAATCAACGCTGACTACATCAGGCAAAAACTCCAAGGGTCACCTGAATTGAGTTCGTACAAAAAGATGATGGGCCCACAGGGTTTCTACTCACTGCTTGACGAACTGCTGCTGAAGGATGACGAAATCGACGACTTTGTAAAATTCGTGTCGGACAGCGCTGGCATAAGCCCGCATGATTTGCTTTCCACCGATTCCAATCGTCGGCTGGAATACTCCACACCCAAGGGAAACGTAAGGCCCCATGGAATGCAAAGGATGGCGGATCTCTTGTCCAGGTTCAAAAGTCGGGTAAATTCCGGCCGGGTAAAGAAATAGAGCTTTATTTCTCTGGGACCACTGTCAAGCTCCACTGCTGCAATGTCCCTGTGTCACTCTCGGCCGTATCAACCAGCTTCAAATTCCAGTCACCATCGGATTGCATTCCGTCGAAATCATCCAGTGAGATCTCTTCATTAAAGGTGGTTCCATAATAATTGTCGATATCAGTCCACAAGGCTACCACCGTTCCTTCATGCTCCAGGGTGATGACAAGGTCACCTAACCAGCTATGCTCTATCTTGGCATGCACTTTCACTTGCGCGATGCTTACTGAGTCGTCCACCTCTATGGTGCTGGTGATACCTGCCGCGTCATTGTCGGGGATATCCATGGTGTGCCCGCTGGAATAGGTCTTGATCTCGGGTTCAGCTTCCTCGCAAAGGCTCCCATTTGGGGAAAAACAGTTGTTACGCGCACCTGAAATTCCGTAGCATGAATTGAAGGTTCGCTTGTTCATGGCGGTCAGCACCTGATTGTACGTAATCTGTCCACCGGTCTCTGCACCCTGGAACACCGAAGCCAGGAAAGCTGCTATCACTTTTGGTGCCGGAGAAGATGGAGTTTCCTTTATATTGGAGATGACATCCACCTTGTCCCAACTACCCTTTCCATCCATGATTGCGCCCACATAATATTCATAACCGAGGCAGCCATTGAAGAAAAACAACTGATAGTAGTCTGGGTAGATGCCATCTCTCGCCCAGAAATTACTGGTTCCAAGAATCGAGTGTCCGTTGTAGACCACGATCTCATGAGTCTTGACAGCCTGGTCGAATACTCCTGCGTTGTCGAAATCGTCCAGGCCGGAAAACTGGGCAGGACTAGCTATGTCCACTATCAGCTCCAAATCACCTCGCATCTGTGTATAACGAATCAGGCCATCAGGAGAGCTGCCCTCTTCAAATCCCGCAGATTCCAGCTGGTGTTTGAAGGTCTGCATGGAGTGATATCCCTTGTCTTTCTCTATGGGCACACCGGAATCAAAGCGCCCAAAAAATACCACCGCAGTCACCTTTCCGTCTTCCACCAGCTTGTCATATTCAGGATAACGATCTTCGACCGTATCGATCTTCTTGGTGATGGTGGCGGTAACCGTGGCTTTTTCCAGCGTACATGAGCTTCGTTCCGGATCCCAGAAATACCAGTAATCATCATCCCAAATCGCATGGGTGGTGTTGGTGGCACAGGTACCACCATGGTTGGTTAAGATGAAATATGGATACAAAGGAACAATGGCATCATAGACTTTGCCCACTGCTGCCGCATCGTTCTTGGGCTTGTACATGATGGCGTTTACACCTGTTATTCTGTAATGGTTCAATTTATCGAAGGGGACACTCGTCGAAACTTGCTCTGCATCGACCCATTCATCATCTATCAACCACTGTATCTTCCTTTTGTGGTCAGGCACTACAAACTGAGATTCCATGTACAGATTGTAATGTTTTCTCAGGTAGGTCAAAGCAAATTGTGACTGATCCGTAGGTCCCATCTGCGCCTGCCACCTGCCAGGAGTCTTGATATCGCCTTCGAGAGTTATCTCGACTTCAGGAGCATCCACAACAGTGATCCAACCAGTGTCTTCTTTCCCCTCGTCTGAAAAATCATCCAAAAATGGATTGTCAGCGCTATTGTCCATTGCCTGGCCACAACCAAAGGAAAACAAGACTGCCGCGAACAAAGCCAACAAAAGGTCAAACCTTGTGAATGAAGCAGATTTCATGGCTAAATCCTCCTTGCCCTGGGTTATAGCAAGACTCATGCCAAAAAAAACACCCCAAAAACACTAAGTTTCCACACAGTTGACATTTGAGTCAACAATCGACAGTAGCCCAGGCATTACATATTCGATATAAACGTAATGTATAGGTGACACCTGAAGCAATGCTCATGCAGTAGAAGCTTTTTCAGTAAGGTGAAACCTCGACTTGGTGAAGCTAACGCCAGTCCATACGAAGGCTGGTTTCTTTGCCTGGTTTAACGAAGACCGTCTTTTGAATATCTTTTCCCAAAGTGGCGTTCTTGAGTTGTACCTTATGAGGGCCCTCCATGAGCTCCAATGCCCCCATGGGGGTTTGACCAGCTGATTTTCCATCCACCCACACGTCTGCCCAGGGGTGTACCACAATCCTGAGCTTTCCTTTGACAAACTTCACTGAAGTGCTGGCGGTCTTTCCAGCGACCACCTTCACATGAAACACCTTCTGAGCACCATTGGGCAGTTTTGCCAGCAGCTTGTGTCGACCTGGTCTGAGCTTCAATTTTTTTACGGACCCAACACCCAGTATTTTACCACCCTTGTAGATTGTTGCCGAAGGGGCTGTGCTGATGCTGACCCAACCATAGCTTGGCCTCTTTGTCTTTCCATGGGCCTTGTTGTCATCTGGCTTGTCAGACAGATTCAAGCCCAGCGCTAAATCACCCTCGGTTTTCTTTTCGTCTGTCTTTGGAAGCTTCGTACCGGCATCCATCGAAGAATCAACATGAGCTTGTGTCTGTTGAACCTTGGCATCCTGCCTTGTCTTGATAGAAAGCCCCTCAGCCTCCTTCGTGGTTTTTCCTGCATCAACTATCTCAACGCGGGTGTTGGGATTGGCCAGTGTCTTTACCAACAACCAGCTAGCCACACCAAGGATCATGGCCAAAAGCCCTATGACTGCCCAGTGCCAGGTTGTTTTTCCTCCTCTATGGATTTGCCCGGATGAAACGCTTGGCAACAGGTTACGAGTCAGTTCCCGTTTTTCGCTGATTTCAGGTTCTTCGATTGACATGCCTGGGGCAAAAGGTTTCGTACGCTCCATCTTTGGACCAGGTCCAGAAGCACTTGGGAGTCTCTCCATCATGCTCATGAGATTACTGTTCGTCATCTGCTCCAACTCCTGCTCATACTGCAAGGAGTCGTGAAATATTTCATCCATGTATGCTGCAAGGTGTGCAGAGGATGCAGGGAGCTTGCAGCTGATCATCACCTCCTCCAAGGCCAACTGCATCTGCCTTGCATCCTGGAACCTGTCTTCGGGATTTCTGGCCAGAGCCTTGAAAAGTACGTCCTCCACTTCCTTGGGCACGGTTACGTCGAATCTCTTTGGAGAAGGGACCTCTGATTCGAGTACGGCATCCAGGGTGGACAGCTCGCTGTCTCGCTTGAACAACCTCCTTGCAGTCAGCATCTCGTAAAGCACGACTCCCAGGGAAAACAAATCCGAACGCGGGTCCAGCTGTTTGCCACGAACCTGCTCAGGAGACATGTATGCGTATTTTCCCTTCAGAACACCCGAGCGAGTACGAGATGCACTCTGAGCAGCCTTGGCGATTCCGAAGTCGATTATTTTCACCTTTCCCTCAAAGGTCACGAGTATGTTCTGGGGGCTGATATCCCTATGTATTATTCCCGCATGTTGTCCGTCTGGAGTATGCCAGGTGTGTGCGTGATAAAGTCCCTCGCATGTCTCGGCGGCGATTCTCAACACAAGATTCAAGGGGACGAGTTGTTTCTTCTTTACGTTGGCGAGAAGAATATTTCTCAAATCGCGACCGTTGACATATTCCATTGCCATGTAATAGGTCCGGCCCACCTGTCCCAGATCGTAAGTCTGTGCGATATTTGGATGGTTCAACCCAGCTGCGATCCGGCCCTCCTGCAGAAACATGTCTACAAGACTGGGTTCATCGGCAAAGCATTCCAGGATGGTCTTGATCACCACTCTTTTGGAAAACCCTGAGATCCCCTTGCGCTCAGCTAACCAGATCTCCCCCATTCCTCCTGTGGCCAACTTTCGCAGGAGCGTGTAATCGCCGATCTTACTGTTCTGTTCGAACAAGCCACTCAAAATTCATCATCCTTGTTTCAATGGACCATAACATCACGAAGCGTACATTGACAAGCATCCTGGAGCATGAGAAACCCATCTGAAGACCTGAAAAAGGAGTTTATTTCTTTTGCAAACATGGAGCACTATCATCGGGACTGTCCTTCCGGTGTTTTCAATCATCGCTGTGGGCTATTTCTACGGGAAATGGAAGACCATACCAGCACAAGCCATCTCGGATCTTCTCGTATGGATAAT
>JALVPF010000051.1 GCA_027031935.1 Myxococcales bacterium | reverse complement strand
CCTGAAGGCCGTGTTCTTGCATGCATCACCTATCCCATCTCCATCGGAATCAGCCTGGTCGGGGTTTGCCCTATCCGGACAGTTGTCACAGGCGTCTCCCACTCCATCCGAATCCGAATCAGCCTGGTCTGCATCCGCCACATCAGGACACACATCACATGCGTCGCCTATGCCATCTTCGTCCGTGTCCTTCTGCTCGGCATCTGCCACGGTGGGACAGCTATCACAGGCGTCGCCCACCCCGTCCGAATCGGTATCGACCTGTTCTGGGTTGGCAAGCGATGGACAGTTGTCGTCTCCGTTGACGATTCCATCCCCATCAGAATCGGAGTTGGCCGCGCTGGAATCGCAGGCGCTCATACATGATCCGACGAACAAGACAGAAAAAAACCAATAGAGCAATCTAGTTTTCGTCATCATGACCTCCAGTCATGTTCAAAGGAGCCAACCAGCTTCGAGCATAAATTCCGGCATAATATAAAACTCCTGTTTGTCCTCTACGTCAGATAAAACTACACTCAGGCCAGCACTGATCTGAACGAACAAAAATGACGTGGGTTCAAACCTTGCTCCTGCCACCAGGTTAAAGGCAGGGGCGAGGAGATCATCGGCGTCTTTAGTCTTGTCGGGATCTACTCCTGGTTTTCCCCTTCGATACAGGATGAAGTGATTTCCCACCAAGGCATCCAAATGAAACGACCACTTATTCCATGGATGGATGATGGCGCCTGCGCCCAAGGATAACGAAAACTCGTTTACACTGTGAGCGTTTGCTTCACGTCCAGCATCATACCCACGCCAATCGACCTGAATTGCAAGCCTGGAATGTTGCGTCGCCAACCAGCTATATCCAAGACGAACACCATGGGAGAGTTCTCCTGAATCAAGCATGGCACCGGACAAGAGGTAGCCCAAAGAAAAACTATTTCGCCGAGCACCTCGGTCGGCCATCTTTTGTATTTGCTCAAGGGGCTGCCCGGCGGCTGAAAATCCATCGTAAAATGCACGCCCATAAGGCACAGAAAACAGATCTTTTCTATAGGACTCGACTACACTAGATCGGCTGCGATCACGCAAGGGCCTGAACAATTTCTCGTCAAAAGCTATCAGGTTCTCCTTTGTTCCCGGCGAATCGAGTCGGACAGAGAGTTCCTCGTCACCTCTCCTGATGAAGTACCTCGGCTCGGTTCGCACCGGTGCATACAGCAACGCAAGCCTTGCCTGGTGGTCCGGTGCCTGGTTCCATTCGGCGTAACTCATGCCTCGCGAGTCCTCGACAACAAAATGACCACTGGTTTCAGAAGAAAATGTAAGAAAATGCTTGATGCTTCCATCAGCCAGATTCACAATCGGTCGGCCAATATTCTGGGCAGGAGGGTTGACAAAAACATTCAACTTGGCTTTGGGATTTGTCACTCCCGCGTTTGCGGCCACCAAAAAGGCTTGCAGTTCCCTGTAAGTCACCTTGCCATCGTCATCGACATCAGCAGGGCCCAGCAGTCCCGAGCGCAGTTCGTAGCTGAACACGCCTCCCCGGTATTTTTCCCACTCGTGCACTTCGGCGGTGCCGGCGGTAGAGAGGATAAAGCCCGTCGTGGGATAGACACTACCGGTGTTTTTCTGCAGGAATCCACGAAATGACTCCAGTTGCTCTTCGCTGCCAGCATCATCCCGCCATCCACGTTGCATCACAGCAAAATATGCATGACAGGCATCTATAATCACATGGTTGAAGTCCGCAGGAGACGCCTCGACCACTCGCCTGAGAAGCTCATCCCTGTCCAGCACTCCATCTGAAAGAACCAGGCCCCCTTTTCCATCTCGCATCACTCCGTGTCCCGTAAACACGAAAAAAAACTCCACGGACATGCCCTCGGCCTTGTCCTGCCTTATCAAATCGAATATTCGCCCGAGAGTCGAAAACAGTCTCTTTTTTGTAGGGGCTCTGGTTTTGCCCACCAGGGATGGAAACAAATCCTGCGTCTCTGAGTCCATGGTGGTGAGCAGTTCGACCCTGGCCCCCATGGAAGAGAACATCTCAAAATACCTGGCTCCATCGTCATCGGCATACCGAAGAGGGGTCAGATCCCCGGTGGCATCGGTGTTGTTGGCAACTATCAACACGTGTCTCACTGTCCTCGCCCTGACTCCTGCTGAAGGAAGCAATATGAAAAAAATGGCCAGGACAATCGAAGATCTCATCGTTGCTCCTCCACTGCCAACTCCACTTTGCGAATGAACGCACCTGTAGGAGACAACTTGCCCTTTGAAATGTCTTGCACAACTCGCTTGAGTTCATCAAAATCCAGCGGATGGGGCGTAAACATGTAATATAGAGAGTAATGACCTGGTTTGTGGTTTACAGCCAATCTCACGATCTTGGGAATTGCTTCGAACCTCGAAGTTGCATGTATTGATACAGCGCTGGAGTGGATGGGATCAGGGAGATACCAGACCGGTCTATTTTGGGAATCCAGAGCAAATAACGCCACTCCAGAGAATTTTCCATGTGGATTCATGTAGGCAAACGCCAGGGTATCTCTAATTCCGCATGCAGCCTTGTCCGCTTCAAGCAGCCTGGGTTCGGATCCAGAAGAATCCATGCAATACAGTTGAACCATGGGGGACGAGCTGACGCCCCTGGCGACAACTCCCTGTGTTGCGGATGAATCCAAAGAGTTCCATTTGTCAAAAAAGAAAAGGGAGAATATGACCAAGAACATGGTCACCACTGATACTGTTATCTGCAGCCTGGAGGGCCAAATCCCGTCACGTTCATCAGCATGAATGTCCAAACGATTAGAAAGACTCTTCCAGAGCACCTCACTCTCGAAGGCTGACACTTGTACATTGGCGCCACACTCTTCGGCCATCTGCCTGTCAGCCAAGGCCAGAGAAACAAACAGTTTCCTGCAACTGTCACATACATCCAGGTGTTTCGACAGGCCTGCCGGCAAGGAAGAGGAGCGTTTATGGAGAAAGAGATCCATCAGATACTTTTCAAACTTGTCCGCACCCCTGCCCTTCATTTTTTCTCCTCCACGGACACCAAGGAGATGGTCCCCTCATCATGCAAATCGTGTTTTTGAAGCTCCCGTAACAATCTCTTGCGGATGGACTGAATATGTTTCCTGACCTTGTTGCGATTGATTGACAATGCAGCGGCGGTTGCATCCTGGCTCAGTTCGTTCAAATAATACAGCCTCAATACTTCGCGCTGCTCAAGGCTCAGTCCTGCCGCACACTTTTGAACGACCTTGCGAATTCTCTGTAGAAAATAGTCACCATCAGGCGATGCTTGATTAGAGACCAAGAGTTCCAGGCCTTGCTCGTCTATGTACCCCTCGACCTCATCAGGCCCGGATTCCAGTCGAAACCTCTCCAGGCGTTTGACATCTTTTCTGAAACGGCCAAGAACAACATTTTTGCTTATGGCCAAAATATAAGATTTGAAAGAAGTCAGGCCATTATAGCCACGTCGAGCGCCCTTGCCCAAAACCAGGAGAAAAATCTCCTGCAAGACCTCCTGAAGGTCATCTGGGTTGTCGTATCCGGCAAATGTCATCTGCCTGCCCTGACTGCTGAAGGAAAAACCACGGCGCAAAAGCCCCGATACAACAGGGAGATACTCTCGATACACGCGCTCCAATGCCCATGATTTTCCAGCGCGATACGCATCGAGCAACTTTCTGTCACCTGAGAGAAGATCACTCATCGCATTGGTATAATATGCAGGAAATGACAATTCTGGTGACTTATCTGATGAATTATTTTCACAAAGATATAGGGTAGCTGTCGGAACTTGAAAGACCCTGGAGAACTATTCGAAATTTACCCTTCCCCTCTTGGATTTCCTCAGGTCCTCCTTGCGCTTTTGCTCTCGCACGTAGGGTTTTACTACTTCCTTGTACAACCTTGCGAAGCCCTTGCGAATGCCCGCAGAAGGGTTGCGCCCCAACAAAGGTCCCACAGTGCGGACCATTATTTTCTTAGCCTTGTTCCAGGCCTTGTCAGGATATCCATCTCCCAGCTTTATGCGGATCTGGTGTTCCTTGCGGGAGACAAAAAGCAAAATGGCCAGGTTGGCCTGATCGTATTCTATGTCCCATTCGTCGAACACGTCTGTTACAAAGGAATCCAATCCCATGGGCCTGTCATTGTGCTTGCCAATGGTCTGTACAGTGACCACCATCATGGGAACTTCAGATTTCTCGGCCTTTTTACACATTCTTCTTATGATAGCGCGATCTCTTTTTCGAAGAAGATGCCCATGATCGTTGAAGCACTTGTTACTCAGGGAGGGGATATCGTCCTGAGCGATGGCCAAAGATCCAAAAAGCATGGACTGCACAAACAAAACCGCTGCCGCCAAACCCCCTCCAAGCTTATCGCCTTTCGTCAACAAGTTCAGGCCCACAGGGCACCTCCATTCGACCTGCCTATCTGGATAGTTTACGTTTTACCTCTTTTATCCTCTTTCTTGCTTTCTTGGCCAGAGGGTTCCTGGGATATGATTGCACGAACTCCTTCAGAAAAGGAAGGGCCTCTCTGTACATCTTCATGGAGTAGAAGCAATAACCTAGCTTCAGCAGGGAGTCCGGCGCCTTGTCACCTTTGGGAAATTTTCTACGCACCTGTTGAAATGTAAGGGCTGCCTTGCGGAAATTCCCCTCGGCATAATAAGTCTCGCCCATCCAGTACAGGGCATTGTCCGAATAACTATCCTTGGGCCATTTTTCCAGAAACTCTTCGAACAATATCCTTGCAGCCCTGGTCTGTCCCGCTTCCACCAGGGAGTATGCCAGCTTGTAAAAATCCGCCTTCTTTTTGGGTCTGATTATATCAGGCAGCTTCTTCTTTGCCGCCTCTTCCTCGGCCTTGCGCTTAGCCGCCTCCTGCTCCATCTTTTCCTGCTCGCGCTTCTGCGCCTCGGCCCGCTGACTGGACAGGTCTTCGTGTATGATCTTCAGTCGCTTTTCTATGACCCCAAGACGATGCTCGTTGACCTCGATCTGGCCCCTCATCTCGGTCACCAGCCTCTTTACCTGCTCCAATTCAACCCCGAAGTCCGCAGCGTTTCTACCCGTAACTCGCCTGTATTCACCTATGAGAAGCTTGAGTTCGGCGATCTGTTTGTCAGCTTCTTCCAGGCGCTTGGTCAGTTGAGCCTTTTCCTCGGCATGGGCCTTGCTGATGACCTCGAACTGGGTCTGCAGGGCGATGATGTCAGCCTGCATTTGTTTCCCTTCATCCCTTTTCACCCAACACCCGGTGCCAAAAATTACGATGAAGACCAATAGCGTTGCGGATATGAAAATTTTTCTCTGCCGTACCATACAGTACCTCCAGAACGACATCATCCGATGCATCAAAAAGAGCGGGGCCCCACAGGGACTCCGCTCTCGATAAACATGACCTCAACCAACAGGTGCAAATCTAGTACTTGAATTCACAGCGTCGGTTTTGCTCGTAACAGTCCTCTGTATGTTCGTTGCAAACAGGCCTCTCCTCGCCGTAGGAGATGGTCTTGAGACGGCTGCGTGGAATACCCAGATTCTCCAGGTAGCGACGGGCTGCTTTTGCGCGCTTGTCACCAAGGCTGATGTTGTAACCAGTTGTGCCTCGCTCGTCACAATTACCTTCGATGGTGACAGTGATATCCTTGCGCTGCTGCATGCACTGGGCGTTGCGGTCCAGCACTTCCCTGTCGGAAGATCGCAAGTCGTAACGATCGAAATCGAAATGAATCGTCTCTAACTCACACTGGGGCTTGTCGATGCACTCGCAGCTATCGCACATCTTTCCCTCGGGACAATCCTCATCGCTCTGGCACTTGCACTTCATGACGCAGTGATGGTCCTTGCACTCCTTGTCCGCGTCTCCGCAGTCCTCGTCCGTCTCGCACTCCCACTGACATTTGTGGTCCTTGCAGATCATCCCGGCCTTGTCCCTGCGGGCGCAGTCAGCATCGATCTCGCACTCGTATACACACTTTTCACTCTCACAGTATGGCTTGTCTTCGGGACAGTCCTTGTTCTCCAGGCATTCAACGCAGCGATTGTCCTTGCAGCGGGGCATTTCCTTGGGGCAATCAGGATCCTCGCAACACTCCTGGCACATCTCCATGCAGCACTTCATCTTGGTAGTGTTGCCTTCTTCTGCGGCACAATCGTCATTGTCCCTGCACTTGGGAAAATCAGGACGACAGCCGGTCAAAACAAGGGAAAGCAGAAAAACAAGTGAAGCCGTCAAAAGCAGACCTTTTAGAATATTGCGGTGCGTCATTGCCGGTTCTCCTTTTAGATACCCGCCTACGGCGCGCCGGACGTGTTGCCTGGTCCGAGCACGACCATGAAATTGATTCCCAATGATTAACAACCTCGCCATTAGACCATTACCATTGAACTTGTCAATAAAAAACACAAAGTCGACCAGAAGACAAGATATCAAAGGAACATATGAAGCACTGAAAAAATTCCTCCACTTGAATCCTAACAGCAATCCGGTTTGGATTCTTGCTCGCCCTGGATAAAAAGATATTGCCAATGCGTGGCCGAGAACATAGATTATGCTGCGCCATGCAACTTTTTGTCGACCTTCCACTATCAAAAAGGATCGGATCGCTGGCTGTTCCGGTGATCGTGGCCATGCTTTTCCAGACAGTTATAAACCAGCTGGACACGGCCATGGTTGGCAGACTACCCGGTGCCGTAGGCATCGATGGCCAGGCTGGCATAGGCTTGAGCCTTCCGCTTTTTTGGGCTGCAGGAGGCTTCCTTTCAGCCATCGCCATAGGCACACAAGCTATTACCGCCAGGAGAACGGGAGAACAAAAGCCCCTTTTGGCTGGAATGGCTCTGTCCAACTCCCTGTTTATCGCAGTAATATCCTCTGTGGCGGTTTCGGCTCTTGGGTATTTTCTGGCCCCGTCGTTTTTCAGAATGATGTCTCCGAACCCAAACGTGGTCCGGCTGGGTTCATCATATTGCTCCATTCGCATGATCGGTGTCTTCACCATGGTCACCACCATGTCATACAAGTCTTTTTTCGATGGCATAGGAAAAACGCATGTTCACATGGTCGCATCAATCTTGATGAACTTCCTCAACGCGGGTTTGAATCTTTTGCTCATCTTTGGCCTCTGGGGATTTCCAAGGCTGGAGGTGGACGGCGCGGCCATTGCATCGGTGATATCCACCTATGTAGGTCTCGCGGTAATGATCTTATGGAGCCTGCTGCCCAGGTATATCAAAAAGTACAAATACTACAGGATGAAAAACCTCGACAGGCGCGTCTCATGGGAAATCGTTCGCCTGAGCGTTCCATCCGGTCTGGCCACCGTCTTCGTCATGAGCGGATTTCTGTTTTTCCTGTGGGTAATAGGCAACCTCCCCAAGGGCCCTCAATGGTTAGATGCCCTCAGTTTCGTGCCTCTTGCCGGGCCTGTTCTGTCCGGTGTTGAGGCTGCACAACCAGACATAGCCACAAGCGCGTCCTGGAGCATGATCTCGTTTCTCATGCTGGTGTTCATAACGTCCATGGCTTTTGGCACCGCCACTGCCACCCTCGTGAGTCAAAGCCTGGGGGCAAAAAAACCTGATCTGGCCGAACGCTATGGCTGGGAGTCTGTTAAGATCGGGATGTTGGTCATGGGCCTGGTCGGGCTGGTGATGATCATACACCCATCCATGTTCATGCGTATCTTCACAGACAAGCAGGAGGTCATCGATGTTGCTCTGCCCGCCATGCGACTGGTGGGCTCGGTCACAGCCCTCATGAGTGCCGGCATGATCCTGGTGCAGGCCCTTTATGGAGCCGGCAACACGAGGTTTGTGATGATCGCCGAGATGCTCATGCATTCGCTCTGTCTCATTCCTCTGTCGTATATTCTGGGCATGGTGCTGGGCTTGGGACTGCTCGGCTGCTGGATGGCAGCCGCTGCCTATGCGGTAGCACTCTCTTCCATAATGGCCTGGAAATTCAAAGAGGGCAAATGGAAGCAGATAAAGATATGAACTCAACTATTGCTCACGTAAAAGACCAAGGGAGTGGGCATGTCAACGATTCTGATAATAGACGATGAACAGAATATCCTCGTCACTCTCTCCAGGGCCTTGTCCCTGGAAGGTTACGACACAGAAGTGGCTGGCAGCGCAAGGATTGGGCTTGAAAAACTTTCATCCAACTATGTGGACCTGGTGCTCCTGGATGTAAAACTGCCGGACATGGACGGCTTGTCGGTGCTGGAAAAAATCATGGCCTCCAAGCCCGGGCTTCCGGTGATCATGATGAGCGGTCACGCCACCGTGGAGATCGCTGTTCGCGCGGTTACCATAGGGGCCATGGACTTTCTGGAAAAGCCTCTGTCGTCGGAAAAAGTCCTGGTGAGCATCGCAAACACCCTGAAGTTGCGCAAGCTGGTGGCAGAAAACCAGGATCTCAGGGAGTTGGCCGGTCTGAACACGACCATGGTGGGATCCAGCAAGGCCATGGAAAAACTCCGGGAAGAGATCCGCCTCGTGGCTCCGTCCCAGGGCAGAGTGCTGATAACGGGCGAAAACGGAACGGGCAAGGAGCTGGTTGCACGTGCCATTCACGAGGGCTCAGATCGCAGACAGGGCCCTTTCGTAAAACTCAACTGCGCCGCCGTACCCAGGGATTTGATAGAGAGCGAGTTATTCGGCCATGAGAAGGGCTCGTTTACCGGCGCCAACCAGATGAGGCGAGGAAAGTTCGAATCTGCTCACGGAGGCACCTTGCTCCTCGACGAGATCGGCGACATGCCCATGGCCATGCAGGCAAAGCTCCTCAGGGTATTGCAGGAGGGTGAACTGGAACGGGTCGGTTCGTCCGATACCATAAAAGTTGACGTGCGTGTCCTAGCCGCTACCAACCAGGATTTGCCTGCCTTCATAGAAAAGGGCCTTTTCAGACAGGACCTGTACTACCGTCTCAATGTCATCCCCATACAGGTTCCTGCCTTGAGGCAGCGAAAAACAGACATCCCCGAGTTGGCGGAATATTTCCTGCACAGAGCCTGCAAGGAAAACAACCGCCATGCAAAGACCCTGGCCCAAGATGCCATAGACGCCCTTACGAAACACGACTTTCCCGGCAACGTCAGGGAGCTGAAAAACTCCATGGAACGCCTGGCCATACTGACCCAGGAGGATGTCATCCACTCGGAAGATGTACACCGCATACTGAACCTCGGCCAGGGCACCAACGCAAGCACACGCAAAGGTGAATCCTTTTACGAGCCGAACAAGCCCCTGAAAGAAATGATGGCACAGGCCGAAAGATCCCTTATTCTCAGGGCCCTTGCTGACTGCGACTGGCACATGACCAACGCGGCCAAACACCTGGGCCTGGAACGAAGTCACCTGTACAAGAAGATGAAAGCCCTTGGGATCAAGGCCGGTTGACAATAGGTGCCAAGGCTCTTGATAATGGGTCCATTAGCGTACAATATGGGGCAACGAGAACAGTGGCAAGAATTGATTAATCAAAATAATTGAAAGGAGATGTGACATGAAGAGCATCACAGCTATTGGGGTAGCTCTGCTTCTTCTATCCCCCACCGCCATGGCGGCCAACCCGCTGGACGTGGTAATAAACGAGGTGGCATGGATGGGCTCGGATGCCAGCTCTTCCGACGAGTGGATCGAGCTTTACAACAACACGGACGCGGACATTGATCTTTCCGGTTGGTACATACTGGACGATGTTACCAACACCTATGCTCTTTCAGGCACTATTGCAGCCCATGGCTACTTTCTCATAGAGCGGGACGAGACAGCAACCGATGTCCAGGCGGATCTCATCATAGGCAGCATGAGCCTGGGTAACACTGGCGACTCCCTGGAACTCAAGGACGATAACGACAACTCCATAGATCTCCTGCAGACAGATTCAAATTCCGGGGGCTGGTACGCAGGCACAAACAATTCCGGGGGCACTCAGGATGTATCCATGGAGAGGCGCAATCCTGACGTGGCCGGCGACATCCCCACGAATTGGGGTGATAACGACGGTGTGACCGTAAACGGACACGACTCAGGAGGCAATGCCCTCAACGCGACCCCGGGCGCCCAGAACTCCATCTATGGAACATATGTAAGCCGCGCGGACATCGCCCGTGTGCACAACATTTCCACCGACGAAGTAGATGTCTATTTCACGGAAGCAGTCACTGCCCCCAGCGCAGAGACAGTCGCCAACTATACGGTAGACGGCACCATCCACCCGGCTACTGCTACCTTGGATGGCAGCGATCCAACTATTGTGCATCTGGTTTTCACCAATGGAGATCTGGCGGCAGAAGGTGGACCTTATTCCCTGGCAGCCGTCGGAGTGGAAAACTCCACAGGCGGTGTATCCGACTCCACGGTGGAGTTCGTCGGTGGAATCGCCACCATCGCCTTTGCCAGGGCAGATGCCGACACCAACTATATTCCCGATCTGCTGGAAAACCACCCTGACGCATTCATAACCATGACAGGCGTAGTCACCGCTGTGGGCAACTTCAGCTACCAGGAGTCGTTCTTCCAGGATATCACTGCGGGGATCGCCATATATGACGGCCCCACCACTGATTCCCTGACCATTGGGGACGAGATCAGCATCTCCGGCAAGCTTGCCCAGTACAATGGAAAAGATGAAATTACCGAAACCATGGCTTTTGTTATTTCCCAGAACAACAACACCACCCCCATAATGCTCACCCTTGCAGAACTCAATGCCTCTGGTGCAGGCGAACTGTACGAAGGCATGCTGGTGGGCATCGCCCAGGTGTCTGATACCGCTTCCGGTGACACCTGGCCCACAGAAGGCAACAACGCCAACATTGTCATCACCGATGACGCAGGAGTCACCAACTATACAATGCGCATAGACAGGGATACGGACATAGACGGTTCACCAGAACCTGCTTATCCCATAGACATACAGGGCATCGTAAGCCAATACGACAACTCTCCCCCTGCCGATTCTGGCTACTCAGTATATCCCAGAGGGCTTGGAGACCTCCAGCCCAACGGCGGGTTCTGCTCCACACAGGACGAGACCCAAACCTGCTACTCCGGCCCTGACGGCACCCAGGTCAACGCCCCCTGCCAGGCCGGAACCCAGACCTGTGACGGCACCTACTGGGGGGAATGTGCAGGCGAGGTTGTGCCTTCTGCTACAGACGACAGCACTTGCGACGCTGTGGATGACGATTGCGATGGTGAGACTGACGAGGACGTGGATCTTCAGAACGACGCACAGAATTGCGGTTCCTGTGGAAACGACTGCACCGATGACTATACTAACGCCAACGGCATCTGCCAGGCAGGCAGCTGCGCCATGGGTGATTGTCTACCTGGTTTCGGCGACTGCAACACCGACGATTCAGACGGCTGTGAAGTTGCCCTTGGAACTGATACCGACTGCACGGCATGTGGAGACACCTGCACAGATGATTTTGCCAATGCTGCCGGAACATGCGTGGACAACGCGGGCACCTTCGAGTGCCAGATGGGAGACTGTGCAAATGGTTATGCCGATTGTGACACGGATCCGTCCAACGGTTGCGAGGTAAGTCTTGGAACCGTGGAAAACTGCTCCGCCTGCGGTGATGACTGCACAGACGACTTTGCAAACGCCGAGGGCCTGTGTACAGCCGGTGCGTGTACCATGGGTGATTGTCTGCCTGGCTTCGGCGATTGCGACACGAGCGGAGATTCCTGTGAGACAGCCCTTACCTCCACGGACAATTGTGGATCATGTGGCAACGCTTGCTCAGATGGCGAAAGCTGCCTGGATAACGGTGGCACGTGGGAATGTCAGTCTGGTTGTGCCGATGCTGACAGCGATGGCTTTGCCGATGCGACCTGCGGTGGCACCGACTGCGATGACGCAGACAACTCTGTCTACCCCAACGCACCTGAACTTTGCGACGACGTGGACAACGACTGCGACAGCGAGACTGACGAAGACTTTGCCGACAAGGGCGCAGCCTGTGATGGGTCCGACGATGATGACCAGTGTGCCAATGGAACCCTGACGTGCAACGACGCGGGTGATGGCCTGGAGTGTACAGGAGACACTCCTGCTACAGAGGCATGTGACGGCCAGGACAACGACTGTGATGGCGACATTGACGAAGACTGGCCCACCTTGGGCGATTCGTGCGACGGCGACGACGCAGACGAGTGCGCCAACGGTCAGCTGGTTTGCAATACAGCGGGCAATGGCGTGGTATGCAACGAAGATCCGTCACAGGTCAAGGAGGAGATCTGCAACAACGAAGATGATGACTGTGATGGTGATACAGACGAAGGCTTTGGCCAATACGAGTGTGGCGTCGGGGCATGCAAGGTATCCGTGGACATGTGCATCAACGGCGAGTACCAGTCCTGCGTCCCCAAGGATCCTCCCGAGCAGGTTGAAATGACCTGTGACGATGGCGTGGACAACGACTGTGACGGGTACATAGACGACGCAGACCTGGATTGCACCGGCGGCGGTGGAGACAGCGGTTGCGGTTGTTCCACAAACGACCAGAACCGATCCACCTCCTTGGCACTGCTGCTGTTCGGTCTCTTGATCGCCATGAGGAAACGATCCTGAGATCGCAGTCCATCTAATCTAATCAATACAACAAGAACCTGCCGTCTCAGTCGAAAGGCGGCAGGTTTTTTCATGCATGGCTAAAATCGGATGGTCGGTGCGGGATACATCAGCGCCCAGTCCATGTGTAACGAACTCAGGTGTATTCGGTCACTCTCCCCTTGAACAGAGAGTCCACCTCCTGCTCCACCTTTTCAGAGAAAGAAACAGTATCAGGCAATCGAAGGATGGTCTCCGGTCCATGGTCGGGCAACCTGATATGTAAAAAAGCAGCACACTTTCCCTTGTGTCTGCGCAGGATGGCGCGTAGTCGCTCCAGACGTTTCTCATCCACCTCATCGGCAGGAAGACGAAAGTGTACCTGACTGGTCTTTTGTTTGCTCGCATCCTTGAGGGAGCTTACCTGCCTGATCACGATGCGGGGTCTTGCACCCTCGTCATCATCTACAGAGGCGTTACACGACAAAAGAAGAGGGCGATCGGATCGGAGCAGGTCCTCTGCCTGGGCAAACTCCTTGCTGAAAACCACCGCTTCGCATCTTCCGGTCAGGTCCTCCAAACCTACTATAGCCATCCGGCCCCCTGACTTGGTGGGCTTGTCTCTCATGCTTACCACCAGGGCCGCCAGGTTGATTTCCTTGGGACGAGCGCCCGGCTGGAGGCTCGACTGCAGCTGGGCTATGGATGTGGTCTTTAGCCTGCGCAACACGCGTTCGTACCGGTCAAGGGGATGGCCCGAAATATAGAAGCCCAGAGATTCCCTCTCCATGTTCAACCTCTCCCGCTCCGGCCACTCTTGCTCAGAAGCCAGAGGCGGGTGATCATCAGCAGTATCCTCCTCGCAGGACTCGGCCAACATGTCCAGCAAAGACCTTTGACCTGAGGCTTTTTCCTTTTGTCTTTTTTGAGCCCAATCGAATACCAGATCCATGGAAGCTGCCATGGACGCCCGATTGTGCCCCATACTGTCCAGGCCACCGCTTTTTATCAAGGCATCGACCAACTTCTTGTTCACCTTCCTGGAATCCAGACGGCTTGCAAAGTCGAAGATGGAGCAGAATGGACCATCCTCCCGTGCCTCGATTATTGCATCTATGGCAGAGTCGCCAACTCCTTTTACCGCACCAAGTCCGAAGAGTATTTTACCGTCTGCCACGCTGAATGACTTGACCGAGCGATTTACATCGGGCGGCAGAATATCTATACCCATACGCCTTACTTTCCCAATGTGCTTGACCAACTTGTCCGTATCGCCCATCTCGCTGGACAGAAGCGCAGCCATGAACTCGGCAGGGTAATGGGCCTTGAGATAAGCGGTCTGGTAGGAGATCAATGCGTAGGCAGCAGAGTGGGATTTGTTGAAAGCATATTCGGCAAATTTTTCGATCTTCTCGAAGAGATCCCTGCTGACCTTTTCATCCACCTGATTGTTTTCCTTGGCTCCTGATATGAACTGCTCCTTGAACTTGGCCAGCAGGTCAGCCTTTTTCTTGCCCATGGCTTTTCTGAGAGTATCGGCCTGCCCCATGGTGAATCCGCTCAAGTCCACGGCGATGCGCATGACCTGTTCCTGGTAAATGATGACGCCGTAAGTGGACTCGAGAATGGGCTCCAGGACCGGGTTGATATAGGTAATCTTCGCACGTCCATGTTTTCTGTCAATGTAGTCATCCACCATGCCAGCGCCCAATGGGCCGGGACGGTAGAGAGCCACGGCGGCGATGATATCCTCGAAACGGTCAGGCTTGAGCTTTTTCATCAGCTCCTTGAACCCGTCGGACTCCACTTGGAAGACTCCATCCGTCTCTCCGGATGTCAGCAGTTGATACACCTGAGGATCGTCCAGGGCAATGGAAGTGATATCCAACTCGCCATGATTGGCTCGAATCATCCTCAGTGCATGATCGATGACAGTCAGGGTCTTGAGTCCAAGAAAATCGAACTTGACCAGGCCTGCAGCCTCCACCTCGTCCTTTGCAAACTGCGTAATGAGCACCTCTCCATCGCCTTTGCGATCCTTGAACACCGGAACATGTTCCCACAGGGGTTTCTGCGCGATCACCACGCCAGCAGCATGCATACCGAGGTTCCTGTTCAATCCCTCCAGGGATTTCGCAACCTCTATTACACGTCTATACTCGTCCTTCTCACGCTGTATCTCCGTAAGTCGAGGTTCCTCCGCAAGAGCAGACTCCAAGGTCACCTTTGGACCAGCCGGAACGAGCTTAGATATTCGGTCCATCTCCTGAAAGGTAAGCCCCATGACCCGCCCCACGTCCTTTATGGCCGATCGCGCCTTGAGCTGTCCAAAGGTGGCAATCTGCCCGACCCTGTCTCTTCCATATTTCTGGCTTACGTACTGAATCACCTCGCCCCGCCTGTCCTGACAGAAGTCGATGTCGAAGTCAGGCATGCTGATGCGTTCCGGGTTCAAAAAACGTTCGAAGATCAAATCGTACGGCAGGGGATCCAAGTCGGTTATTCCCAAACAGAAAGCGACCAGTGAGCCAGCCCCGGAACCACGGCCAGGCCCCACGGGAATCCCGTGTTCCTTTGCGTATCTGATAAAATCCCAGACTATGAGGAAGTAGCCCGAAAAGCCCATGGAATGAATAACACCGATTTCATACTCCAGGCGCTTTCTGTAGAAATCATGTTTCTCAGTAGGCAGCGTCTCCAAATGGCGCTCAAGCCCAGCACGTGCCCGGTCCGACAGATACGAATCCAGATCGAATCCATCAGGCACCTCGAACGCGGGAAGATAATGATTTCCAAGATCCAGCTCCACGTTGCAAGACTCGGCAATACGAACCGTGTTTTCAATGGCTTCCGGTGTATCCTGGAATAGCCCGGCCATCTCTTCGGCTGAACGCAGATACAAGGCATCTGTATCATGTCTCATTCTGCTGGAATCATCGAGGGTCTTGTTGGTGGAAATGCACATCAGCACTTCCTGTGCAAAAGAGTCCTTTCTGTCCAGGTAATGGCAATCGTTGGTCGCCACCAAAGGCATGCCTTCATCTGAAGCTATCTCCTTTATCAGCTCGTTTGCCACCTCCTGCTCTTCAAGGCCGTTGTGTTGAATCTCCAGGTAAAACTGCCCGGGTTCGAATATCTCCTTGTATTCCCTCGCAGCGCGCCTTGCCTCATCCCCTTTCTGCTTTTTCGCAAAATATGCAACCTCTCCGCTGAGGCATGCAGACAGTCCCACCAGTCCCCTGGAGTGCTCCTTGAGGATTTTCTTGTCGATGCGCGGGTTGTAATAATAGCCCTCCAAAAATCCCTTGGAGATGAGGTATGTCAGATTCTGATACCCTTCATTGTCTCTGGCCAGCAAGACCAGGTGGTAAGACTGACGAAGGGTACGGTCTTTCATTCCCTTGGGACCAGCCACGTAGGCCTCACAGCCTATGATGGGCTTGACACCCGCCTTCTGTGCCTTCTGGTAAAAATCGATGGTGCCAAACATGTTTCCATGGTCGGTCAGCGCCACGGATTTCATGCCCAGCTCGGCCAGGCGAGGAAAGAGCATATCGAGACGGATGGCCCCATCCAGCAGACTGTATTGTGAGTGTAAGTGAAGATGAGTAAAATCTGACATACTCGCGACCTTTCAAGGGGTGGGATCAAAAAACCGATCCTCATTGTGAGATCCAATTCAGAGAGCAAGTCAAGACCCATGCATAACTCTCTGTTACAAAAGCACAACAAGCATCGTGCGTGGAGGAGACTTTTCCAGCGTCACACATGGGGAGACGAGTACAAAAAAAGTTCATCTCACTTCGCAACTTTTATGTTCAGCTCGTGTTTCACTCAATGAACCTAGTAAAAACTGCTCTCGGTGGACAAACCTGAAAGGAGAACGAGATGAAAACCAAACTATTCCTATCCGCCATGATGTTTTCGTTGCTTTTGCCGGCTCTTTCCTTTGCTGAAGGAACACCGGATCCAGGAGCCCTTTCTGCAGACGAGCAAAATGCATTGAGCAAGATTGAGATGGCCTGCCCGGCAGGGGCTCCTGGCGCATGCCAAAAAATCGGTGAGATATTCAAGGTACTCAAGAACAATCCCCGCCTGGCCCGGTTTCTGTTCAAAAATCGCAAATGGATAAAAAACCATCCTCGTGCCTCCAAGGCCATGCTGCGAGCCATAATCAAAAACCGCCAGTGGCTGGAATCGCATCCCAAAGTAGCCCTGGAAATCTTCAAGTACCGCGAATTCATGCGAAAGCACCCAAAGCTAGCAGTGGAGTTGTTCAAGAACCGCAAATGGCTTGAAAACCACCCCAAGGTGGCCCTGGCAGCATATAAAAACCGGGAATTCCTTGCAGCACACCCGGAACTTGCCAAGGACCTTTACCAGTGGCGCGACTGGCTAAACAGCCACCCCGAGATCGCAAAGGAGATCTACAAGAATCGAAGATTTCTCATCAAGCACCCTGAAGCCGTAAGGAACCTGGTAAAAAGACGCAACTTCCTGCGCAACCACCCGGAGATCGCCCGCAAGCTGTTGGAGTACCGGGACTTCATACGCAAGCACCCCAAACTGGCACGCAAGTTGAGACAGTTCATCCGCAACCACCCCAATGCGGGTCGTTCAACACGCTGATACACATAGAGAACATTTTCTCATCCCCCCCCTCTTGCGCGAGTCGCCGGAGGGGGGATTTGTTGACTTTCAAGAAAGAAGCCTGCCATCATGAACACCATGGCGCTGTCAAAAACGACCATGCTGATCTTGGTCATATTTTGCATTTCGGGTCTTTCTGCAACAGCCATGGCTGATGATTTCTCCGTCAATTACAATCTCAGACTGAGCAATCGCTTCTTTTTCAAGAAAAATCAGCTCAATCTCGAGTCGCAGGACCCCCTGGATCTTCGCTTTGACAAGGATGAACTTGGATACTCCGTATTTGCAGGCGGCACCCTTGACCTGGATTTCTGGTCCCATGTCTCGCTGAACCTGAGCCTTGATTCAGGGGAACTGAAGTTCAGACCGCTGGGTGCATACAGCCCGGACCTTCCAGCCGATGTTACCTCAAATTCACGCCCCATAGGTGATGAGGCCAAAAACACGTATTTTATCAGGGAGTCGTTTCTCTCATCCTCCTTTGGCCGAGATGGGTGGTTTTCAGTCAAAGCTGGAAAGATGCTGGTATCCACCGGTGGCGGTTTCATCATGGACAACTACTCCCTAGGGGCCAAGTTTGGAGCTGACCTGGACCTGGGGTTCGAAGTTCCCATCAAGATAACCCTCGATACCCTCATCCCCAATGGAGATTTCACGTCCGAAGGCAAAAAAAGCCCTTATGTGTTTTTCGAGGTATCCTATCTCATGTCATTTTTCGAAGAGTTGGGATTGTTCGTCGCCTGGTACCAGGACAACGACAACGCCCTGGGGCAAATCGTGGGATCGGTGATAGCAGAAGCGATCCTCAACGGAGAGTTTTCAGGCAGGCTGACCCAGGAGCTTGCCCAGATGGTCATGGGCTCACCCATTGCTACCCACGGAAACCTTTTCTGGCTTGGCCTTGAGGGCAACAAGATATTCAACCATGCGAGCTTGTCGGCAACGGCGATCCTGGAGTTCGGCAATTTCAACTATACCCTGGACTTTCCTCCAATAGGCCAGCTACCAGACACAATATCCGGCAGTCCATCATGCCTGGGTGGTATGGCTGACGTGTCGTTGTATTACGATCTTACAGACAGTCTTACCATAGGCGGATTCTTCATGTTCCTCAGCGGGGAGACTTTCACAAAAGACGAAATCCGGCGGGGAGCACTGAAAGAGTATTCCAGTTTCATCGCCGTCTACCCCTATATTACACGCACCAATCTGTTTTTCTCGGGTGGCATGAACCAGAATTTTTCGGCACGTGGATTTTCGGCATCCGGCATCAACGGTCGCGGGGTCTTGTCACCCGGCTTGACCTTGGGCTGGGAGATCACCGAGGAGCTGAACCTGAGAATGGTTAGTGCAGGCCTTTTCTCCCATGGAGCACACCTGACATCGGAGAGTCACTTTTACGGCATAGAGACCGACCTGAATGTGGAGTGGAGAGCCACCAGTTTCATGTCCCTGCTGATGGAGGTGGATTATCTCCACACGGGTTCATTCTTCGATTTCGAAAAACCCCTCGGAAATCCGGAGGGTTTCGTAAATGAGCCAGAGGCCTATAAAATAATGCTCGGAGTCGATTTATTCTACTGACCGTGCAACTATTTGCCTGCTAATGTGTTTAATCAAATGGAAGAGAAAAAGGTGCTAAAACCAGATCCCGATGCCGAACTGATGCTTCGGGCGGCAACAGGAGATGAAGCTGCCTTCATGGAGCTGTTCAAGCGCTACGCACCCGCTCTCGTAGGATTTGCTGACAGGTTCTTTCGCAATCGAGCAATTGCCGAAGAAATGGCGCAGGAGATATTCATAAAGGTTTATAGAGCCAGGCGGTCGTATGAACAGCGCTCAAGATTCACCACCTGGTTATATACCATTGCCACGAGGACCTGCCTGAACGAGCTTCGTCGCGGGGTCCACCGCAACATCACCAAGCCCTTGGACGATGGGGAAGTATCAGCCAAGGTTCAGGTGACAGAGGGTGCTGAAGAGAACCTGCTAGGGAGACAGATGGCGGAAAAAATCAAGAATGTGCTTGACGGACTCCCAGACAAACAGCGGGCTGCCTTCATACTGGTTCGCTTCGAGGGCAAATCTTACTCAGAGGCCGGACAAATCCTCGGAGTAACACGGTCGGCGGTAAAATCATTGGTGTTCAGGTCCACTGATACCTTGAGAAGGCAATTGCAGCAGGAGTGATAAAATGTCTGCAAAAAAATGTGAAAAAATTCAAAGCGAACTCGTCGCCTACCTGGATGACGAGTTGGAAGAGACCCAACGAAAACTGGTGGAGTCTCACCTGTCAGAGTGTGATTCCTGCAGCATGGCGCTTGCTCAATTGAAGCAGACCATGATGCAAGTGAGCGCATTGCCTGCCACGGCACCAAGCGACGAGTTCCTGCTACGATTTGAAAAACGCCTGGAGAAAGAAAAGACCACACCATTGAGGGCACTCGTGGCATGGCTTGCCCGTCCGAGAGTGTTGGTTGGGACTGCGGTCGCTACCACCTTCTTGCTGCTGATATTCTTGGTGCTTGCCATCCGACCTGGGAGCACAGCAGTTACAAACACATCGGAAATGGCCGTAGCGGGCCATCTGGATCTTTTCAGCGATTACGAGGCGATAAAAAATCTCGATATCCTCGAAGACATGGAGTTTATCGAGGCCTTGGATGAGGACGCCTGAGACCATGACAAAAATACTTGTCATAATTATTGCATGTCTACCCTGCCTCACAGCTATGACAAAAGCTGCCGAAGTCAAGGCAGCAGACGCGCCGGTGACTAAGGTAATAAAAGGCAAAAAGACTTCGATGGACCATCTCGAAAGCTGGGAGGTAGAGATCCTGGAAAAGATACAGCTATTGGAAAACATGGAGCTTCTTCAGGATATAGACCTCTTCGATGAAGATCTTGCTGTACTCGGCATGGAGGACGAGCCATGAAATCATCCAACTACATGAAAACCGTATTGCTGACCTGCCTGTTATTGATGATGCCTGCCGTATCTCATGCCGACTCCAAAGAGGACAAGGCCATACCCCCCGGTCTGGTGGAGCGCTGGCGAGCCATGAGCAAGGAACAACGCCAGGAGTTGAAACAAAAGCTCGACCGCTTCAAGGCCTTGCCCCCAGCCAGGCAGGAGGAACTGGAAAAACGGCTGAAAAAATTCAGATCTCTTCCCAAATACGAACAGGATAGGCTGCTCAGCAACTACCGTGCATTTCAGAAGCTCAGCCCCAAGGCGAAAAAAATCATCCTGAAGCGTTACCAGAGGTGGAAGAAAATCCCGGCAGCTGATCGGCAGAGATTTAGAAAACAGTACCGAAGGCTCAAGAGGATGGACCCGGCACAAAGACAGCGTTTCATGAAGAAGCTCAGAAGATGGATGAAGATGAGCCCTGCCGAACGAGAACGAATTCGTCAAAAAATCCGCAAACGTATGGGCAGATAGAAGCCTGACGTACCAACCCATGGACAAATCGACGTTCTGCCCGGCCCGCCAAAAGGCCCGCCAAAAGGTGCCCAAAAGGCGGTGCCCAAAAGGGGTGCCCAAAAGGTGCCAACCTGTTG
>JALVPF010000050.1 GCA_027031935.1 Myxococcales bacterium | reverse complement strand
GTATATTACACCCCAGCAGGCCTTCACCGAAGAAGTGGCCCTGGGCATGAGGACATCCATGGGCATGGAAATCGACAAGCTTTTGTCCCACGGCGTAAAGCCGGAAACATTACGGAGCATGGAGAGAGAAGGACTCATAGTAACGGATCAGACCAGAGTTCGACCAACCATCAAGGGTTTTCTCATGGCAGACGGAATTGCAGCGGAGCTTGTGTGACTGGCCTGCCCCTGTCAGTAACCTGAATCAGCCTCAACTTTTCCAGCGAAGGTTCTATAGACCCAGATGGTGTATCCAAGAACAAAGGGCATCCCCACCAAGGCCATGACAAGCATGACAGTCAAGGTCAGCGAAGATGAAGACGCGCTGGAAATGGTAATACTCAGATCGGGATCATTCAGTCCAGGTACCATGTTTGGAAACAGCCCCGCTCCGCTGGTGGCCATGTGAAAAGCTATGGCCAGGCTGGAAAACACAAATGCCAAACCCAGCCTTGCCTTCGCAAGAAAGACTTTTATCATCACCACGGCAAAAATCCCGAGGACAGGGATCAACCACAGCACTGGCACCGCCATGTAATTGCTCAGCAGGTGAGGCTGGGTGATTACGGTTATGACATGGGTCACCATGAGAATGATCAAATAAAACCACCACGCCCTGTTTGCCCAAGCCTTGGCCAACTGCGCCAACTCGCCATCAGTGCGAAGGCACAAGAACAATGCGCCATGGGTCACAAACATGCCCAGGCCCACAAGTCCGATCAGCAGCGCGTACGGATTGAGAAGAGTAAAAAAGTTTCCAGTAAAGTTCATCTGAGAATCAAGGGGCAAACCCCTGAGTATGTTTCCCAATGCCACTCCCAAAAGCAGAGCAGGCAAAACGCTTCCCAGCCAGAACCCCAGGTCCCATCCCTTTCTCCATGCCGAAGAGTCTTCCTTGTTTCTGTATTCCAGTGACACGGCCCTGAAGATCAAAGCGAATAGCACGAGCATCATGGCCAGGTAGAACCCGCTGAACACGGTTGCATAGACATGAGGAAAAGCCGCGAATATGGCACCGGCCCCCGTTAGCAACCAGACTTCATTTCCATCCCAAAAAGGCCCTACCGAGTTGAGCAACATGCGCCTATGCTGGTCTTTTTTAGTAAAAATATACAAGGACCCCACACCCAGATCGAAGCCATCCAGGATCGCATACCCCGTAAGCAAGACCCCGATCAGCAAAAACCAAGTTACTTGTAGAGCACTCATGCCGCAGCCTCCTGTGCGTCGCTGGATGAATCGCCTGAAGATTCAGCATCCAAATTACCGTCTGTCTCCTCGGGTCCTTTCCTTATTGCATTTCGTAAAAGAACCCACCACACCCAAGCCAGCAGCGCATATACAAGAACGAACAGAATCAACGAGGCCAGCACCTGCCAGGCCGGAACAACCACGGAAAAGGCATCCTTGGTCTTGAGCAGGCCCTGTACGATCCAGGGTTGCCTGCCCATCTCCGCACTCATCCAGCCGAGGATATTTCCAACAAACGGAAGTGGAACGCTGAGCATGGCAATCAACATGAACAGTTTCGATTCAAAAAGCTTCTTTCTCCAGAGCAAGAGCAGGCCCAGAAAACTGATCCCTATAAAACACATGCCGATACCAACCATCATATGAAACGAGAAGAAGGTACTCAGTATAGGTGGCCACTCGTCCCTGGGAAAGTCATTCAGTCCCTGCATCCTCGCATTGCTGTCGCCAAAAGTCAGAAAAGACAACAGCCCGGGGATAGCCAGCTCAAAATCGACTCTTCCCTGATCTGTGTTCGGCACACCGAAAAGCAACATGGGGGCACCTTCCTGCGTTTCGAAAAGTCCTTCGAATGCCGCCAACTTCACCGGTTGGGTATGTGCCACCTGAATGGCATGGTAATGGCCGGAGCCCAACTGCGTGATGGAGACTACAAACGCCACAACAAGTGCCAGCTTCATGGAGCGCTTTGCAAATTCCATGTTTCTCTTTTTCCGAATAAACCAGGCGCTGGTCCCCAACATGAAAAACGCACCCGTCAAAAGCGCCCCTAACACGGTGTGAAGATATCTCGGGATGGTGGACGGATTGAATACAGCATCAAAAAAATTGACCAGATGTGCTCTTCCCGCCACAAGTTCAAAGCCCGCCGGAGTCTGCTGCCACGAGTTGGCAACTATTATCCAGAAGGCGGATAGGGTGGAGCCCACTGCCACCATCAGCGACGCAAACCAAAGCGTCCTCCTCGAAAGTTTCTTCCAACCGAAAATCAAGACCCCCACAAAGACCGACTCCAGGAAGAAGGCGAAGATCCCCTCGGCGGCCAGGGGAGCCCCAAATATGTCTCCCACGAACCTGGAATAACGTTCCCAATTTGTTCCGAACTGAAACTCCAAGGTTATGCCGGTAGCCACACCCACCGCAAAATTTATCACAAAGAGCGTCAGCCAGAATTTCACCGTGGTCCGGTATTGCTCATCGCCGGTACGAAGATACCGGGTCATGAGAATAAAAATCAGCCACGCCAATCCGATTGTAAGAGGAGGAAAAATGAAATGAAAACCTGCGGTGAAGCCAAACTGTATTCTGGCAAGCAAACCCGCGTCCATGTCGTCACTCCCATAAAGAAATGCCCGCCCGGAGTGGCACTCCAGGCGGGCATTTTATTTAGTTCAATTGGCATCCACCGGTGGATGGTAGACCCTTGAAGCAAGCTCCCTGTCGATCATGAAAGTTCCATTGACCGAATCTCCCACCTGCTTGAATTGTTGCACTATGGCGCTTGCTGACGCCTCTTCTTCAACCTGCTCATTGATGAACCAGTGTAAGAAAATCTCAGTAGCATGGTCATGTTCCTGCCTGGCCAGCTCCAGCAAATTTCCTATCATGGCTGTAACCTTTTTTTCGTGAGCCAAGGCTGATTCAAAAACGTCCAAGGGTGATTTCCACTCTGCGGGCGGCTCATCTATGGCAGCAAGCTTTGCTCTGCCGCCCCGCTCAATGATGTAATCGAACAACTTGTGCGCGTGAAAAAGTTCCTCCTGGTACTGGATTCGCATCCAGTTTCCGGCACCAGCCATGTCGATGGAATGAAAATATGCGCTCATGGACAAGTACAGGTGCGCAGAGTATATCTCTGCCTTGACCTGATCGTTCAGCGCACTTATCACTTTATCACTCATTTTGACTACGCCCTCCAAAGTCCGTGAAGGTTGCAGTATGCACGTACGGAAATCTCTGTTCCTGCCACCTGGAACTCTGCCTCAGGTGCATCCCCCGGGTTTAGGTATCTCATATACATGAGATCACCCGATATCACCTGTATCCACTCGATGTAATGATCATCGCCCATGGGATGGGCCACCGAACCTACGGTAACTTTTACGCTTGAACCATTTCTTTCGACCACAGGGACGTGCTTTTCCTTGGCCGCGTCCACCCCGTTTTCTTCGAAAAGTTTCATGGGCTGTTTGCAGCAAACCAGGGCAGGTTTTCCTTCATGGTGAACTTCGATGATATTGCCACATATTTCGCATTTGTAAATTTGGTGTCTCTTGACTGACATGACAGCCTCCAATTCCGTAAATTTCAGATTCCCAAATACGCTTTTTAATAGTTTTCGACCAGCAGCTCGAAATGAGCCTGTGGATGATCACATGCCGGACAACGCTCCGGGGCTTCTGTGCCTTCGTAAAGGAAACCGCAATTTCTGCATCGCCAGACGACTTTTTCTTCCCTTTTGAAAACTTTTCCCGCCTCGATATTGGCAGCAAGATCGTTATAACGTTTTTCATGCTGCTTTTCGGCTACAGCGATGGAATCGAATATGACAGCGATCTTTTCAAAACCTTCCTCTCTGGCAACCTTGGCAAAATCCGGATACATGCTTGTGTGCTCGTAGTTTTCTCCTGCGGCAGAAGCTTTCAGGTTTTCCAGGGTGGTGCCAATGGTACCAGCAGGAAAAGCGCCGGTTATCTCCACCTCTCCCCCTTCCAATAGCTTGAACAGACGTTTGGCATGCTCTTTTTCCTGGTTGGCGGTCTCTTCAAAAATTGCCGCCATCTGTACATACCCCTCTTTCTTTGCTGCAGAAGCAAAATAGGTATATCGATTTCGGGCCTGGGATTCTCCAGCAAAAGCCGCCATGATGTTCTTCTCTGTCTTGCTACCCTTTAGATCCATTATATTCCTCCTTTGGAATGATCTTGCACCCTGAAAAAAGGCGCTTTGTTATAAGACGGTACTCGACCGCATCAATTTCTAATTCACTGCCCTCATGGATTCCGGAGCCCAGTCGGGAATGGGAATATCATCCCTGATGCCAAACCTGGTAAGAGAAAAGTCAAACCTCACCGGATCTTCCGGGTCCACCTTTGCCAGGGATTCGGTTATCTCGATGGCTGTTTGCAAATCGGCAGATTTTCGCCTTGTCAGGCCAAGAGCTCTCGCGATCGAATACATGTGTGTATCCAAGGGCACCAGGAGCTTGGAACGCGATACATTATTCCATGGTCCCGGGTCCACATCATCTCTCCTAACCATCCAACGTAAATACAGGTTAAACCTCTTGCACGCGCTTTTCTTTTCTGGCGAAGGGAGTAAAAAGTCCATGGGCGTCTCTGCCTGCTCTTCCAAATTGCCTACAAAATTCGTTATTGCAGGCACCAGGTTTTCATCCCTCTCTTTCATTCCTTCCATAAAGCACTTTTCCAACGAACCAAATTTGCAAACCAGCCTGCCCGCCCCCCACAACATGGAAGCCAGTTGTTTTCCAGTTGTGAACCGATGTTTGAATCCCTTGAAGGAACGGACGATTCGACTTCTTGATGAGTTGCAAACAAAATCCAAAGGGGAGTCCCCCAGCTTTCCAAGCACGCTATCAACGCTCTTTAATATCTGTGCAACCCTGCCATAAGCAAGTGATGAAGATATGAGCCCCACCATCTCAATATCGGCAGAGCGCTCGTAACGATACAGGAACTCCAGAGGATCAGGATGGACAAGCTCCCGTTTGTGATACTCCCTGTAAGTTTTCTCGAGAAACAGGCTCAGTGCCTCACGTTTCAAATCGTCCATGATTTCCCTCCCCACTGCAATCTGGACAAAGTCCTGAAAACTCCACAACATGTCCAGTGATTTGAAAATCTGTCAAGCCCCTTGCCCGCTCCTCCAGTTCTGGCCAATCGGCTTCGGTCAGGTCCTGCACCTTACCACAGATTGAGCATCGCACATGATAATGATTTCCCACATGTCCATCGAACCTCTTGGGTCCGGATCCCGATTCCAGCTTCAGGACCAATCCGTGAGATGCCAGTAATTCCAGATTCCGATACACGGTACCCAGACTAATCCTGGGCATGTGTTTTCTCACCATGGAAAAAACCTCATCTGCCGTGGGATGGCTCTTGACACTGCGCAACTCATCCAGGATGAGTTTTCTTTTCTTGGTCATCTTGATGGGTACCGTATTCATCAATAAATCCTTTTAGTAATAATAACGATTCTTATTATTATTACTAAAAGGCAAATGTCAAGCAGTTTTTCACATTGATGACACTTTTTTCCATATGTCGACAAACCCCCCTATTACATAGAGTTACGCAGTATTTATAAAACCACCCCACCACATCTCGGCCTTACTCAGTGAAAAAGCTTATTGAGACTGAAGTGGACATACTGAGCACTGAAAATCCCAGGGTCAATCCCTCTTTTTGAGGCTCACAAGAAAAAACTTGTTACAGGTTCTGTCGAGAATTCTCACGTTGCTCCTCAATTCAGGCGGAAGCTGATCCTTGAGCTTTCTCAAACGATATCTTTCCACCAGGACAAACATGCGTTTGCCTTTGTTCTTTCTAAGCCATGTCTTGAGCCTTGTGTTGTTCTTGAGCTGAGTGACTTCGTTTCTGGAATAAAAAGTCTCCCCTCTCCAGTTCATCATGTACGCGCCTATGGGTTCTGACGGTGTCCTGAGTGCATAGTATGTTTCGAAGAGATGCTTCTGTGTCCAATGGGATCCCATGGCGTTGAAGAAATACCATCCACCCCAAAGAGAACTTGCCAAGGCACCGGTCACCAGAATCCTTCCACCCCATTTTTTCAATGTCTCAGCACTCGACAAGTAGGCAAATATCAGGCCCAGAGCCACCAGGCCGAAGATGACAGAAAAGCCCACCTGCCCGAGCAGAGCTTCCGCTTTTGGAAATGGCCGGGTGTAGTTGTATACGAAAAGGTCCACCAGGCTTTCGGGCAACAGCCCTATGTCTCTGCTGATGAGAACTGTCAAGAGTACGAAAAGCAAGACCACGAGCTTGCCGCCCCAACGCTCTTCTCCTGTCTTGATACGATGCAGCCAGACAGAGGCCAAGATCGCCATGGCAGGAACCGCAGGCAAGGCATAGTGGTGGAACTTGGTCACTGACAGAGAATACAGTCCATATCCCGCAAGAGCCCAGAGTACAACAAACAATTCCACCCGCTGGCTACGGTCGAGATCACTGCTGCCGTCGAGTCGAACAGCAGACCGGACCCATCCCCAGAGCATCACCGGAAACCATGGATGGGTGCCTATGCCGAGCTGCTTAATGAAATAGGCAAAAGTTCCCCTGTCACCGTGCACTCCAGAGGCAAGACGATAGATCTGGTCGTGAAGGAAAAAGCGCTGGAAGAAGGTCTTGCCCTCGTCATCCAGCAACTTGTTTTTTGCCGAAGCGATGGTGAGATAGACATACCATGGTGATGAGACCAAGAGACTGAGGGCTGCTCCCGAAAAAACTCTCATGCGCTTTAGTCTGCGCCAGTCTCCGGACAGGATGAAGTACAACAAAAAGACCAGGCCCGGAAAAAGAAGCGCAACTATGCCCTTGGCCAAGGCAGCAAGCCCCACAGAAGTATAGCCAAGGTACAACAAACCGGGTCGCGGTTCATCATCCAGGCCACCCAGCATCAAAAGAACCATTCCAGCCGACATCAGCGCCACCAGCGGTATATCTGTCATGGCCTGTCGGGCGACAAAATAATACTGAGGACATGTGCCGAGCACCACCGCAGCCAATATTCCCGCCTCAACTCCAAAAAATCTTCTCCCCAGGGCAAACACGGACATCATCCCCACGATGGCCAGCAGTGCAAAGGGAAAGCGGATGTACCACTCTGCATAAGAGACAATCCCGCCATTGGGGTCATTGACCCCAAACAGCTTCATGCCGGCGGCCATCAGCCACAAGGGCAGCGCGGGTTTCGAAAAAAAATGTTTCCGCTCACGGCTTTGTCCTGGGCTGTGCTCCCAGGTGGGCTCCAGGTAGTTGCCCGATTCCACCATCTCCCTGGCCACCTCTGCGTAGTGAGGCTCCCATGGATCCCACAGCCCGCTGGTCCCAAGCCACGGAAAATACAAGATCGCCCCAAGAAGGCCCACAAGCACCCACGGACGCCATGAAGACAGAGACCATGCC
>JALVPF010000049.1 GCA_027031935.1 Myxococcales bacterium | reverse complement strand
TGCCAGGGGACACTCATTTTCCCCCCTGTACAAGACAGCACCCAAAGCAGCCGAGAACGATTTAAAGTTATATGAGCTTTTGGCCTTGCTTGATGCCATTAGAGATGGTCGCGCAAGACAGAGCAGGATTGCTGAAGGAGAAATAAAGAAGCGATTGGGGATGAAGTGACCGGTCAAGGACAAGGAACTGTCGAGATGGTTCTTCATGTTGCAAATCGTCTTGGTTCACTGCTGGACGAGGTTGTATTTGTAGGTGGAAGTGCCGCGCCATTTATAATCACAGATAAAGCAGCATCAGGTATTCGTCCAACCGTTGATGTCGATATCATCATACAGCTTTCGTCCAGGAAAGATTACTATGAGATGGAAGACATGCTTCGCAGTATTGGATTCATACAGAAGCCAATGGAAGACGCCTTGTTGTGCCGGTGGGAAATTGATGGGATCAAAGTTGACATCATGCCTACCAAGGCAAAGATAACAGGAATAGCCAATCGTTGGTTTGAAGAAGCCTGGAGCAATGCTGTGCGATTGGAACTGAATGACAATCTGGAGATCAAAGTCATCTCCGCTTCATATTTTGTAGCCACTAAACTTGAAGCTTTCTTTGACCGTGGGGAAAATTCTTACAGAGACAGCAAGGACCTGGAGGATGTCATTGCTGTAGTCGACGGGTCGCCAGGATTGCTGAAAGAAGTTGAATCACGATCTGATGAATTGAAAAATTATCTGGCAAGCAAGTTCAGCTTTTTGTTGAAAGATGATGAGTTCCAGGAGTCACTACCAGGACATTTGGCACCTGACACTGCAAGCCAGGCACGATTGACAGAACTTTTAATAAAAATGAAGAAGTTGTCACAATTGAATTGCCAGGAACCTTGAGTAATCTTGAAATAGTCAAAGATTTTCCAGTATTCATCGTTCGAGGAGAGTCGCGACCCCAAAAGAAGTCGCGAAATTAAAATTCCCAGAGGTAATCTCCCAGGCCTGAAGTTCTGATGACCGGTGTTTTTATTGCGTGGAGCAGTATTTTTTCGCTGGCGATTATGCTCACGCTCTTTCGTGCTCGCGTGATTGCCGTGTACAGAAGCTCTCTTGTGGCGATGGAAGAGATTTTTTCCGGCATTATTACCAGGACATGATCGTATTCCGAGCCCTGGCTCTTGTGTATGGTCATGGCGAACACTGTCTCGTGGGGTGGCAGTTGGGAGGGGAGGAAAGAGTTGGCCTTGTCCGGGAAAAAGGCCCTGTAGGTGTTTTCGTGATCTTTGTCCCTGCAGATTATGCCCACGTCTCCGTTGAACAATTCGAGCTGGTAGTCGTTTTTAGTCACCATGATGGGGCGCCCATCGTACCACAGGTCCTGGTCCCTGACTGATGAACGAAGCCCCAGGAATCTTTCCGCGAGTTCGTTTACTCTTAAGGATCCGCTGGGCCCCTTGCGAAGTGCGCACAATACGCGGAAGCTGCTCAGGGCATTCAGTCGCTTTTGGGGCTCCTTTTGCTTCATCAGCTTGCTGTATCCGTCCTTGATGATGGGGCGTAGTATGTCGTCAAGAGATGTCTTGTTATCAGGCGATACGAGAGTGAGGTCTGGCCACTTGTCTCCTTTCAGGTACTCCAGGGCTTTTTTGCTGTCGCCCGAGTTGACAGCCTTTGCCAGGAGATCGATCCCCTGGCCTGCATCGAATCTGTAGCTGTGAGTCAGATTGACCATGCAGTCGCCAATGCCCGAAAACATGGCCACCTGCCTTGTCTTTGTCTCGTGGTTGCAGATGTCCCCAAGCACTGCGCCCACTTCCACTGATACCAGTTGATCCTTGTCGCCCAGGAGAATGAGCCTGGCATGGTCGTCCACTGCGTCAAAAAGTTTCCACATGAGCGGCAGGTCCACCATGGATGCTTCATCCACGATCACCACGTCTGCGTTGAGAGGGTTCGTCTCATTGTGCACGAAGCTGGTGGGGGTCCTTGGACTGTAACCAAGTGCCCTGTGTATGGTACTGCCTGCAATTTTCCTTATGGCTTGCTTGATATCCTCATCGCAAAGAATTTCCATGGAAGCGCTGGCATCCAGGGCAGAGCGGGTTGATTCTTCCATGCGTTTGGCGGCTTTTCCTGTTGGTGCCAGCAACAACACGCGGGGAAGCTTGGTGTTGGCCATCTTCGCCTGTTCGAACAAGAGCACGAGGAGCTTTACCACTGTGGATGTCTTTCCTGTGCCAGGCCCTCCGGTGATGATGGCCAGGGAATGCTCCATGGCAAGGCGAACCGCTTGCTTCTGTCGTGGATCGGTGGATCCCTTGTCGCTGGGAAACAGTCGATGGAGACCATCCCGGAGAATGGCCGAATCCAGGTCTTCGGGCCTGGAGGACGCACGAGCGGAAATTTTCCTGGCAAGGTTTTTTTCATACATCCAGTAGCGCG
>JALVPF010000048.1 GCA_027031935.1 Myxococcales bacterium | reverse complement strand
TACTGGTGTGAAGGAACAGAAGCCCAGATTACGACTGATCCAGCAAATCAGTTCGATCCCTCAATCTCCGGTCCAATCACCGTTTTTTCCGACAGAAGAAACGAAGACGTGGATATCTACTACTACGATATGGAACAGGGCACAGAGCATCGTGTCACCTTTGGCGGAGGTGATCAGCTATTGAACGATGTCAGCGGGGACACGATCGTCTTCACTGATTACAGCGAGGGAAATGCCAATATTTTCGTTTATGACGTGGTGACTGATGCAAGTCGTGCTATCACGAATGATCCCGCAGAGCAGCGAAGACCCAGTATAGATGGAAACAAGATCGTCTATGAAGATAACCGAAATGGAAATTATGATATCTATATGTACGATCTTTCCACCGATACCGAGACGCAGCTGACAGATGACCCTGCAGATCAACTCAAACCTGTGGTTTCCGGAGACGTGGTGGTATGGGAGGACAGACGTTCAGGAGATCCAGACATCTACATGTTGAACCTGAACACGTGGACTGTCACGGTGGTTGCTGATGGGCCTGCTCTGCAGACCGAACCATCGGTGGATGGAGACATCGTTGCCTGGACTTCAGATGAAAATAATCCTGCCGATGTTTTTTACTATCGAATCAGCACAGGGGAAAAAGTTGCGGTCAGCAACGACGGTGATATCGAAAGAAAACCCAAAATTTCCGGCGATTATATTGCCTTTGAAAAAGGCAGCATCTCGGGCGGAGATCTGGATATCTGGCTATACAGCATATCCCTACAGGCACAGGAACAGGCTACCATTGACCCGGCAGACCAGTACTTGCACGACATCTCCGGAAACAGGATCGTTTATACTGACAATAGAAATGACAACCTGGATATCTACATGTTCGAGTTCATATTCGATGACCCGGGAAGCGGTGGTCAAGGCTGCGATGATCCAGACGCCCTGGTACTGTTCGGTCCAAGGGTTTACACAAGGGGACATGGACACCCCACATACGTGCTCGATGGTTTCGCAGGAAGAGATATTGCTGGTGATGCATATGTTTGTATTTCCAATGGCGATCAGGATGGCAACAACCGGGTCACGAGTGCCCATGTTGCTCTCAATGACGAAATGATTGCGCAACCGGATGACTTCAACCATGGGGTGGATTCCCTGGAAATTCCTGTTCAACTTCAAAATGCAAACGTAATTGCGGTGAGACTCACTGGCAAGCCAGGCTCCGAGTTTACCATGAGGGTTATAGAGATTGCTCCCGATGACGATCCGGTTATCATCACCTGTGCTACCACAGATCCCTCAGCTGGCTCCTGGAATACCGCCTTAGTGTTTTTCGCGCTTCTTTTCATTCCACTTGTGTTGCTTAGAATACTTAAAGCGGTGCCCTCAGAGCACTGAAATATTTTTCAGGTTCTTCATCTGCGCATACTCAGAGCTGAATCCAAGACAGTCTTGTCTTTCAGAGCAACTTTGGCATTGCTCCAAATAGTTCCCACCCTCAGTTGGTGAAGTCTCTGCCATGAATGCTTCCTGGGAAGGTGGAACCACAAGTAAACCGTATCTTCCTGCATGAAAATAATTTTCCCTGTGTCGCTTTGCCAAAAGGCAGGGAGGTATGTGAAGGCTGGTAATTTTCAATCCCAAACTAAGAGCAGTGTCCATGGCGGCCTCAACATGCTCTGAGAGGAGTTGGGGTTCAGGCAGCCAATGATGATCCTCTTTTCTATCCAAACCATGCATAGACACCAGCATGAGAGTCACAGAGGCAGTCTCAAGGTCGGCAGCCAATTCTATCATCGACCTCAAGTGTCTTACAGAGTGCGATGTCACCAGTATATCCGCGTTGATTGGTATTTTTTCATCGACGAGGTTTTTAGCGGCTTCTGTCAAGAGTTCGAAGGAGCCAGGAACTCTTGTCATGTAATCATGGCTCTGTGAGTCAGCACCCTTGAGGGATAGGCTGACCATGTTGAGACCAGCATTGGAGAGCCGCTCCAAATAGTGGTCGTAAGCCAGCCTGAGGCCGTTGGTCTGCAAGAGGATGTTTCTGTAGCCAAGGTCTTTCGCAGTTTTCACGGCGTTGACAAGACCATGGTGCAGGGTGGGCTCTCCACCACCAAACCATACTCCCCTTGCACCAACTTTTCTCGCATTAGCCAACCATGAAGCCATTTCATCTGTAGAAAATGCTGAATTGTCAAGCATCCTGGCTGTTGGGCAGACTCTGCAACTGCAGTTGCACTGCAAGTGCGTGACAAGTTCTATCCAGTAAATTTTCCCTTTGAAACTGTCCAGAAAATTTTCTTCCATGAAATACTTTCCCGAGATGAATTCCTGCGGCAAGATGTTGGATCAGAGCAATGTTTATGTCCATGAACAGTAATAGTAAAGATTTTAGTAAACAAAAAATTCATCAGTAGATTGCGA
>JALVPF010000047.1 GCA_027031935.1 Myxococcales bacterium | reverse complement strand
TTCCTCCCTTGGATAAAAACTCCATCACAGCCACTGATGTCTCACCACCGAAGCAAAGGGATGGAAAAAAGATCACAGCACTAAAAAACATCCTGAACAAAGAACTCATATTCATGTTTCCTCCAGCTCCATGTTTCCTCCAGCTCCAGCTTATCAGTCAGGCCCGTCCATGCAACACCTGCCGCCAAAATCCCGGCGAACCTTGTCAAAAGGGAACTCCTCGCTGTTGTAATTGCTCACCGGGCAGGAAAGTGCTTCTTTCAATGAATCCATCGAGTCTTCACTATCAGGGTCATAGGGATCGCATTGCTTACCAAAATTGTCGCAAATTTCAGCACTGTAACTCCACCCGGCAACATATCCCACATCTGGGTGATTTTCGTGATCGTCGTGGACATCAGATACCCACTCAGCCAGATTGCCGCTCATGTCAAAGGTACTGCCGTCAGCAGAGCAGTCTGCATAAGTCCCGGTGGGAACCACATGTCCTGCGCCGCCAATGGGATCGTTGCACACGCCAGGGACAATAATATAGCTGTCATATGGAAAAACCGCATCTCCAAACTGGCAAGCATTTTTAAACTCAATGCCGGAACAAAGTCTTTTACCCTGAGCCAGACATGCAAACTGTACCCGGCTTCGACTCATATACCCGGAAGGAATGATCCCGGGCAAGGAGCAAGCATATAAGGTTACCGTTGGCGTCGTGCCATCTGCAGGAAAGCCGTCAGGATAATCGTTGGAGTTCTCCCCATAGCGTATGCCCGTACCATCGCAGTCGGGACTATCAAAAACCGTCATCTCGTAAGCATCAATCCATACGCCATCAATTCCATTTACCGGCACCATGACCCCGCCCTTTTCGTCAACGAGCCCATTACAGTTGTTGTCTATTCCATCATCGGCCTCTGCACCACTTTCCGGCTCCAAGACGATGGCATCTTCGTCCGTCTCCCCGTCACAGTCATTGTCGAGCCTGTCGCAGATCTCTTCTGAAGACTGGTCCTGGCTACCGCCGGGCATGGTGCTGCACCTGGTAGCACTCTCACTGGCACATTCCCACACACCATCGCCACACTGCCCCATCCCGGTACAAGCTTCTCCAATTTCAAAATCTTCATCAGTCTCGGCATCGCAATCATCATCCATACCGTTACAGATTTCCTCCGCACCAGGATGGATATCGAAATCCGAATCGTCACAGTCGTCACCACCATATTCGATGGCGTCATAGCCATCCAGATCGAAATCGCCATCGGAGGTCTTTCCACTGCAATCGTCATCTATTCCGTTATATGCCTTCTCCTTTTCACCAGGGTTGACTTCAGCATGCTCGTCATCACAGTCACAGCACGCACCCCAATTATCCAGGTCCTTGTCTTCGCCCTGACCTTCTGTTCCAGGTGCAGAACAATCAGCCTTCGAACAATCCACTTCTTTTGGCTTTTCGCAATATCCCGAGTGACAAACAAGCCTTGTGGCGCAATCCGCAGCCTCCTTGCAAGGTTCACCCTCACCGCTGACAGCCTCTACAAAAGGATTACAAGCAGCCACGCATATCCCTGATACAAGCAGAAAATACCACTTCATTCTCTCACCCACTTTGCTCCACCCCTTGTTGCAGTTCACCTCACTGCCCGTCCATGCAACACCTGCCACCAAAATCCTGGCGAGCCGTTTCTATCGGATACTTGAGCAAGCCTTCATTCTGTATCGGACAACTCAACAAGCGCTTCAAAACGTCTTCGTAATCAGGATCATCTTTATGCAGGTGTATACATACGGCAGGGTCCTCGCTTTGTTTATCACACACATAATCGCTGTAGCTCCATCCACCCACGAAACCCACTCCATCATATTCGCTGTTTTTTGCGATCCACTCTGCCAGGTTACCGCTCATGTCAAAGGTTCCATTGGCCGAGCACTCGGGATAGGAGCCCGCAGGCTGTGCATGAGCTGCGCCACCGTCTGGATCATTACATGAGCCAGGATTGAAAATTATGCTGTCATAAGGAAAGAGAGAGACGGAGTTGGAGCAGGAGTTGACATACTCTTCCTCAGTACACAAACGCTTTCCCTGGGCAGCGCATGCCAACTGTGCCCTGTACCGACTCATGTATCCTGATGGAATAACCCCGGGCAAGGAGCAGGCATAAAGAGTTTTTGTCACATTCTGGCCATCTGCAGGAAAGCCCGCTGGATAATCATCGGAGTTCTCCCCGTAGCGAATACCGCTGCAATCCTGGTTTTCATGGACCGTGGTCTCGTAGCTGTCTATCCAGACTCCTTCGACGTTTTTGACCGGCACCATGACCCCGCCTTTTTCATCCACGAGACCATTGCAGTTGTTGTCTATTCCATCTCCTGCCTCGTTATCCTCCTCGGCTACCAGTATAAACGGAGCATCCTCGTCCGTCTCCCCGTCACAGTCGTTGTCGTGCTGATCGCAGATTTCCTCTGAAGACTGGTCTTGGCTTGCACCGGGCATGGTGCTGCACACCGTGGTGCTCTCGGTCGCACATTCCCACACCCCATCATCACACTGACCCATTCCGGCACAAGCTTCTCCTATTTGAAAATCTTCATCAGTCTCAGTATCGCAATCATCATCCATACCGTTACAGATTTCCTCCGCACCAGGGTGGACATTGAAATCCGAATCGTCACAGTCATCACCACCATATTCGATGGCATCATGGCCATCCAGATCGAAATCGCCATCGGAGGTCTTTCCACTGCAATCGTCATCTATTCCGTTATAAGCCTTTTCCTGTTCACCAGGATTCACATCAGCTCGCTCGTCATCACAGTCACAGCACGCACCCCAATTATCCAGGTCCTTGTCTTCGCCCTGACCTTCTGTTCCAGGGGCGGAACAGTCAGCAAGGGTACAATCCACTTCTTTTGGGTTTTCACAATATCCCGAGTGACAAACAAGCTCTGTGACGCAGTCCGCATCCTCCTTGCAAGGCTCACCCTCACCGTTCAGTCCTGACAGGAAAGGGTTGCAAGCAGAAAGCAGAATCACTGTCAACCAGTATCTGTACACAAAACACCCCCAGGTAAAAAAACTGACGAAATCACCTGTTACACTCAAAAGATTATATTACCTGAACAGAAAAAGATCACCAATAGACAAAATCGAGCCCTCAGGGCCCATCCACACAACACCTGCCGCCAAAGTCCGCCCTCAAGGTATCCCTTGGATAGATGCTATAATGAAAATTTGGGGGGACACTACATCTGGATGCACTCGGAATTGGAGCTGCATTACTATTTTCAAAATCAAAAACATTGGGCTGACAATTATCACCATGGAAACAAAGCAAATTCGAATAACTCCAGCCGAGCACAATCCCGTAATTCTCATGACCCGCCGGACAGTTGCTGATGGCAGGGTGGCACAAGGGAGCTATCCACTCGGCAAGGTTTCCGCTCATGTCAAAGGTATAGCCTCTGGCACTGCATCCTTCCATGGACCCGGTAGGTACTGGAGAAAATACGGTTCTCTGCGGATATGTCATTACAGGATCATTGCAGTATCCCCACTGAAATGACTGCCCGTTATATGGATAAAAACCGTTTTCCACCGAGCAGGCGAGAAGATACTCATATTTCGAACAAAGGCGCTTGCCCTGATTTCGACATGCCATCAGCGCCCTGTAGTAAGTCAGATATCCCGAAGGAATAATCCCTGGAACAGAGCATGAATAAAGAGAAACCGTGTGGTTTGTGCTGTCGGGATAGAATCCTTCCGGGTAATCGTCTGAACTCTCTCCATAGCGGGTACCGCTGCAATCGGAATTTTCATACACCGTCATTTCGTATGCGTCTATCCACACTCCAGGACTCTTGAAGGCAGGGACCATGACCCCGCCCTTTTCGTCTATGAGCCCGTTGCAGTTATTGTCCAATCCATCGCCTGCTTCGTCACCATCCTCCGCTACCAGTAATAACGGAGCATCCTCGTCCGTCTCCCCATCGCAGTCGTTGTCGAGCTGATCGCAGATTTCTTCTGAAGACTGGTCCTGGCTTCCGCCAGGCATGGTGTTGCATCTGGTGCCACCATCGCTTGTGCATTCCAACTGTCCTTCTGCACATTGGCCCATGCCCTCACAGGGGCTCCCTAAATCAAAACCTTCATCTATGCGTTCATCACAGTTGTCATCTATACCGTTGCATTTCTCCTGCACGCCGGGATTTACATCCGGATTGTTGTCATCGCAATCATCCCCACCATGTTCCACGTCGTCGTGTCCATCCGAGTCGAGGTCCCAATCAAGAGTGGCAGGATCACAATCATCGTCCTTGTCGTTATATGGGATCTCCAGCCTCATGGGATGCACGTCCGGGTCGTCATCATCACAATCGCAACAGGCACCCCATTCATCGCCGTCCAGGTCAGGGCCCTGGCCGTCCAGTCCATGTTTAGAACAGTCTGCCAAACTACAGTCGAGGCTGTCACCTGCATCCACACCTGCGTCAAAGCCGGCATCAGGTCTTGCCCTTTCACAATATCCATTTGAACAAGACAGACTGGAAAGGCAATCCGAATCTGTCACGCATGGTTCTCCCAGGCCCTTTCCGCTTGGTAAAAACGGATTGCAACTATCCAAAAAAACGATGAATAACAGTCCCCACTTCATCTTGATTTCCCACCTGGAATTCCTGTTAAAACAGGTATTCAAACTTCGTCAGCCATCAGCGATCCGCAATTATTTCACCATGTTCCAGATATGGATAACACCGCTCCCTGTCCATCAGGTGTTGGCACCAATGAGGTCAGGGTACTCTTGTCCACCCTCTCCGATGCGGGCGGCTCCAGCAGCCACAATATCACCCCTGATGTCATGAGAACAGCTCCGGCCCCAAAGCCCAGCCACATCATGGTAGACCATGTATAAGAATTGTTCTTGTCACCTGTCGAACCGCTTGTCTCGAAGTCGTTGGCATACTTGACAGCCAGGCCCATGGACGCACCACCAAAAGCAGCCAATCCCAGGCCGCTCCAGAAAGTCACATGGCCCCATGTGTTGAACGGATGCCCATGCACTTTTCTCGGCAAGAGAAGACTGACCACCGCAGACTGGCCCTTGCTTACAGAAATGGTCTGGGCGCTGTTTAAAAAACCCATCCGACTTGCCACAATGCGGTATTTCCCTTCTTGCACTTCCCTTCTCAAAGGTGCGCTACCTACCACCGTGCCGTTGATTGCAATCATTGCACCCTGAGGCAAAGTGTTTATTTCCAGGGTTGCCGGTTGCAGGTCCTTCCACATCTCGTAAGCGGTTCGGTAATAGGGATTGTTTTTTCTGAACTTGTGCATGAAGCGGCTCAAGGCGTGCCGCCTGACATCCACATGAATTTCTTCATCCGTGGCCAGTCTCAGGGCGACCTGCCATGCGTTTTTCATTCGCTCTTTCAATTCTTTTGTCTTCTCTGCCTTAGCGAGCATGCGCTCGAACTCGTCTACTTTTTTCTGTTCTTTTCTTGTTCTGTGGTGTACCGGTTTTTTCCTGTGAACCGCCATGCCCGAAGGATTGATCTGAGGGGCTGCACTGGAAAAAAGACTGGACACGGCTCTCGGCAGCATGGTCAACACGGCAGTCCAGTCGTTTTTTATCTGGTTGGTTGTTGAAGTGACGGACCTTCCCATTTTTACATCTATCAGACGGAGCTTCAAAACATAGGTTCTGCCGAACTTCATCACGCTCCCGATAGCAAGCCATCTAGCACCGAGCGACTTTCCCGCAGATGCCAGGCAAGGGTCATCTGTGCATTTTTTTTTGCTGCTCATGGCATTTTTGACCCTGGAACGATCAATCATCCTGAAGGTCCCTATCTTCTCGATAGAGTTCAAAAACACTTCATTGGCCTTGTCCATGGATTGTGGATCCACACCCCCGAGGTTCACCATCTCCACAACAGCCACGGGTATATCGTCAGCAAATGAGGCCGAAGACGAAAAGACAAGCACCATTATTCCTGAAACAATCAATACTGACCTGAACACGAACACCCTCCCAATCATTACCAAAAATGATCCAAAAACATACACCCGGACAACTTTATCCATTCCTTCTAGCAATCACCAGAAAATAAACCATGATTTCCCACCTCGCTTGCGATCTCTGTGGCTATGCTGCGGAATCTTTTCGGTGAGGTGAGGCCTCGACGTGGTGAATCCACTACTGCGGACGATTCCATGCATCTCCGTGACCACACACGCGATCGTACCTACCAACGCAGGATCTTCGCAGGCCCGCGGCAGGCGTAGCTGCCCGTAGCTTCGAGCTTGCCGAGAAGCCAAGGGTAGCTAGCCGTTGACAGGGCCGTACCTGTGGATCTGGGAAATCTGATTCAATAGTGTGGGAGATTTTGGATAAACCACTTTTTCATGCTTCTCCGAAGATTTTTTATGCTAAAAAGCTAAGACTCAACAAGCATCGAGGAGATGACATGCACGAGATCAGCATACGTATCAGGTCCACGCAGGTTGACACCTTCGGACACATGAACAATGCAGCATACCTGGAGGTATTCGAATGGGCGCGATGGGAATGGGCAGAGGCACAAGGGATGGACATCAACCGCATATCTGAACAGGACCGGATAGGCCCTGCGGTCTTGCACGTGGACCTGAGTTTCCTCAAGGAGGTGCGCATGCACGAGACAGTGCTGGTGCGCACCTGGTTTCATGAAATCGAGAAGGTCAAGGGCGTCATGGGTCAGGAGTTGCTGAAAGATAACGGTGAAGTTGCTGCAGTTGCGTTTATCACCTTTGTCATGTTTCATCTCGACAGAAGAAAAGTGATACCCATGCCTGATTACCTGAGGGCGGCGTGGGATCAAGATGAAGAGTATCGCAAGACCCAAGCCCGGAAGAAAAAAACCTACGGCCGATCTTCTGCAGATCCATCTTCCCCCAGTTGATCTTCTCCAGACAAGTAGACGATGGTAGCACCCCATCCTCCATCATCCATGTTTGCCGTGTTGAATTTTGTGACCCAGGGGATCTTCCCAAGGATGGATTGCACGGTTTTTCTGAGAGTTCCGGTGCCCTTTCCGTGTATCACCCTAACCCTGTAGATTCCTTTTTGACGACATTGAGCAAGATACTCCGGTACCAAATCCCCCACATCCCTCGGACTGAAAGTATGCAAGTCCAGAGTTCCATCTATTGGAATTTCCACAGAATTTATCTCATCCACGTATTTCTCCTCCCCTTTGTTCCAAAAGCCGCCAGAGAACATGGACAAAAAAATCTCTTTTGGCTTGCAATTTGGTCCAAGCCTTGGATATTAGCCATGGTATCACATGATGGCTCAATATTCATGAGGAGGTTACCGGTGTCAGACATAAGACCCTTTCCAGGACTGAGGCCCCAAGCCCAATTGGTGGACAAGGTGGCAAGCCCACCCTATGATGTTCTGAGTTCGGACGAGGCGAGGGTAATCGCGAAACAAAATCCTAGCACTTTTCTA
>JALVPF010000046.1 GCA_027031935.1 Myxococcales bacterium | reverse complement strand
CATCTCCACTCCAAAGCTTGAAACCCAATAAGTGCACATCTCTTTGACGAACGATGGATTCGACCGACTCGATGAGCCATGGAGCAAAATCATCCAAGTCCTGCTCCAGAGTTTTGTTTAACGAGGCCAAATGTTTCAGATCGTCTTGAGTTGGACCGGCTGTCAAAGCAGGAAGCATGGCTTTCAGCTGTTGAGTTCGCTCGGCGGGTACCAGTTTCTCCATGGTGGAGACCGTGTTCAAGTCCAGCACCAACACGTCATGGCCGGCAGCTTTCAGAGACGACGCGAGACTGGCCAATCCATTGTCAGGGAAAAACGAAGACATCATCACCGGATACCCGGCATATGAAACCAACAGGCAGCTAGCCATGGAGTATCCCCAAGAGTTCGTCCAGGTAAGTCATGTACACAGGAACAAGTTTCTTCCTCGAAATCAGTCGAATCCCCTTTGCCACAAACCTGTAACCCAGTGATTTGAAAAAGCTCTCATGGATCATTTTTTCATCACCGGAAAACAAGAACTCCCGTTTTCCCCTGGCCTGGTAAAATTCGATGGCCCTGTAGAGTAAACACTCATACACCCTTTGCCTGTCATGGATCTGCGATTCCAGAGGAACTATTCGACAACTGTTGAGCAAGCCGAAAATGTTGACTCCCTCCTCCCCTGTCTCCGCTATCAACGAAGCGACAGGTCTTGAGGACTGCACGGCATGAAAGATGGTTCTGCTTCTTTCGTACCCGTTTTGTGCACATCTTTTCTGAAACTGACTCAGACTTATCTCAGGCTTTTGGTAGGCATAAGCTTCCATCTCCAGAGGTGGACAAATCCTGGCCAGTCTGTTCGACAGCATCTCATCGTATACCAACTTGTCCTTGACTATTTTGATATCTCTGCAATCCGGCGCCTGTAAACCATGACCTTGGGTCCACCTGAACAGGGAATAGTCATCCAGGACAAAATCATCCTTGTCGGGATAATTTTCCACGAACTTGGTACAGACCCAATCGTCCCAGCCACTTCGTGAATCGAAAAATACTATCCAATTATCCACCTCAGACATGAGCAAAAAAAGTCGCCCGAGAGAACAATAGGCATCCCTGGCCAGGCTGAACAGTCCAAGCTTGTCCATGCGTGCATGCCTGTCGATGCCAAAGTGATGCACCATCCAGGTAGCAGGATAAACCAGGCTCGTTGCGATGGTTCCAACGGGTCTGTCGTTTTTTTTCAAAAGAACGAATCGCCCGAGCCATGTATTGTCAGCGTGGGCCTTCCATGAATGAAAAAACTCACGCTCCAGGTGCTCCCTCATTTCAGCAACATACTCCTGTAGATACCCGGAAGATTCCAGCACAGCCCAAAGATCATCCACATCTTTTGATTTGCCAACATGAGATGTCGGGTATTCGTTGCTTATTACAAAGTCTTCCCATGCCTCCATATCTTTTTGTGAGGCAAATTCTTCCAACTCGATGCCACACACTAATTTTGATTTGCTTCTGTCAGCCCTCACCGACCGAATGTAAGCAGATGCCATGACCTGAGAATCAGGCAAATCTATCTTCACTTTCGGCAGATGCTCACCGGGAAAAAGGGCATCGGTTTTTGGATCAAAGGCGAATGAAAGCCCATAAGCGCCGAGTTCAAATACAGGTTTGATGATTGTTTTGCCAGCTAGCCGCGGGTGAACAATTTCGATATTTACGACATGAGATACAGGAACTTTTGTCCTCGAAGATCTTCTGAATCCAGCCTGCTGGATCCTGGCAGGGGATTCGATCCAAACATCAATGTCCGTTGCTGATACAACAGATGACCTGAAAAAGTTGAGCGCGCTGTTTCCAGCGAACAAGAACAGCAAGCTTTCACCAACAACCAACGTTGAGCCACTTCCCTGCAATACCCTAAGCCCTAATAAAACCTTTCCATCCCGTTCCTCATACCCTCGCGCTCTCAACAACACTTCGATTTGTCTGTCATCTTTGAAAACCCTGATGGAATTGCCCAACCTGAACAAATAATGCTGGACAATTCCCTGAATCTTCTTCTTCTCAGAGGCACCAACATATGGCGATCTGAGCAACTTTTGAATAGAGCGAGCATCGGAACTCGTGGCCAGACTGGACATCAAGAACTGGCTCAAAACGCCCAGGGAGTCTTCTTCCAGATTTTCAAAAGACAGGCCGAGTAACTGCTGCTCTCCTTGGACAGGCTCTCGCCTGGCGATCTTGGCCCTTGCGTCAAAGGCGAGTTTTTCTCCAAGCTCCAGGTGGATCTCGAAATCATCCAAGTCATCCACCAAGTGGGATGGCACCAACAGTCCACCACCAGTTGCAGAAAGATCCACTACTGTTGCACCAACCAAGGCGTCTGGCTTTTGAATCCTGACCTCTGCCGGGTCCACCTTCAGGCGAAGGGAGTCTCTGCGCTCAGCATCAAAAACCATGGTCCGGACTCCTTAAAATCTGATGAATACCAAAATCCTACTTCTTACGCCCCCCTGGGTCAATAATAACCCCCATAAATTTATTTAGTAATTACAATAAAATGCGAAACAAGGACCTGGAGCACAGAAAAAGTGCGAAGAGAAATTTCATCCTTTTCTCAAGCCGTGATAGGTTCCGACCGATGAAGCATGATTGGAGGAATATATCCATGAAAAGACTCCGTTTCACCCAAGCCCCCATCCTGCTCCCGCTGCTCGGCATCCTCGCCATCATGCTTGTTTCCCCGATGGCCGTGGCCAACGAAGGGAAATCCATCGGAGCCGAACTCTCCATCTTCTGGGTCCTGCCCTTCGCCATAATGCTTTTGTGTATTGCAATTCTGCCCTTGGCTGCAGAACACTGGTGGCACCCCAACAAAAACAAGCTCATCGTCTCGACCATACTGGGACTTCCTGTGATCGGGCTATTTCTCTACATGGATTTTCACGCGGTGTTGCACACGGCCGAAGAGTTTGTCTCTTTCATCATCCTGCTCACATCCCTGTTCGTAATATCCGGGGGCATAGTGGTAAAGACCGATATGCGCGCCACACCCCTGGTCAACACAGGGTTTTTGTTACTAGGCGCCATCCTGGCCTCTTTCATGGGGACCACAGGGGCAGCCATGTTGCTCATTCGCCCCCTTCTCGCCACCAATTCGCAGCGTACCAAGGTCACCCACACGGTCATCTTCTTCATATTCCTGGTTGCCAATATCGGGGGATGCCTGACACCCCTTGGCGATCCCCCTCTGTTCATGGGTTACCTCAAGGGTGTGCCCTTCGAGTGGACCTTCAACCTCGTGGTGGAATGGGCCTCGGTGGTGGGCTTTTTGCTCTTCGTCTATTTCATACTGGATGTGTTCATGTATACCCGTGAACCCATCGCAGCCCTGACCAGGGACAAGCTGGAGGTAAAACCCACCCATGTCCTGGGTGTGTGGACAAACGCCCCCCTTCTAATAGGTGTCGTGCTCAGCGTCGCCTTCCTCAATGAAAACTACCTCCCCTTCAAGGCCTTTCCCCTCAGGGAAGGAGTCCTCATAGCCCTGGCGGCCATTTCCTGGTTTGGCACACCGCGGGATCTGAGAAAGGCGAACAACTTCACCTTTTATCCCATTATCGAGGTCGCCGCTCTCTTCGCTGGAATATTTGCAACCATGATACCTGCCATCCTCATCCTTCACGCCCGCGGTGGCGAACTTGGGGTAGCAAGTCCGGAGAGCTTCTTCTGGGCCACAGGCTTACTTTCGTCATTTTTGGATAACACCCCTACCTACGTGGTCTTCTTCGCGCTGGCGCAAAACCCCGAGATCCCAAGCCTGGGCTCCAAGGTGGCTAGCACCGGCGTGGACGAGATTCTGCTGGCAGCCATAAGCCTCGGTGCGGTTTTCATGGGCTCCATGACCTACATTGGCAATGCTCCCAATTTCATGGTCAAGTCCATCGCAGAGGAACGAGGCCTGAAGATGCCATCGTTCTTTGGATACATGATCTGGTCCATCGCCATCCTTATCCCAACCTTCGTTGCCGTGACTTTCATCTTCCTGTAAAACCTGCCAGAAGATGCTTTCATTTTTGCGAGACCGCCAGCATCAGGAGAACAAGCCATGTCGGACGAAGAAATATCCACGAAAAATCCGACCGATTCTGACGATGACCATGGACCGCACCCAGGCTCAGAACCCGGACCGCTTCGGATGGACGAATCCATCCCTCCTGGTTTTTCCAAGACCATCATCAAGGCCCAGTCCATGCAGCAGCAGATGGGCATGGATATACGGACCTCAATCAATCCACAAGAAATGGATATGGGCCTCGCCGCCACTCCAACAGACACCACAGCCCTGCCTGTGCAAAAGCTGGGCAAGAATGGACACAGGATAGTTCTGGACGAAGACGGTCATCTCAAACCTGGTCCCTCAGACCCTGATGTATCGTACGAAGTCAAGAAGGTCATAGGCAGCGGAGGCATGGGCGTGGTTTGCGAGGCCATACAAAAATCCCTGAACCGCTCGGTAGCACTAAAGATCGCCAAAAAAGCCAGCTCCAGCGCCATGCAAAGCACGCAGGCTGCCTTGGACATGTTCACCAACGAGGCATACACCACCGCAAACCTGGATCACCCCAACGTGGTGCCAGTACACACCCTGGCGAAAGATCCGGACGGAAAACTGTTCTTCTCCATGAAGCGTGTCACCGGTGTCAGCTGGGAGGACCTCCTTAGCCCTGCTCAGATCAGAAACAAGACCAGGCGGGAGGAGATCAAGCGCCGCTCGGAAAAAATGGAGCTGAAAGACCATCTGGAGATACTGAAAAAAGTCTCCAACGCCTTGGCCTATGCCCACTCCAAGGGGGTCATCCACCGAGACGTAAAGCCTGAAAACGTCATGATCGGCTTATATGGTGAGGTGCTGCTGATGGATTGGGGCCTCGCCATGCCTTTCGGAGACGCCAATCCTTACAAACTGGACCCCTCACTGGAAGCACAGCTCGTGGGAACACCGGCCTACCTGGCACCCGAGATGGCACGAGGGCAGATGACCCTGCTGGGTCCTGCAACGGACGTGTACCTGCTTGGAGCCACCCTGTACAGGGTGCTGACAGGCCGTCCCCCCCATTGGGGGCAGGGCATAGTAGGCGCCGTCAACAAGGCCGCATCCGGAAAGGTGGACCCACCGGAGAAGGTGTCAAAACGACTCATAGACAGTGAAATATCCCGCATCTGCCTCAAGGCTCTCAAGCCAAGGATCAAAGACAGGTACCCGTCCATAAAAGCCTTTCAACTGGAACTTAGCCAGTACATGGACCACGCAGAGTCCCTTGCCATTTGCGTCAACGCCACCAAGAGCCTGGGACGACTGCAGGATGAGTTGTTGGAAGGAGGCTCGGTCTCGTCCACAGCAACTACGCTCAAGCTAAAGAAGCTGGACAAGGGTGCTGCTGCCATCTCCTATGGAAAACTCAGTCAGATCATTGGCGCCTACAAGCAATCCCTGGAGCTCTGGAGCGAAAACAAGACCGCGCAAAAAGGCATGGTACAGGCGCTGGTGCTTCAGGTCACAGAAGCACTGGAGCAGGAAGACCTCACTCTGGCCAAGGCGCACCTGGACATGCTTCAGGATGTGTTGTTGAAGCTGCCGGAAGAGGAGCTGAAGAGGAAAACGAAAAAAAGCGTAAACCGGCTGGCCCAAACGCTCAAGCGGCTCCTAGCCGAAAAGACCTCAAGAAAGAGACGTGAGAGACTGTTTCAGTGGCTTGTCATGGCGCTGGTTCTCATAGTGACAGGTGCCATCGTTGGTGCCTTTTACCTCATGGTGGAACAAAAATCCCTGGCCCTGGAAAACCTGCGCATAACAAACCATCAAAAACAGACAGCCGAAGAATCCCTCAGACTATCTGAACGACTGAGGCGCACAGCCCTGGCCAAAGCGGTTTCCAATCGGGCGGCATTGCTTTCAGAATATCTGTTTCGCCTTCAACAAACGGTACAGATGTACCAAAGACAGGCTGCCAGATTGATGACGATTCCACTGTCCATGTTGCCTCCCAGAAAGCGTACCGCTTTAGGCAGGGATGGATACTACCTGGATGGGGACTACGCATCTGTCACAAGTCGGCCTCCAGGCATGCAGGCTTCGGCCAGGTACAAGCAAGATATTTCACTGGATTTCCCGACGGTGAAACTGGCGCCATGGGTCACGAAGAGTACTGCGAAAAAGCGCGCACTGCTGGATTTAAAACGCCTGTCGCGCATGAACAGACTCATGTCGGACGTTCACCACTCAAGGCCTGACATACTATGGTCGGTGGTGGGCACAGACAGCGGGGTCCTCATATCGTTTCCAGGATTTGAACGATTCAGAAAAAAGCCTGAATACGATCCCACCACCAGGAGCTGGTACAAAAGCGCCATGAACTCCGGGGACGATTCCCCGCACTGGGCTGATCTCCATGTGGATGCAGGTGGGCACGGTCTTCTGATCACCTGCGTTGCCCCCATCAGCAAAGGCGGGGAAAAAATCGCGGTGGTGGGCGTGGAGATATCCATGAAATCCATCGAACAGATGATGCTGGATTTCACATCTTCATCAGGAGAGCAGGCCCGTGCCATACTGGTCCGCCAAGACGGAAAACTCATCGCGGATTCAGCCTACACCTGGAACCCGGCCAATTGGCAGGAGCATTTTGCAATGCACCGGGTACAGGAAATGGACCCTGCCATAGCTTCGTACTGGGCAGGGGCAAAGGCAGGTCAGGTCCCGGAAGACGAGGCCCTGGAGGTAAAAACATCCAGCGGTAATCGTCTGCTGAGCCACGCCAAGCTAAGCAGACAGGGATGGATCTTTTTGGTGATCACAAAGCCGACCCAGCGGGCCATGTCCACGAAATGATCCAGCACGGAAGGTCTGCTCACCCTTGCGCAAACCGCGGGCATGGCAAATGGCCCTTTTGCCAGGCGCTCCAGCCACCCCCTCTTGACCAGAGCCGAATAGGCAAACAAGACCACACCATCGAGACCACGTTTCCTGACCAGCCCTATCTCCCTCTCCAAGACCCTGAAGTTGCCGGCCTCCACGTTTATCCCCACCAGGAGCTGCACCTCTGGATCGATCTTGGCAAAATCATCTACCAGGGTCACAAAGTCTGTCCGGGCCTTTGGCTTTTTTGCCGGCGGCCAGTAAATCATGGGCACCAGGGAGTCCACTGCCCCCATCACCGCCCAAGCTTTCGAATCCTGGAAAAAATCCACGTAGCCCTGCGTGACCCCACCCCAGTTCCACTTGTCACGATAGATACCAGTGACTGCAGCGCTCACCACCACCTGTGGCCTGACCTCGTGGACCTTTTGAGAGAGCTTCTTTATGAACTCCGTCAGCTGGCGCCGCTGCCAGTCACCACGATCGAGGCCCGGCTGTCTTTTTCTTGCCATGAGAAAGAGTCTTCGGGAGACAGCATCGTATGAAAAATCCCTCCCTGGATAACGCGCGTAGTCCAGGTGCAGGCC
>JALVPF010000045.1 GCA_027031935.1 Myxococcales bacterium | reverse complement strand
GAATAGTCGAGGAACTCGAAGACATACGGAGAAAATCGGACCTCATGGGATTAAAAAAATTGAGTTCCATGGTGACGGAAGTGCAGAGAGCCATAAGCGAAAAAATGGACATACTTCCACCGGAAGACGAAGACAAGCCACCCAAGTCCGACACCCCCCTGGAGACCACAGGCAAAAAGGCCCGGGATGAATCAAGCCAACTCGCCATGCAGATCAACGAAAACGGGGTACCTGCCGACAATCCCAGGTTGAGCCATGTTGCCAGCTACAGACCGGTTGGCAGATTCGACAGCTTTCCCGCCGAGAGTTATTCCGAGGTGTTTTCCGAACTGGACAAGTTGATAATCTCCGACGATTTTCTGACGTCCAAGGAACTGAAGGATCTTTCGGACCATGTAAACGATGTGGCTGGAAAACTTGGCAATTTCGGATACTTCAGGGACGAGCAGGCATCACGTCCTCAGTCAGGACCAGGTCCTGAGTACGGACAGGTGAATCCCGATGAAGCGGATGACCCTTTCAGGGCAGGTCTGGCACCTCTGCAATACAAGGCTTTCTCGGAATTTTTGAAACGCTATGCAGCGCACCTGGGTGACAAGGCGCTGGGAAAGGCTCACCAGGAGGAGATGGCAAGAAAAAAGGCCGAAATGCAAAGGGGAAAGATCCTGGACATCTCTGCACCTCCTCCTAGAAATGGCAAATTTTCCATTCAGGCTGCCAATCAAAAGCCGCAAGGCCCCCTGTTCAGGGGGAGCAGGGAGCAGGTGGCCAAGGTTTCTTCTCAGGTCATGGCAGCAGGGAAGGTCTCGTCCGCTTCGTCGGCTGAAAAGGATCTGAAAGTAAGAGGGGGAGGAACCCAACCAGGGGGCAAGGGCGCTGGAGTGGGAAGTGGAGGTGGAGCCAGGGCGCCAAGCCCCAAGGTCATACCGAGGGCTACAGGAGGAGAATATCTCCCGCTGGAGGGAAAACTCTCAGACGGCCGTTCGGTGATTCAGATAATCGATGCAAAGGGCAAAAGGAAACTGGGCAGCATACAGACACCCACCTCATCTAAAGTCACCTACAGGGAAATATTCAAAGGCTATGCGCAAGGTGCCCAGGCAGAACTTGCAGGCGAAAGCGTTCCCTTGCAGATGAGAGACTATGTCCGGCAATACTTCCTGTCCATCAAGCCCAAGGTGCCATAGGCATGAACCATACGGACTTACAGCAGCCTTTTGATTCCGTCTTCCTCGCCAGGCTCGAGAAACTGCACCTTTGTTCAAGAAAAATCTTCTCCGGAAGAATAAACGCCAAACACGTGTCCAGGAAACTCGGCACCGGCACTGAGTTTGCCGATCACAGGCCCTATGCTCCCGGAGACGACCTGCGGCTTTTGGACTGGAACATATATGCAAGGACCGAAAAGCTGTACACCAAACTCTTCAGGCAGGAAGAAGACAGAAACATCTTTGTGCTCATGGATTGCAGCTCGTCCATGGCAGTTGAAAACCAGAAGTGGGACTTCGCAAGAAAACTTGCGGCCGCCATTGCCTACATCGGTCTATACGACATGGACAGGATATTTCTGCTGGGCTTTACAGAGGGCATCAGCGCCAAGAGGCCTGTGCTGAGAGGGCGGCGAGGAGTGATGCAGGCCCTGGAGTTCCTGAGCTCACTTCATGCCGCCGGTGGTACTGACTTTTTGAAAACATCAAAGGACTTTGCAGCCATGCATGGTCAAAAAGAGGGCATGGTAATATTCGTCTCGGATTTTCTCGACACTGAAGGAGTCCACTCGGCTTTGGATAGATTCTTTTCCATGGGATTCGAGGTGCTCGCCATACATGTGATAACACCTGCGGAACTGGAGCCAAAGCTGCTGGGGGAATGGAAGCTGGTCAACCCCGAGGGAGGAAAACCTTACACCGCTCACCTGAGCAGGCAGACCTTGGCAAGATACAAAAAAGAGATGGCCTCCTGCGGCGACATGCTCAGGAGGCACATCTCGGCTCGCCGTGGCGCGTACATTCGTGCCATAAGCTCCACCAAGATAGAAGACATGATCCTCAAGGAGCTTCGCGCAGGGCATCTGTTGGCCTGATGGACTAAGACCATGCATTTTACGGGCTTGACAAACACGGAGTTTGCACTGCTGTTTTCCGCAGCGGGACTTGCCGCTGTCGTGTTTTATCTGCTGTCTTTTCGCCGCAGGAAGGCTGTGGTGGCCACGGAACCAATCTGGCGCAGGGTTTTGGGAAAGAGACGGACTCCCTTCCGCAAGCTCATGGCTCTGCTGCTGCAGATCCTGGTACTGTTCCTGCTTTCACTGGCCGCTGCGGACCCCAAAACACGCCTGTCAACACAATCGCAGCCAGTGGCTCAAGCCATTATCATAGACACATCTGCGAGCATGAACGCCTTCGATGAAAAGGGCATTCGACTGAAACTTGCCC
>JALVPF010000044.1 GCA_027031935.1 Myxococcales bacterium | reverse complement strand
GTTATACAAACCGGGAAGAAGGCCGTGGTCTGTAAAAAATCCTTCAAACTCTAAAAATATGCCCTGCGGACATGTATGAAGTGTACGATTTTTTTGAAAATGGAAATGGCGGAACAAAAAATAGGTTTTTTTGCAGGCCATCCATGGGATAATCCAAGAAACCGAAGCAATGGATGGTGAATAAATGGGAAAGTGTATGATTGTAGTGAAAAAATGCCTCCGTCCCTTGGGTGTGATAATACTTTTATTTTCTGTTCCATCACTGGCAGACATAGACAACGATATCATCTCGCTAATGGATCAGTCCCCGTACGCTTCCCCTTCATCGGATGTAGCTATCTCCACCAGCCAGGACTCGCTTGCCTTTACTGTGCAAACCATGGGAAACGGCGTGACCGTGGGGTTCGATGTCGACCATCCGCCCAAGCCAATCGATCCCTCGGTCCACAGGTTTTTCCACTTTGTGGCGCGAGGTACTGTGCCAATAACAGTATCCAGGATAGTCTTTTATGATTCTGATGGCGACACCCTGACCTTTGAACCGGACCGGTCCATCAGGGTACATACTACCCATCAGACGATATTCATGGACAAGTGTACCGAGGAGGGCAATTTCGGGACAGTGGCAAGGGTTCGTTTTACCCTCTGGATGCCCCAATCTGCCGGCACCCCGTATACGCTCGATATTCTCGGGGCGGAGTTTCGCACGCTGCCATACACCAGGGAAGCGGATGCATCCAGTCCATTCCTGGCATCATCGAGACACGAAGACATCCCCGAGCAGTATCGTAAATGGGTTCAGATTGCACCGGGCGGAGGAGGTTGGTTCAGATGCCTTGAGTTTTCACCAATTACTAAAAAGCTCCTCGTGGGTGGGGATGTGGGTGGTGTTTATGTGAGCTCTCCGGATTATCGCTCCTTTGAGACCCATAACCTGCACCTTACCAATCGCTATGTGATGGGCATATATTTTCATCCCACCGATCCGGATGTAATATTTCTTGGCACCAGAGGCGGAGTGGCCAGGTCCACAGACGGCGGAAACACATGGGAGATGTGCCGGAACGGTTTCAGGCCAAGGGAGACTTTTGGTAGACCCGCAAGTGTTTGGGCCATGGCTATCGACCCTGTGGATCCAGACATAGTCTATGCTGGCCTTGGAGACGAAAGAGATCCCACCGGACCGTCTGTCCTTGGCTATGTCTACAAGTCCACCGATGGTGGGGACAACTGGACTGAGATAGACCTTGCCAACGGGGCTATATCGGATGAGAGCATAGTGTCTATCACAATTGATCCCACCGACCACAACAGCGTGTTGGTACTTAGCCAAAGCAGACTTTTTTCTTCGTCCGACGCAGGTGCAACCTGGACCCAACTGGATACCCTTCCCTTTTCCGGCAAGGTCTATACTTGTCTGGTGATGAAACGGGACCAGCCTGACACCTTGTTGGTATCTTACTGGGAGCGAGATGGAACCACGGGAATCATCAAGAGCGTCGATAGAGGGGCATCCTGGTTGCCGTCTCCTGTGATCGAGATGACCGGGGTAGGTTTGAAAACCGGCTTTCGCAGGATAAAACCTCATCCGTCGGATACTGATACCTTCTTTGCTCCTTTCCATCGTGGGCAGGGAGGGATTTACCGAACCACTGACGCTGGCGAGACCTGGAGCGATATCAGCGATTCTGAAGAAGCCGACTATACGCACTGGCACGGCTATGGTACGACGGCCACCGACTTTAGCATTGACCCCAACGACCCGAACACCATGTGTTACATAAACGACATGGAGATTTATCTATCCAGTGATGGTGGAAAAAACTGGCTTGATATCTCTTCAGAGCGAGTAACGGAAGCGACTTCCGAGTCTGCTCCACGGTATCGATCCACCGGTGCCAATATTCTCTGTGCCACCGATGTGGCTATAGATCCCCGCGATCCAAAGAAGATATTCCTTGCGTACTGGGATGTCACATTGTGGAAAACGGATGACGGTGGACAAAGCCTCTGGCGGCTCAACGCAGGAGGCTTGGGCAATAGATGGGGCAAAGCCCGGGCCTTGAGTATAGACCCTAATTATCCTGATGTCGTGTTTGTGGCGCTTGGCCACAACTATACAGACCAGGCCATATATCGAAGCGTGGATGGCGGTAAGGTCTTCGAACCGTGCGCAATTGCGCAGACCGGGTTTTGCGACAAGGCTTTTGTTGCTGACATTGAGATCGACGCCAGTTCCCCGGTCTCATCCCGCGTTGTATTCGCGGCAGTGTCTGGCAACGACCCGGAAAATTTTGAAGAAGATGGTGTCTACAGGAGCACCAATTGGGGGCTTAGCTGGACGCGCTACAACAATGGACTTCCGCCTGACAACCGAAATATTACGTCCATCGCCATAGATCATGCAGATTCCAACAAGGTTTATGTTACGGCAAAACGTCGCAGCACTGGAGCAGAAATCTATACAGGCTACATTGCCAGGTCGCTAGATGGTGGTTTGACTTGGAACACGGTGCTTGAGGGCATAGACGCATATACTGTCATCGTGGATCCCTTTGATCACAACATAGTCTATGCCGGACAACGGGATTACAGCGGACATGCTTTAGACCACATTTTCTGGAAGAGTACAGACGGTGGTGATACGTGGACATACAAAACCGGAAGTGAGAATTTCACTTTCCCGTTTCTGGATGAAAACGCTGGCGACAAGGGTTTGAGGTGGTATCTGGCAACACTGGCAGCCGACCCTGCTAGGGAGGGACGACTGTACGCCGGGTTTGTCAGTCATGGATACGATTATGGGTTTGGTGGTGGGCTCTTTTATTCCGATAACAAAGGAGAGACATGGCATTTGTTCGAACTCAATGGCTTGCAGACATACTCCATATCAAGGATTATCGTCGACCCGATCAATACCTCCAGGCTCTACGTGGCAAGCGGCGGAAACGATGTCTGGCGTTTTGGTACTCCACCGCAGTTCGATGATTCTCAAACTGACGGAGGGACAAGCGATGGGACGGCAGATGATGGAGGTGCGTATGATGGGAATGATGGAGAGACGGAAGGAGTAGACGAAGGTGATGCTGGAGAACCGGATTTGGACATAGGACAAGACGCTGGTGGTGATGAGATTGAAGATAGTGGATACGACTCTGGTCCTGGCTTTGATGCTGCGGCTGACATAGACGAATCTGGAGATAGAGATAAACTTCCAAGCAACATACAGGGCAGTTGTGGGTGTGGTCTCACCAAGGGTGCAGACACAAGTCCAGGATATGACGGTCTGCTGGTATTTCTTTTGTGCTGTTTTTTCTTTGTTACAAAAAAAAGAACATGAGCAGGAACCCGGTCATTGGCAATTTTTTGTTCCGACTGAATTCATTTACGCAGAAAGTCGACGGATTTTTCAAAAGAAATGAAACAGACCACTTCTGGTTCGGTAAGCATGGGTAGCGCGGGAAAAACCAGGGAAGAGAATGAATCTTGTAACCATCTCCCGCTCAAGTTAGACTCTCAGATGTTCGTGATTGTTTTAGGCTGAGTTTTTCTGCTCTCCTGGAGGTGCTCTAATGGGTAGATGGCTGATTTCGCTTATTTTGTTTGCAACTTTTGCCCTGTTTGTCGGATTCGCTTCCTCAGGGTGTAGCTCCTCTGAGAGCGCTTCGTGTGAAACGGACACCGACTGCAAGGACGGCGAGTATTGTGCCAACGATGGCAAGTGCCACCCCAGGCAGCAGCCGGACGCGGGTGACGAAGACGGGTCCACCGTGTCAGACGGTGACAACACACAGACCGAAGCCGACTCCGGCCCTCCTCCCTGTACCAACGATCAGAACTGCCCTCCTGACAAGGTGTGTGATGTGAATTCGGGCCAGTGTGTGGATGGTACCAAGTGTGCTGCAGACTACAACTGCGATATCGACCATGAATACTGTGATCCCGAAGGAAAGGTCTGCAAAAAACGTTCGGGCCTGTGCGAACCCTGCACCGATGATTTCCAGTGCGCTGATCCTTCAGAGGGTGACATGTGTGTTACTTATCCGAGCGGACAGAAATATTGCGGCCAAAGGTGCGGGACCCTGTCTTGTCCTCCCGGATATCTTTGTGATTCTGATTATGGCTCGGGTACCGGTCCCAATCCCAACCAATGCGTGTCCAACACCTTCCAGTGCGGAGGTCAGTTCATCTGCCACTCGGACGCTGACTGCGCCTCGAACCAGGTCTGCAACCTGGCCCAGGGTACATGCGTGCCAAAATGCGTGGACGACAATTCGTGCGCGGCCGGTCTCAAGTGTCACTATACTGGTCACTGCGCGCTACCTTGTACCACCGATGAAGATTGTGAAGGGGACCTTATTTGCTGCAGCCCTGGCAGGGGGTTTTGCGATGAGAACTCCACGGGCAAGTGTCGACCGGAGGGATGTGTGCTGCATTCGGAGTGCCTGCTCTCAGACGGTGATTCTCTGGGATACTGCGACAAGAACACCCACCAGTGCGTAGCAGGATGCAGGGCCGCAGATCCCATGAGCGTGAATGATTGCAAATCGGGAATGAAGTGTACCTGTGTCAATGGAACAGCATCGTGCGACAGTTTCGATTGTTGCGGTGATCCAGGCCAGGCTTGTTTGTGCGATCCCGCGGTGCAGGATTGTTCTCAGGTGAATGTATGCACCAATGGCATCTGTGAGGAGATCCCCTGCGACGAACGTGGCGACGTGAGCATAGCCTGTGCAAGAAACCAGGTGTGTTGTGGCTGGCCTGCAAACGATGGTTATTCCTGTCCTGATGGCGTAAACCAGGGAGAGTGCTACGTGGCAGAAGATCCTGTGTGCAGGCCATGTTCTGAGGACTCGGAATGCGACATCGCGGGTTTCGGATACGGGGAAAAGGGCGTATGCCTGGAGGATTCGGTAGACAGCAACAAGTATTGCCACTTGGGTTGCCGCACCAGCCAGGACTGTCCTTCCACCTGGCAGTGCAAATATACTTTTGTACAGGGATGCAAGCAGGCTTCCGATTGTGAAGCTACAGCAACGTGTGACACTATTTACACCGATGACCAGGGCGAGTCTCAGTCAGGCTGCCAGTGCCAGACCGACGCGGATTGCCCCACTGACATCAACGGATTCCAGGCTCATTGTGAAGATATACAGATCTGTGATCACAGTCAGGATCCTCCGGATTGCCATCAGGGCAAGGCTTGTGAGTTTGCCAAGGCTTGTCAGTGTGGTAATTGCTGCAGCCAGCTGAACCAGTGATCAGTAAACCTCGATGGTCTCTAGCACCCATTCACTGCCGTCTTTTTTAAAGGGCTTTCCAAACACGGTCGTTCCAAGATTGATGCCCCTGGCATCCATGTTGATCCTGGTGCGTTGATCCTGCGTATCGATTTCCTTCTTTTCGTTTTTATATGCGAAATACCCTCTTATGGGTACTGTGTCACCTGTCTTTATGGCATCCTTGTACTTGCCTTCTGCCGGAGCCTTTATCACCTTGATGTGAAATACAGGTACAGGCTTGCATGGCTCCATGCCGACAACTTCGCCCACTATGTTCATCTTGTCGCTGCGCCTCTTGTCCCCAAGCTGTGGCAGTTGAATCTCTTTTGATGCACGTATGGAACCTGCGCTGGAGACATCTCCCATGGAGGGAGCACCAGCGGATCCCAACTCGCCCAAGGCGGCAAGGGCATCTCCCTTTGCCTCATCGGATGCAAGGTCAATACCCGATAGCTTTTCCAACAGGGCCTGCTCGGTAAGATCCTTTCCGGAGAAGACAATGGTGACCGCGTCCGATGCCTTGACCTCGATGGGGGCAAGTTCCTTGCTCAGCTTTTTGGCGATATCGGTCGCGTTCATGCCACTTTGAAGCATGAAACGCCATGCGTATTCCCCGGCTGAAGCCCACTGGGTTGCAGCCGCAGGTAAAAATTTCCCATCGGAATTTTTCACCACCAGCGGATCGGCTGATGCAGTTGAAAAGGATATGGAAACCAATGTGGCTATGGCAATTCGCACCATCATGTGAGTCCTCCTCCCAGGCCCCGGTTTTGACGTGGGGCATGACTGAATATTTAATAAGTCTAAGATTTTGGTGCAGTTTTTGTCAAACCCGTCCATGCCTGAATTTCCCCCAGGTCGGACCATCTTAGCCCATGCCACAAAAGCTGCTGCATAATTTGAGTTCATCCCTGACTCGTGTTGAACTGGAAAACACAGACTGTCCCGGATGGTAGGAGCTGCGCAAGAGATGTTTTCCAGGTTGAAAAAAATCTTCAAGTGGACCTTTGGTGTGCTGGCGCTTCTTGTGCTCCTTGCCTACTTGGCCATTGTGGTCTTTTTTCCTGATGACAAGGTGCTTGCTCTGGTCCTGGACAAGGTGCGCAGCAAGACCGGTTGGCAGGTGACCGCCAAAAACCTGGATCTGGATATCTTCAGCGGTCTCGTTCTGGAGGGAGTCGAGATTGGACCAGGAGGGAAGTTCAAAGAGCCGGCCGTGCGAATACACCGTGTGGACCTGGGCTATGACCTGGGCGCCATTTTGCATGAGCATGTGCGTATAGACAGCGCTCGAATACAAGGTGTGCGTGTACTTGTACAGAAGCGGGCTGGACAAACAAACATCGATGCCATGCTACAGCGCCTCAAGCGCCAGCAGGCCAGGGTCGAAGGCGGTGAGTTTGACCAAAACCAGGACGAAGGCTCTGCGTGGTCTGTCGACCTGAAAAAGATCAAGGTAGGTGGGCTGAGTCTGCACATCATTGGCATGGACGATCTGAGGCTTGACATTCAAGGTGTGCGCCTGGAGTTGGATGATGGAAACTTCAATGATGGGGATTTGAATCTTGGCGCAAGACTCCATGTTCCGACTCCACACAAGGCCAACCTTGGATTGGGTCCTGATGGTCCGTCTGTTGCTCTTGGCGCTGATTTGACCATTTCCCTGGACTCCAGCCATGGCATGGCTGTCGATGGTGTCCTTGCTGCCGGGGACTTTCGGCTTTCGTCCCGCTCGCCCGCAGTGGATCTGGAAGTTCGTCTCGGTGCCAGGATGAAAATTGATGGATCTTCCGTGCATGTCTCATCACTGGATGTTTTTTCTCAAAAGACAAGGATACTCCATGCTCAAGGCTCCCTTTCCTTACGGGATGGTGCGCTTGAACTGGATGCGTCATCAGATCGGCTCGAGCTCACTACAGCGGTGAAAAAATTCTTGGGGCTGGAACATGTGCATGGTGATTTGAGGCTTACAGACTCGCATGTCCATTTGCCATTGGGTGGTGCCGGAACATTCATCGCGAGCACCAAGCTCCAGGCTCAAGGGCTTGGCTTTACTGCCGGGTCCATGAACGTGGGCAAGATAGGGATGCAGGCAGATGCGACAGTTCAGGGCAAGCTGGGTGGCCTGGTTGACTTGCTCATCACGGGTAGCTTGGAATCCGATGATTTTTTCGCAGGACTCATGCGCGGCCATGGGCTGAAGGGCGCTGTG
>JALVPF010000043.1 GCA_027031935.1 Myxococcales bacterium | reverse complement strand
ATGTCAGCCCTGCCTGGTTCAGGCAGAATTCAGCTGATTTCAAAGGAAGCACGTCGGAGTTGTCTATCAACGCCAGTTTGCCATGACGGAAGCGGTTGAACCTCTCCTCTTCAGCCATGGCTACGATGTGGTCATCTACGATGAGACATGCAGCTGGTTCGTGATATGCGCTGTTGATTCCCAGGAAAATACCGGACATTATTGTGCCTCCACGTTCATGCGAAGTTCGCGAAATCTCCTAAGGAGCGCAGCTCTCGCATCAGGAGCGCCAATACCTTCGCGGAATTTTTCCGGCAAGAAATTCTTGTCGGTGCATTCGATCACCGCTGCAAAAACCTGCAGCTTTTTCTCGTCACCCTCCGCAGACGGCATGAAGTCGTCTAAGGATTTTTGCAGATGCGCCTTTTGGACACCTTCTGCGCCTTCTATCAATGCCAGCCTGTGGGCCCGAGTGACTATTCCTTCTATGTCAGCACCGGATAGCTCCAAAGACTCGGGAAGGTCCGGGACCTCCTCCGGTGAAATATCGATCTTGTTTTTCTTCCCCAGCACAACGAACATCTCCGATACCTCTTTTGCGTCGCGAGGATAGAACAGGGGAATATGTACCTCGCATCTTCCCTGTCGCTTGATGTCTATGGGGAGAATGTCCGGTCTGCAGGTCAGGAGGAACCAGATGATCTTGCCACGGTACAGGGTGTTTCCCATCTGGGCTGCGAACTGACCGAAGACACGGGAAGATGTCCCGCTGTCTCCGCCCTGCGCCCTGTCTCCCAACATGGCGTCAGCTTCGTCTATGATGACCGCCACAGGACCCATTACACGAAGCACTTTCAGGATTTTCTCCAGGTTGCCTTCTGTCTCACCCACATACTTGGACCTGAAGTTCAGAAGCTTCACGCAGGGAATGCCCACGGACCCGGCATAACACTCAGCGAGAAAGGTCTTGCCTGTTCCCACGGGACCGCAAAACAGATAGCCCATGGGAACGGCATCCAGTTTGCCCTGTTTGATGAGATCGGCGTCCTGGCGCAGTCGTTTTTTCGCAGCTACGTGCCCCACTACCAGGTCCAGGTTGTGGGGAGGTTCTATGAACTCCACCAGACCCTGGCATTGGCCTTCGATCATGCGTTTCTTGAAGACTTTCAGATCTCCCAGGGTTACCTGCTGTCCCGTGCGAATGGCTCTTTGCATCAAGCCTTGCAAGTGTACGAGGGTTAGTCCAGCTGTCATCTCTGCGAGGAGTTCGGCGCTGACTTCGCAGAGCCTGGAAAAGTCCCTTCCTCCAGCTGCCCAAGAAATATAGCGCAGGCGTTGAGCCCGGTCAGGGTAGGGGATTTCGATTTTCGTCGTGTGCGCGTTTTGAACCAGGGATTCGTGAAGGTCGCTCAAGCGTTCCGATACGAGACAAAATGCAAATGGTACCTGTTTAAAGTAAGGGCTTTTTGCCCAGTTTAGCAATGTGGCCAGGTTCGAAGCCAACTCTCTGGATGTGTGTGACACGGATGTGGATGGACAAAGAAAGTGTGCATATTCCATGATCAGAGCAACCGATGGTCTTTGCCCCTGGCGAAGCAGCACAAGCTCCAGGTATCTGTTGAGGACCGAAAGGACCTGGTCGGGTTTCCTTAGCTTTCTCAGTTGCTCCGTATCCCCTATGAATCTCTCGATGTGATGGTTTATTCTCTCGAGTCTGGCTGCACTGGACGCAAGGGCCCTTGGGCCATGGACCTGGTCGTAGTCTATGACGGCATCCCATGTGCCAAAAACCTGGGCTGCCAGGAATTCGGGAAGCATGGTGTAGCTAATGGTGCCGTCCTGGTTTTCCACCCTGAGCAGATCATCGACGTTGCCGTGCAGGATGAAGGTCTGGGAAACTCCCGAAGAGTGCGCCTGCGCGAGTTGGTGCGTCCATGGTGGAAACCAGCTGTGGAGACCCGTGTGTTTTTTGTCGACCAATATTCAACCTCCTGATGGGAACATTTCTGGAACTGCCGGGAAAAGGAACTAATCCAGAATTTTTGAAAGACCGTCTTCTTCCAGAAGCTCCGGTGCGTCTTCATCGTGGGCGCCAAGACCAGTAAGAAAATCCAGCTCCCCCATGGCCTTTTCCGTTTGTTCCACCGACGCAGATACCGCGTCAACCTCCTGGGTGATAAAGTTCGGATCCTGCCGATTTATGCTCATCTCACCCAGACCGGAAATCTTGGTATACAGACGATCGAGTTCCAGCTCTATAAAATCATGGTTGTCCTGTGCTCTTTTGTAGTTTGCCAGGCGTGCTTTTGATGTCTCCAGGGTGTCTTGCAGGGACTTGCGTTTTTTTGATTTTCCAGGTGGTTCCGATTCATCCTCAGGACCAAGAGCATCGAGCCTATTCTGTGCTTTGGTGATGGAATTCTTGATCTCGTCTTCGTCGATTGTTGCGAAGAATTTTTCCAGGGCATTTTTTGAGTATAAAAGTTTTAAATAGATCCATAATAAACGGTTGATGCTTCCCATCTGAAGATCATCGATGATGCTGTCATCGCTCGAAGTCTGGCCCTTGACTCCCTGAGAGATGGTCCTGAGTTGGTTGCAAAGAGAGCGCAAATGCCTGAATCTTTCCCTGTCTTCGTCGGAAAGGGACTGTAAAATGATCTGAGCCTTTTCCGATGTCTTTGCCGATTGTTGCAGTTTGAGGGATTTATGCTCCTGAGCGTCTATGGCACTCTGGAATTTTGGGTGGGAAGCAAGTCCTGCCAGATAGGCCAATTCTCCTGCGGCCACGAAGGGTATTACCACATCCGGTTGTCCTGAAATTACCGCCAGGGCTGCCCCTGCTGCCACGGCAAGTAGGTTCCAGTTTACCAGGAAGGCGTGTTTGACGTATTTGAAAAAGCCTCCTTTGTTGGGCATGGTCAGTCCCTTCCCTCTTCGAGATTTTCAATGATGTCTCTAAGTTCATAGACTGTGTCCTGGAAGTCCTTTTCTCGTTGCATTGCCGCCGCTGGCCTGTCAGGTCTTGGAACTTCGATTTTTCTGAGCAACGTCCCTGGAGCGCTGGACATGACGAAACACCTGTCGCCAAGATATACGGCCTCGGTGATGTCGTGAGTCACGAAAAACACCGTGGCTTCCACCTCGCGCCAAAGTCCAACCAGCAGGTCCTGCATGTGAAGCCTGGTGGTTGGGTCCAGGGCTCCAAAGGGCTCGTCCATGAGGATGATCCTGGGCTTCAGGATGAGGGTGCGAGCGATGGCCACTCTCTGTCGCATGCCTCCTGAGAGTTCATGGGGATACTTGTATTGGTCGGTGTCCACGTCGAGTCCGACCCTGTGTATCATGTGGCGCGCCAGATCGTAGCGTTCCTTTCTTTTCACCCCACGACATTCAAGGCCAAAAGCTACATTGTCTAATACCGTTCGGTTGTCGAAGGAGGTATATGATTGAAAGACCATCCCCCGATCGGATCCCGGCCCGGTAACCGGAAGACCGAAAACCTTGACCTCGCCATTAGTTGGAGGATGCTGTGGACTGAGGCCAGCAATAAGCCGCAATACAGTTGATTTTCCACAGCCGGAAGGCCCTACTACCGTTATAAATTCCCCCATGTCGGGGATGTCTTCAACGACAAAAGTCACATCCTTGATTGCTGTGTATGAGTTTTTTCTCCCGGGATTGTAGGTTTTGGTGACATCCTTGAACTCCACAACCGCTGGCCTCGGCTGAGAAGCTTGCGATATTTTTTGCGTGGCAGCTATGGACGACTGGGGCGTGTCTTTTGTCTTGTCTTTTGCTTCGGGCGTCTTGCCCTCGAGCTTATTGTTTTCCTGACTATCCATGTCCTCACCGCCTCGAGTATTTCCAGGCAAATAGCCAGCGCTGCAAACCCACGATCAAGTAATTCAAAGCGAACGCCACGATGGTGATGATGAAGAGAATAAGGTAGACGTGTTCCTTGGGGCCTCTTCTTTGTGAGATGAGTATGAGCTTTCCTATTCCAGCCTCGGCATTTACCATCTCGGCCAGAATGATGTAACCAAAGGCCAGGCCCAGCATCAACCTGAGAGAGTTGACGATGGCAGGCATGGCCAGGGGAATGAGGACCTTGGTCAGTACCTGGAAACGTGATGCCCCAAGAGTATATGCCGTATCGAGATAGTCTTCCTTGACATCAGCCACTGCACGTGATGCGTCGAACATTATGAAGGCTACACAGGCAAGAAAGATGAACGCGATCTTCTGTCCTTCATCAATACCGAAAAAAAGCATGGTCAAGGGAACCAGGGCTGCAATGGGCACATTTCTTCCAAATATGGAAACAGGTGCGAAGAAAGCATCGATTCGGCGAAAAGTGCCACCGAGAATACCCAGGGGAACTCCGACGATAATTGCCAGTCCGAATCCCTGGAACACCCTCCAGAGACTGGCTATCAGGTTGCGCATCAACGCTCTATCGAACCACAGGGAGTGAAAGGACCCAAAGACTTCCTCAGGGCTTCCCATGGCCATTTTGTTCAACAAGCGCTCGTCACCATCGGGGCCCCACCATGGACGTGATGCCAGGTACCAGGCGAGCAGCAGCAGGCCAAGACAGGTACTGGCCATAAAGAGCCTGCCCCATACGGTGGGCTGGTTGCGGATCTTGAAAAAACCGGAAAAGAACCCCCGGACCATGGAAATCAAGATTGAAAAGATGTTTCCCCTGTCTTCCTTGGCTTGTTTCTTGTCTCCTCCGCCTTTTACGGTTTCATTTTTCTGCTCCGCCTCAAAGGCCGCGAGGGCAGCCTCTGCCTGCTCTTCGGTGTAACTCCGGGCAGTGTTCTGGCCCGCATCACTCTTGTCTGGCCCTGCCTCGGGTGCTGCTGTCTCAGGGGCAGAAGGAGCACCCCCGTTGGATTTTCCCTTGTCTTCGGTCATGCTACTGCGCTTCCAGCGGGTAGACCTTGACCTCCACTCTCCTGTTTTTTGCGTGATTCATGGGATCGTTGGGGTCTGCAGGAGCACTCCATCCCTTGCCAATGGTGGAGAACTGGTTTGGCTGCAGGCTTTTGAACTTTTTGAGCAAGGCTTCCTTGACTGCGTTCGCCCTGTTTTCGCTCAAAGTCTTGACAGCCGAGAACGGCACCTGCCCCTTCATAGAGGCATCCGTATGTCCCTCTATTACGATACGTGCAGCGCCGTATTGCCCGGCGAGTTTTCCGATCTCTTCGAGTACGAATTTTACGTTTGGATCATAGGGGGCCTTGACGGTTTTTCCATCCACCTTCTTGTCAACCATCATGTTCAGATCCCATGAGTTCGGGAAGAAATGAATGATGACCGTTTTGGTCAGGATCTCTCCTGATTCTGCCTGTATGGCCTGCACGCTCTTGGGTGTAAAGGAGACGGAATATTCGTCCTTCTGATTGGCGTACTTCGGTTCCTTGCCAAGCTTTTTGATCACAGAAAAATCCATGACCTCTTCGAAGGATGTCTTCTGGCTCACCTGGCCTATGCGTTTGTACAGGTAGTAGGCTGTCTCCCAGGTGCGTTCGAAGTTGGCCGGATTGTTTCTGTTCAGGAAGAACTGACGATTTTCGGCATAGTTTGTCGAGTGGGCGTCACCGAGCATGTCGAGGGCTTCCGATGCCGGAATGCTGTAACCTTTTGCCATTAGCTCTGCAACTTTTTGCTTGTTGTTGGGGTCTTTCAAGTCTTCCATGGCATCGAAGATGCCTCGAACCAGCCCCTCTATGATATCAGGATGATCCTTGGCAAAGTCGGCTCGGGCGAACCAGACATCAGCGATAAGCTTGTTTGCCGTCTCGGTGGATACGAGCAGCTTGTTGCCCTTGACCTTGGACAGGTTGTAGATGTCTGGAGCCCATGAGACACAGGCAGCTATGCTCTTGTCGGCATTGAAGGCGGCAGCGGCCTGGAATGCATCCTGTGTGTATTTGAACTTTACCTCTGATGGTTGGATTCCAGCATTGATCAGTGCGTTGAGTACGAAATATTGCGAAGGGGAGTTCTGGGCCAAAACAATGGTCTTGCCTCGCAGTTGTCCAATGTTGTCCACACCTCGTCCTACGATACCGTCACCACCGTTGGACCAGTCGATCTGCTGGAAGACACGGGGCATGACCCTGCTGTCCTTATGTAGTTCTTCCATGAACAATGGCAACATGTCCAGTGTTGCCCATCCGATATGAACGTTACCTGTGGCGTAGGCATCCCTCATGGCAACCGGGTCATCGATGAGCACCAACTCTACCTTGAAGGGCTTGCCTCCTGGGCTCTTCCAGACCTTGCCTGCCTTGAACCCGTTGTTGGCAAACACGATGGGCGCCCAGCCAGCCCAAACATTCAGAGAAAATCGCACGGTCCTGGCTTTCATGGGCTGGTAGTTGGAGGTACCCTTAACCGGTGGAAGCTTGGCTGCAGGAACAAAGGAATACTCCTTTACCGTTGTAGGAGCATTGGCGTCAGGTGCTTCTACTGCTGACTTGTCCGGGGTCTTGATCTTGTTCAGATCGTTTTTATCAATCTTGCCTGTCTGTCCTTGCTTCTTCCCCTCAGGAGCCAGTATCCCCGCCCTGTAGAGGCCGTATCCCGCAAGAGCCACAACGATTAGTACTGTCACTACCCAAAATCCAGCTTTTGGTTTTCCGGCCATGGATTCCTCCTAGTCATCGGAATGGAATATTGATCATATTTTGCGTTCTATTGCTTCGCTATTCTGTCACTTTTTCCTGCTCTGGTTTTTCTTCGATTAGGCTGTTCTCTTCGGTTGTTTCTGCGACAGTGTCTTCAGGGCCCAATGCCTTCACTCCCGATTCAATGTTGGCGGTCTCCGGAGTTTTTATTCCCTTTTCTCCTTCGATCTGGTTTAGAAGGTCTTCAGCCATGGACGCCTCCATGGCTTTTTCCGCCCTTATTTCATCGATGCCTTCGTCGCTCAGGTCGGCAGCAACCCTGACAACGCCCCGGTTCAGATCGATTTTTTCCTGTATGACCTGCTCCATCTCGCCAAAGTCGGTGGTGACATCGAAGTTGAATGTCTGGCTCAATCGGGCCAATTCGGCCTCTGCATTGGACATCTTCAGCTCGGCCTGGTATTTCTGGATCTTCTCGCGGACCTTGCCCAGCTTCTTTGTGGCGTGCTTGATTTTTTCAACGTTGTTCTCGTAGGCCTTTTCATGAAGATCGAGTTGCTCCTTGTTCTCGGACAGTTCCTGCTTGGCCTCCTGAAGCTGGATGGCTAACTGCCCAGCGGTCTTGCGGTCACCAGCCTTCAGGTAGGCCTTGATCTTGGCCTCCAGAGTCTTTACCCGTTTTTGCCCGGAGACCACTTGACGGTTGACCCTCTCCACCAGACCGCGGTATTGCTCCAGTCCTTTTCTGCCGTCTTTTAGCTGTGCGACAGCCTTGTCGTACTCGAGTTGCATCTGGGCGATGGGATCGCGTGTCCAGAACCAGTTGGCCATCTTGTTGAACTGGGCGCGTATGGCGTTCCAGATTTTACCCATGGTAGTTC
>JALVPF010000042.1 GCA_027031935.1 Myxococcales bacterium | reverse complement strand
GCAGAGGGGCAATCTGAGCAACCCCCGGGACTTTCCCCCTCAAGTCCGCCTGAAGTTTCGGATGATGTGGATGAGACTTTGCCTGAAAGACCAGTGGAGGTGATCATGTCCTCCACGTTGCCGGTCAGGCCCGCAGAAACTGAGCCCGTAAATGCGGCGCCACAGCCAACGCAAGCCGCTGAACCTGAGCCACTGGATACTGCCCGATTTCCATCACTAGAGCCTGAGGTGCAGTCATCGGCCTTTGAGAATCCACCTTCTGGTGTTGACCTTTCACCTGAAGTGTTGCCTGGGTCACCTGGACAAGACATTTCCGGTGAACAAGGTTCCAAAGATGAACCTGACCTCAGCATAAACCCGGTCCCTCCTTTTGCAGGCGAGGATGTGCTTGATGAGCCATCTGCTCTGTCTTTAGTTGGTATGGGAGAGGAAGAATCGACGGAGGTGGAGTCCCTTTCCCCTGAAAAGGACTCCAGGGAAACCATGCTCAAGGGTGCAAGGGATCTTCTGGAGAGCGACGATTTTTCAGGGGCGCTGGAAATTCTTGGGAAGATCCTGGAGGAGACTCCTGACAATCAGGAAGCTTTGGATATGCGCAAGGAGGCAGAAGAGTCTCTCATGGCCATTTTGACTGCAAAATTGGGAGACATGGAACAAAGCCCAGAGGTGTGCATGTCCAGTGATGAGATCATATGGCTGAATCTGGACAATAGAGCAGGTTTTGTTCTTTCCCTGGTGGATGGCAACACCTCATACGAGGATATTTTGAGTCTCTCCGGCCTGGAGAGGCTCGCTGGAATGAAAATACTTGCCCAGTTGGTGCAGGACAAGGTCATACAGGTTACCTGAGTTCTTTACAATAACCCAGATTTCCCACCTCGCTTGCGATCTCTGTGTCGATGCTGCAGAATCTGTCCTCGACGTGGTGAATCCACGACTGCGGACGATTCCTTGCATCTCCGTGACCTCACAAGCGATCTGGGAAATCTGATTCTAAAGGGGGCCCTAAGCCTGCGCGCAGCGTAAGCGAGCACCGCCGGGGGTGTGAAGCCAAGGGCGTCATGAGGACTGCCTTGTGTTTGGTCAGGCGAGAGGATCTTCTTCGTCTTCGCGTTTTTTTCTTTTGGATTCGAAGTGTTTTCTGACATAAGCCACCAGGTTGTCCGCGTACGATTGGAGGGGAGGGCAGCTGAGTTGGGTCGTCCTGAGGGCCTCGGTGGTGTTGAAACTATTGTAAAAGGTCATGGAGTTCGTATAGTCGATGGCTTGTCTCTGTGTTCTGGAGAGTCTCTCAACGCCGGGGATTGTTTGCAGGATCTTTGCAAAGCCTGCCAAAACACCCTTTGGCAGCACCGATGAAATTCCCAATTTTTCTTTGTTGATCCCAATACACCTTGCCACCAACTCGTATGCTGATTTTACAGAGATAGGGTTCGGGTCCACTATATGAAAGGTCTTTCCTGTGTATTGCCTTTGTCGGCTGATATAGAGGATAGCGTTGACGGCATAATCCACTGGAATTACGTGAAGAGGTGCGTCTTCGTTTCCGATCAGGGCCATGGAGGAAAGGGGGGAGGATGCGAGAAGAATGCCCAGGTAGTATGGACCATCAAATCGCCCAATCTCTCCTGTCCTGGAATCTCCGACGACTATTGATGGCCTGAAGACCGTGATGGGCAGGCGACCCATTGCATCACGGATTTTTCTCTCTGCCTCGAATTTGGTTCGCTCATATAGATTCCTGAATTTCTGACCGCAGTCCAGTTCTTCTTCTGTCACAACGCCCTGTCTGTCACCTGACACGAAAGCGGTGGAGATGTAGTTGAAGTGATTCAGGCGTCTGGCCTCCTGAGCCAGTTCGATCAGATTGGTAGTGCCCTGTACATTTACCTGCCACATCAGTTCATCAGGCACTCCAAGGTAGGATATGGAAGCCAGGTGATAGATGTCCGTTATATTCTTGAGCAAGTCCTTTACTTCCTCTGCGGAGAGACCAAGGTGCATGTCTGCAATATCACCTGAGAGCAAATTCACATTTTTATATCCCTGTCTGCTCCTGCCCCTTACGAATTTCTTTGCATCTTCGATGAATTTTTCCTGAACCAGGAAGTAGATGACGCTCTTCGGTTCATTTTCCAGGATGGTCCGCACCAGATTTTTACAGATGGAGCCAGGGTATCCTGTTACCAGGATGGTCCTTTTTTTCTGATACTTGAGAAGCGTTTCTTCTGATGATGTGCGTTTGGATGTTTTTTTGGTGGTTTTTGTAGACCTGCGTCTGTTTGTACCGGGCGTCATAGGACCCCTCCCATCTGACGAGCCATCAACGGCAGAATATTTTCAACCTGCTCCCTCGTATATTCCAATGAGCCTGCGTTATCAATAATGTAATCGCTTTTGAGCACTTTTTCCCACTCTGGTAGCTGTGATTGAATTCGTGCTTCAATTTCGGTTTTCGATAGCCCGTCTCTTTTCTTCACCCGCTGCATTCTCAAGTCCAAAGGAGTACTTACCATGATTATTCCAGACAGATTGAATCTGGTCCGGCTTTCCAGGAGCACTGCACCTTCCAGCACGACAAGAGACCTGGAGGGCCGATTCAGTTTTTCGAGTGAACGAGCAATTTTTCTGCTTATGGTTGGATGCATGAGATCTTCCAGCCAGTGCCTGCTTTCCTTGTTTGAAAACACCTCTGCAGCCACAGCGCGTCTGTCAATAGAGCCCGATGGTGTCATGCACTTCGGAAACCTCGTCTTGACAAGGTCGGCTTCGGGCGTGTCTTGATCAAGAATGTTCCTGCCGATGGCGTCTGCATCGAAGACGGGTATATCGTGTTCTGCAAACATTGACGCCACGGTACTCTTTCCGCAGCCCATGCCGCCGGTTAGACCAAAAACAAACATTTGCTTTCTCTCTTACTTCCGGCCTGATGTGTCCTTTGTGAACAGAAAAATCATGACCTTTTCGGATTCAAAAAAGATGGTCAGCCCCTTCTTCGTGTACCTGATATACTTCAGCCCCTTTTTGGTGGTACCTTCCATGTAATCTTTACCGTACACTCTCACCACTTGTTTTCTGGTCAATTCCCGTGCAGGGATGACATCGATCCTATACAGCTTCTCATTCATGTCGAAGAAAAAATCAGCTTGCAGTGCTCCCTCTATAGCATCTTCGCCTTCGTAACGGATACCATCCGAAAGCTTTCCGCCTTTTGAGAACTCCTTTGTTGGAGCTCCAAACTTGTCGATTACCTCCGACTTGCTCGTCTTGCCCGGCTCCATTCCCTTCCATTCTTTTGCCAACACGGGCAAGGATATAGAAAGTAAAAGCAAGGCTGCGAATACCAAATTCATGGAATGCAGTTGTTTTGCCGTATTCATACACAAAAGGCTACCAAATGGCTTTCAAATGTGTCAACCGGCTGCATGCTACAGCATCAAGAGACTGACTTATTGCATCTGGGCTCTGAGCCTGTCCCACGTCTCTTGTGGCAACTTGGTCCCCATGACCTGAATGATCTCTTTCGCGACCATGGCTCCAAATTCCCCGCAGGTCTCCAGATTGCGGTTTGTCAACAAGCCAAACAAAAAACCCGCAGCGAAGAGATCTCCTGCACCGGTGGTATCAAGGGGTTTTACTGCCTTGACCTTGATACTGCGTCGTTGTTCACCACTGGCGAGCAGCGCACCCTTCTTGCCCAGCTTCACCACCGCCACCTGACACTGGGATGCCAATTGGTCCAGTGCCTGCTGTTCATTCTTGGCGCCGGTAAATGCCATGGCTTCTTCTTCGTTGGCAAAGATGATGTCCAGACCGTAATCGAGGAGTCCATGGAGAAATTCCAGGTTTTGTTCAACCACGTTATAGGCCGCCAGGTCAATGGACACTGCCATCCCGGCTTCTTTGGCCATTTTTACCGCGCCTGCGATGAGATCATGGTTTTGGACAAGGTATCCCTCGATATGAAACAGCTGTGCACCGGAAAACATCTCGGTGGTGAGTTCTTTGTCTGTAAGCTCTATGGCTGCACCAAGGTGAGTAGCAAATGTCCTTTCTCCATCAGGAGTAACTAGGGTCAGGGCGGTCCCTGAGCGTGTGTCTGAACGCAGCAGTCTCGATTCCACCCCGTGAGATTGAAGGTCGGCGTCGAAAAAATCGCCTATGGGGTCTTTGCCCACCTTTCCAATGAAGGCCGTCTTTATACCGAATTCGCCAAGTCCGGAGATGGTGTTTGCCGCACAACCGCCAGCGCATTTTTGTCCGAGCCTGTCTTGCAGTTCGGCCTGGAGCTGGCGTGCGCGTTCTGCGTTCACCAACTGCATGCTGCCCTTGGGTAGAGAAAACTTTTTCAGTTGTTCATCGTTCACTTCCACCAACATATCGGTAAGGGCGTTTCCAATTCCCAGAACAGGTCCAGTTATCATTGTTCCTCCAGGGAGATCAGCAAGGTTGAGGGAAGGTTCATGTCAATGTTCGTGTTCATGATCATGTTTGTGCTCATGCTCATGGTGGTGTTTGTGGGCGATGCCCCTGGCATGCTGAACCAGGTGTTCCCAGTCGTCGAGTTCTTCTATCCAGCCATGACTCGCATCTGTCTTGGCGTCCAGGGAGGGGATATATGGTTTGATATCCAGAACCGGAGTTTTGTCGTATGCATCGATGGAAGTGGTGACAAGAGTGCTGCCCTGGATGGACTTGAGTTTTACAACACTCATGGCAATTGGACAGGGACGGTTGGGGGATCGGCTGGAGAACAGACCCACCTTGCGTTTACCTGCCCACCTGGGCATGGATTCCAGATTGTCGAATTTTGCCTTGTCCAGGTAAAACAGGACAATTATGTGTGAAAACCCATCCAGGTCACGAAGACCATCTTTGAGGTCTTCTCTCAACTCGATTCTGACAATCCCTTCGTCTCGTTCAACTGGTTGAGAGGGACAGAAGCTGTCGCGTCTGTACGGGGTCCTCAACAGTCCGATGGGTTCCAATGAGATACTCGAGAGCTTGTCCATGTTGTTCCTCCCAGTGTGTGCCTCTCAACGACCTGGCATCACAAAGACCTTGTTGGGTTTCATCAAGTTGCGGGGCCCATGTCAAATCAATTAAAAGATTGCTGAAGGTATGAGTCGTCAGATGGGGGCGGGGGTCGCATCCAAAGCTGCCCTGGCCTGCTTGTCCGTTGCATTGGCCCACTCGTCTATGGCAGACGCGGTATCATGTGGAATGTCCAGGAAGCGCATTCCCATTCCAGGCTCGTATTTGCCCCTGTTGGAATAGGTGCGATTCCAGACTACCTCACCGGTGCATTTGACGTTTTGTCCAGAACCGGGTATGGCGAATTCTATGCAGAATTTTTTCCCGGGTGAGGGAGGGTTGATGGATGCGATGAACATGCCTCCCATGCTGAGGTTCTTGGCGTATCCGAAAAAAACCTTGCGTTTTGATTGATCGTTGCTCCTGAGCACGATTAGCGGAGCATGCAGCGATCTTCTTTTGGATGCTTGGGTGTTGGTAAAAACCTTGCGTTCACGGCGATCAGTTTTCATATCGCCGATCATTATACAGCAAATTCGTAAATTCTGACAGCAGGATTGAAGATTTTTGTACCATCTTGGCAGAATCAGGCTTTTGGGGGGATCAAGCCATTGGGGATTAAGCCGGACAAGTCTAAGGCACTGACACCAATATTCTGTCTCCATCCAGCTTCGCTTCGTATGGAGTAAGGCCTTTTGGTGAAGGTCCGGCCAGGAGCTTGCCATCCAGGGCAAAGATGGAATTGTGGCATGGACATTTGATTTTTTTTGATTTCGGATCATAGTCCACAATGCACTGTTTGTGAGGGCAATAAGGATCCAGTGCTCTTATGGATGACTGACCATCTCGTATGAAGATTATTTTTTTCCCACCTGCTTTAACGACCTTCCATCCGCCCACATCTTGCAGATCCTTTATCTTCTTGATGGAAATGGCGAGCTTTTTTGCCCCGGCACCTTTGGGAAGCAGTAACAGTGCCGCACCGGCAAGCAGTCGTCCCAGCCAGGTTCTTCTGGTCATGTCCATGAAATACCTCCTACAAATTGAACTCTCTTGTGATTTGAAAACCCACGATCATGTCACCAAATTCACGCCATGTGTTTGTAACCATTCCATCTTCATCGATGTACTGATTGTTGGAAAAAACTAATGAGAAGGTATGACGATACGTTAGTATCTTCAGTCCCAGGGAGAAGACCGGATATTTGCTTCCATACCCGGCGATGTTTATGGATGTCTCCAGGTCGAGCGCCATCCATGACAGGATACGAACTTCTGCACCCACGGAAACAGCGGTAGACCAGGAATCGTCAGTAATGGCTTTTACGTCGTTTGACGATTCGCTGTGAAAGAGCAAGCCGGCACTCAAGCACAGCCGGTCAAAGATCACCCTGTCTATCAGCAATTGTCCGAACATTCCTGCTGCATCCTGGCCAGGTTGTACGAACCAGCTTGCTCCCAGGCGCACCGCCATGTTGATCCAGACACTGTCCTGGTTTAAAAACTGCCAGCGAGCATCCACCTGGTAGGTGTCAAAAGTTTCAGCAGTCCCGTTGAGCCTGTAAAAACCGGCATCCAGACCATCGATAATCCCGTACCGCAACCCAAGGCCGATCTTCAGTCCTCCCGAGTCCAGGCCGAAATAATCTTGCAGGCCTGAGTCTAACATGGGTTTGTTGGTTCGATGATCTATGATCATTAGCAGTGCACCAGGCCTGGTTGTACGAGCGGTTGAGAGATTTATGGTGCGTTCCACCTGTGGCAGATTGGAACTGAAAAAGACGCTGTCCTGCTGTACCTCCACATCTGCATTTTGTACAGGTTCGTTCTTGTCGCCCTCTGGGGCGGCAAGAGCCACGTTCGCCATGAGCATGACCAAAAAAGAACATTGCAGTTTTTTCATGGCACAGTCCTATTCCCGAGTCCCTTGATCCAGCCATGACTGGAACAATGCTTTTTCTTCATCAGAAAGTGGTCCCGCAGGAGGCATGGTCCCTGCCTGTATACGTGTATTGGCCCGCTGCGCAGACGCCTTGGCCGAGTCATAGGTATCGAAGTCAACGCCAATGGGAGCGCCGTTTCTCTGGGCCCCTGAATTTGTGGTGGCATGACACGACACGCAGTGTGTATTGAGAAGGGAGGCAATCTGCTTGGAGTAAGACACCGCGTCATCGTCTGACTGATTCTGCCCATCTGCCTGTCCATCCATGCCTGCATCAGTCGCACCAACTGGATCCTGCTTTTCTCCGCAGGAAGGAACTAGAACCAGGAAGACAGTTATAAAACAACTCAAGAGAAAGTATTTCATTTCCCCTCCTCAACATGATGCAACAGGGTTTTCAGAATACCAGACAGCTACCGGCAAATCAGCTTATTTCATGCTGCCATCAAGACAGCGAGTATATGGAAGCATGATTCGCCACCATATTGCAAACATGTTCTGAGTTGGCAAGCTGGAGTGATAACCGGGAAAAGAAGGATTGGAGATCTGGGAAATCCGTATCCGGAGGAGGAAATTTTGTATCCCTGATACTGTATCTCAGCTTGAAAACTCTGTGCTGAACAAGGTGGTTTCCGTGGGGTCCTGAGCTAAGAATGGAACCTGGGATTCATTATTGTCTTTCGACAAGGTGATGAATTGCATCCAGGTGTTTATGGCCTTGATATCAGCCGGATCGAATTCCTTGAAAACTCCCCTGACCGCCCAACCACCATCAGTGATTTCGCTCTGTATTACCTGTCCATAAGCTTTCATCCACAGTCCGGCTCCAGGCAACCTGAAGAGAATCTCGACTTGCAGATCCACTGGCATTGATACCTTGGAGCCGAAAAAGAATCCACCAAGGCTGATGTTTCCCCTGCTCTCGAACATGGTGTTTTGACCTGTGGCTCTCACCATCATGGTGGTCGCATACCTGGGATGGGCGCGGGTATCGATGATCAGGCTCTCTTTTCCGTCCTTGTGGGCCATGACCAACCTCCTTGTGTTTACAATATTGAAGCAAATTTTATGCCACTGTCTGGGGGTTCGTATATTCTGTTTATTTTCAGGAGCTTGTGTTTTTCAGAGGGATTTTGAATCTGGCGTTTCTAGAAGATTTGTGGTGAAAATCTGGTAATTTCTGCAGACATCATGAAAATACTGCACCTGTATGTTACAGTTCTGTTTGAATCATGCTGCTGATTCTCGCAGTACACAAAGGATGTGGCTCAAGTCTCTCCTGATGCGAACAATGGAAAACTCCTCGGAATTTTCTGTCTCCGTGCCAATGACTTGAGGATCGTGCTGTATATTTATGGAAAAGTCAGGCCGCAGAGTCATGCTTGCCTCTCTGAGGTTCTGCCGTGCTCTCTGAATTTCGCTTTGGCTCAGCGAGCGCCTGATGAGCAGGTGAAGCCTGTTGGCTCTTTTGTCAGCCCATACCTTGTAAGCTTTCATTTTTACCTCCCTTGGTGAACCTGAACATGAGTTCAGTATAAGACCAGTGCCATACGCAGTCAATGGCTATTTTGACAGATGTACCTGACATTTTTCCCGGAAACATCTAGAATTGGGAACCTGGAATAGTTGTGACTGCTTCGGAGAGGGACGAGGCCAAAGTGCCACATATGGAGAACAAGATTATCCCCTTTATGTTGGGTGATGGAATCGGTGCGGATATTGTGCCTGCTATGCAAAGGGTGCTGGATGTTGCAGTGGCCAAGGCATACCGGGGCTCAAAAACCATAGAGTGGCTCGAGGTGTTTGCCGGTGACAGGGCCAAGAGAGAGTTTGGAACCTACCTGCCGGAAGAGACACTGGATGCGTTCAGGAGCCATGGGCTGGGAATAAAGGGTCCTTTGACGACTCCTGTGGGAAAAGGTTTTCGTTCCCTGAACGTAGCCATACGGCAGGCACTGGATCTTTATTCCTGCATAAGACCAATCAGGTGGTTTGGTTCGTCCTGTCCTTTACCAGACACCCAGAAGGTGGATTTGGTCATTTTCAGAGAAAACACCGAGGGCCTCTATGCCGGAGTGGAGTTTGAAGCCGCGAGTCCGGAGGCAAAGCGCATCATGCATTTGCTGTCCGAGTTGGGAGTTGGAATGGACAGGCTGGAGCCTGACTCGGGTCTTGGAATAAAGATCGCTTCTGAGTACAGGAGCAAACGTCACGTGAGAAAAGCCTTTCGTTATGCCCATGAACATGGGCGACACAAGCTTACCATCGTTCACAAGGGCAATATAATGTGGTTTACGGAAGGTGCCTTTTTGAAGTGGAGCCACGAGGTATCTCAAGAGCCTGAGTTTATGGAACTGTTTTCAGCGCCAGGTCAACTTGTGTTGGAGGACAGGATTGCCGACAACATGTTTCAACAGATTTTCACGAGACCTGACGAGTTCGATGTGGTGGTCACGACAAATCTCAATGGAGATTATCTCTCGGAAGCTGCGGCAGCCATCGTGGGCGGTGTGGGAATGGTACCAAGTTGCAACATGGGAGATGACATGGCGGTTTTCGAGGCCACACACGGGAGTGTCTCCAAATACGCAGGACAGGACAAGGCAAACCCAACTTCAATGATCCTGGCAGGGGCGTTGATGCTATCTTACATGGGCTGGACCAAGAGCGCCGAGATGATCGAGGATTCTGTCAGCAAGACCCTGGCACAGAAAATAGGTACCTTTGACATTGTCAGGGGTTGGCTCCTGGGTGGGGATGAAGAAGCGCATGAAGTATCTTGTTCAGAGTTTGCGGCAGAGGTGGCTAGCAATATTTGAAAAAAATGCATATGTCCTTGTTTGCGATAGGCTGTTGACACTCGGCAAATTGACGCTAAACTGGTACGAAATTATCAGAACTGGAGTGCATGCCATGGGATCAAAGTGGATGATATTTCTAGCCGTTGGATTTGTGTTGACATTTGGTTTTTCCGCAAGCGGTGGAGAATTTCGTACCACCTTGCTTGCCCAGTCTTCAGCCAGAGAGCAGGCAAAGGCCAAGAAGAAGGAAGGCGATTCGTTTTTCAGGTCAAAAAAGTACAAGAAAGCCGAGGCTGCTTACCGAGAAGCCATCGAACTGGACAAGGGCTGGTACAAGTCCTACGAGGCATTGGGCAATCTTCAATTTTCTCTCAAGAGGTATGCTGATGCCATTGAATCATTCATGAGAGCAGTAGAGGTTGAGCCCAGGTATCATACAGGCTTGTACAACATCGCCTTTGCATACCGCAAATCTAGGAACTATGCCAAGGCGGTCGAATACTATCTCAAATATATTGAAAAAAACTCCTCGGACCCGGATGCCTTTTATGGATTGGCGTCATCATATGAATCCATGGGGAAAAAACGCGAGGCCATGGAGTCGTATCTGAAATATGCTGAAATGGAGAAGAGACCCTCCGAGAGAAAATACGTGATAAAGGCGCGCAACAAGGCTGAGAAGCTCAGGCTGGCCTTGGGGCAGGATAATATTGTAACGAAGCCTGTGGCCAAGCCTGAATCCAAGCCTCCAGTCAAACCTGCCCTTGCAAAGAAGACGTCCGGAACCAAGCCTGCAGCTTCAACACAGGAGTCTACCGCCAAGAACGTAGCTGCTGGACAGACTCCTGACAAATCCATCAACTCAGAGGTGGCTGGTTGGATTGCAGATGGAGACAAGGCCATGGCCGAGGGCAAGTACACCATAGCCATGAAACGATATTTCGATGCTGCCAGGGCTCAGCCTCGCAACACGGAGGCTGTTTATAAACTTGGACTCGTTTACGAAAAGACCGGCAATTCGCGTGCAGCCGAGTTGAAGTGGCGTACCGTGTTGAAGATCGATCCAAACCATCAGGCCGCAAAACAGTCACTCGCAAGATTGAGCCGGCCCAAGGAGAAGATCAAACCCAAACCGGTTGAGAGCACCGCTTCTGTATCCAAACCCGTGGTCCAATCCAAACCCGTGACCCATAAAGCGCCTGTTGTCGAACCCAAGCCTGCTCCAAAAGAAGTCACAGCAAGGCCCAGCCAGGTTACCAAACCGGTCAGAGACAACAGCAAACTGACACCGGATCAGCGCAAGGCGCTCAAAGAGATAGAGCAAGGTGACTCTCTTTTCAAACAGAGGTCCTTTGCAAAGGCCATCGCCAAATACACCCACGCAACCATGCTCGACAACAATAACGAACAAGCCTTGTTCAAGCTGGCTACTGCTTATGCATATGCCGGAAACATGAGAGTAGCCATTTACAAGTGGAAGCAGGTTCTGAAACTCAACCCGAACAACAAGGCTGCGGCTCGAAATATACAAAGAGCAGAGGCCAAACTGGCGAAGGGTTCGCATCCTGCGCCAGCCTCAAAAGCAAAGCAGGTGAACGACAAGCACGCCAAAGCGGTGGCAAAACCGAAACCCGGTTCATTTGATGAATGGGTCGCAAAGGCCCAGGCTGCAAAGAAGCGGGGTGATGCCAAAGGTGTTTTGAAGGCTGCCAATGCTGCTTTGAGAATTCGTCAAGACGCATCTGTAACCCTGTTGAAGGGCGAGGCCCTGGTGATTTTGAAACGCTTTGGCGAAGCAAAAAAGGCCTTCTCCAGAGCCATGATTCTGGATCCGAATCTGGCAGCTCCTTTTTATGGCCTGGGAGAGGCATGCCGACTGACCGGCGAAAAGGATAGGGCCAAGTATTACTTCAAGATGTACGTGCTGTCCAAGGCAAAGGATGTCAAACCGTCTCTTGTCAAAAGAGCCAGGAATTTTCTATCCAATGGTTGATTGACTATTCCAGGATATCATCCTGCCATGGAGTGGGCTTATCCCTTACGAGCAGTACTGCCTGTTTGTCTTCCCACACAACTAGCCAGTCTATGTCATTCCTGAGGGCCTTTGTGAGTTTTTCCGAAGGTGGATAGGCGATGGCGTCGATTCCCCATTTGTCCAAGACATATTGCCAGTCCCGCTTCATCTCGTGTACCGCGAAGTAATCCAGAAAAACGGACAGAGGATAGCAATCGTTACGTTGATCGATGAATACCTTTATCTCTGGGTAGAGTGACCAGATTATAGCCCCACCCCAATTGAAATAATTAAAAAGCCTTCGCCCCTTTGCCCTGATGGGCAGTTGTTTTATAAGCCCCTCTGGATAGAAACTTGGGGAGAGGTCCTTTAGTTCTGTGACCCCGGTCGTGGATGCATAGGAGATGGTGCTTTTGTCCGGTACGCTAAAAACGATCAAGAGCACAAGGCTTACAAGCGTGGGGAGAATGATTTTTGCCGAGCGCCTGTCCATGTGTACGGAGTTTTTGTGAAACCTGTCCATTGCTGCCGAGAGAGCAGAGTTGGAGCCAAACAGACGGGTAAACTTGGACAGGGCCTTTGGTAAGTGCCTGGCCAACACTGGAGTGGCAGCAATTCCAAGCAGGGGGATGTTCCTAATGGTGGAAAAGGCAAAAAATGAAAAAGCCACCAGAAGGCCTATGTGTATGGGCGCTGGAGATACACCTGAACCGACAATGGCGAACATGCAGAACATGACATAGAAGATGATCATCCTGCCAAGGGGGGTTGAAAATCCGGCGGATTGCCATTCAGAGATGTTTGTCAGATAGCTTACTTTTCCCGTCATGGCGTTTTGCAGATATTCCAGTGGGAAGATGAGTCCATAGATGTGGTGAGGTGTAGAAGTACACGCAACCAGCGCAATTCCAAAGTCAATGATCAGGGCTTTTGTGGGGGCCCACGAACGTTTTTTACCCCTCAGGTGTGGAGCGACAGATGCGGCCATGTACAAGATGATCAGCGCCAGGCCGATGATGAATGATCCATGGAAGTTTGCCCAGGCAGAGAACAGCACAAACAGCAGCAAGGGCCTGAGTTTTCCTCCGGCGCCAGGTTCTTCCATGGCGTGAATGCTGGCTATGAAAAAAAGATTTCCAAAGAGATATGGTCGCAGAGAAAAGTTGCCAAGCATCATCAGGGCTGCCAGCAGTGTTATCATGGATGACAGGAAGGGAGAGTTGGAGTATCTCTGGGTGATCCTGTAGACCAGGGCTACTGCTGTGGCATTCAGGGCGATTCCAAAAGCGATGAGCCCTTTTGCCCCAAGGACACTGTATACGAGATAAAAGACCACCTCGCTCAGCCATTCATGAGGAAGCCAGGGGTGGCCGGGAGCCGTAAATGAGTAAATGTTGAGGTCGGGCAGGGTCCATGTCTGAAGAATGTACCTGCCTGTGCTCAGATGCCACCAAATGTCGTCAGCTTTTATCCTCAGGATGAAGGTGGTGCTAAGTGCCACTATGACCATGGTAAGGCCGAAGGCCGAAGGTATCCACCAGGATTTTTTTATTTGAGTCAATGCTTGGTGATCTGGGCCGGACATGCCCCCTTTGTTATATCACCTGCTATCCTTGGTCAACCTTGTGATCTCGGTGCGGGCCTGATCAGCCCAGCCCGATCGGGGATTTCTGATGAGATATTCTTGAAACATCTTGATGGCTTGCCGCTTATTGCCCTGCGTTTTGTATTCGCTGGCCAGGTTGAAATACGAATCTGCAAAATCAGGGTGTTTTTTTACCAGGCCCCTGAGGATCTCCATGCCCCTTTTTTCGTGCTTCAGGAGGATCTGTGCTACCGCCAAGTTATTTTGGACCTGGGGAGAATCGTGTCCATGGGAAATAATGTATTTGAACTGGTCTATGGCTGCTTTTGTGTCACCCAGAGACAACAGGCACGAGCCCAGGTTCATCCTGGCGATGTTGTATGACGGGTTGATGTCAACCAGGGTTTTGAACTGGGCTGCGGCTTCTTCCATAAGCGCCCGATCCATGGAGAAGGTCCCTGTCTTTGATCTCAAGTGTATTCTTGGAATCTTGATATGAGGATCTATATCCGTCGATAGCTTGAATGTATTCTCGCCAACCCTTCTCTTCATGGCCAGCCTGTGCAGGGCCACACCGAGATTGTTTCTTGCAGCCAGGCTCTTTGGAAAAAGTCCCAGAAACACTTCAAAGTGTCTTATGGCATCTTCATACCGTCCCTGCTTCAGCGCCAGGGTGCCTCTTTTGAAGTGTCTCGCCTTGGTCCTCAGTCCCATGAGGTACTCTTTAAGCTTGGCTGCTCTCTCCTCGTGAGACGGATGGTCCATGCCAGGCGGAACTTCATGTCCGGTGGCGAGCATCTTGCGGTGAAATTTGTATTCAGCTGCTGGATCGAAACCGGCCCGGTAGGCGTACAGGGCACCGATTTGATCGGCCTCGAACTCCTGGCGTCTGCTGATCCCTTTCATGAGAGCCTGCAGACTGCGAACATTCAAGGCCTTTCCCGTCATCAATTGTTTGGCCCCGCCCACCAGGTTGAGCATACCGAGGCTATGCCTGCGATCAACGTGCACCACCTCGTGAGCGATTATGCTTGCAAGCACATCGTCCGAATCCTCCATCTCCACCCGAACGAAATCCAAAAGGCCCCTGTATACATATATCACCCCACCACTGAAGCTAAGGGCATTGATTCCATCAATGTCCAACACCCTTATTTTGTATGGCAGCGCACCAGCGAGGCGTTCGGAGTGACTTGAGACTTTTCTGAGGATGCGGTCCAAGCGAGTCTGGATCTTCTCATCATGAACAAGGCCGAACTCCTGTTCTATGCGCTGGGTTATTTTTCGTCCCAACTCTATCTCGGAAGAAGTGTCGATAACCTCGCTTTCGGACAGAAAATTGAGCTTGCCGGTCAGCAACTCGAGCTTGCTGGCAGCGTTGCGACCAAGGGCCGTTCCTTTGGCCAATGCTGCCACTTTTGCCAGGGCGTCCTTTGCGTTGCTCAGGTGACCGCTTTCGTCCTGGTCATCTACCTGCTGGAGGTGAACCAGGGCAATCTGGTACCAGGCCTGTGCAAATTTCGGGTCCATTTTTACCGCTTTTTCCAAATGTTCGAGGGCATCGACCGGTTCGTCGTCCTCGTAGGCGGAGATCCCCAGTTGAAGCCTCGCGTTTTTGTCATCAGGCGCTTTGCTCCATTGGTCTATGGCGCCGTTTATGTCATCCATTACCGGGCTCGCCAGTGCCATGCCAAGAAGGTAGTGAGCACGCTGAAAATCGGGTTTTTGTTTTATTATGGACCTGAGTTTTTTTGCTGCGAGTCTATACTTGCCTTTAGCCAGTTGCTCCTTTGCTTCCAGGATGTCTTGTCCCAGTTTTCCCAATTGCAGTTTTTCCAGGCCCTCCTCGGCAAAAACCGCCTTTGGGCCCTTGGGAAAGAGCTTCAGATATTCCTTGTAAAACTTTACGGCGATTTGCTTGTCCTCAGGATTGCGATTTGTATCGAAACGGGCGTGATGGCACTTTCCATTTCCAAACAAACAAGGTCCATCATGGGGCTTTAGCTTCAGGGCCATTCCAAACCAGCGGCACGCCTTTTGGGGGTCCTTGGAATCCAGATAGATCTGGCCTGCAAGATAATTGACCTCTGCCCACTTTGGATATTTCTTGTGCAGGCCTTGGAGCTCGGCCAGAGCCTTGCTCTTTTTCCCCAAGCTGTAAAATCCGCGGGCAAGTCTCAAACGTATCTTTCTATTGTTCGGAGAGGCTGCCAAGGCTTTCTGGTAGTGCTTTACTGCTTTGTCCCACTGGCCTAAATCGGCCCATGCATCACCAGTTTCTTTTTCTGCTTTTGCAATTTTGATTTTATGTGGAGGAGCGGCCATTGTCTCCGATACGGAAAAAAGAAGCGTTACTGCAACAATAATGCTCTTCAATTCAATACCTCCTGAAAGGCTTCGATGAGAGGTGTGTGCCTTCAACATTCCCATCTGGACCATTATACGGATTAAAATGCGTGATTTCGATATTTTCCGGTGGTATTTACAGGTGGGAGGTCGAGGGACAAGCTTGGCAATAGAGTTTGGAAAATATATCATCGAGGCCCGCCTTGGTGGGGGAGGTATGGCAGAGGTTTTTAGGGCCGTGCTCTCGGGACCAGGGGGGTTTGAAAAACACCTGGCATTGAAACTCATCCTTCCACAGTTTTCAGACGATGAAGAATTCGTCAGCATGTTCATCCACGAGGCAACTCTTGCCGCAGCGTTGGATCACGCCAACATAGTCAGGATACATGAGTTTGACCAGGTCGAGGGAAGATATTATATCGCCATGGAGTTGGTGGACGGCAAGGATCTCAGGGCGGTCCTGGCCAGGTCTCGCAAGATCGGCCGACCCTTGAATGTCGGTGAGGCGGTCTTGCTATCCATGGAAATAAGCCGAGGACTTTCCTTTGCCCATGGGGAACTTACCCCTGGCGCACCAGTGGTGATCCACAGGGATATATCACCTCATAACGTGATCCTCTCCAGGGCGGGAGAGGTGAAAATCACCGATTTCGGCATCGCCAAGCTCTCGTCGGCCGCAAGTTTTACAAGAACGGGAGTCGTGAAGGGCAAGCTGGCATACATGTCTCCGGAGCAGGCCTCCGGGGCAAAGCTGGACAAGAGATCAGACCTGTTTTCCCTTGGATGTGTAATGTGGGAATTGCTCACCGGGCAGAGACTGTTCCGGGCGGCAAACGACATGGATGCATTGAACAAGCTGAAACATGCACCCATACTGCCTCCATCCACCCACAAGCCGGATATCCCTCCTGAGCTTGACCAGCTTGTGCTTGCCTGCCTGGTGCGAGACAGGGAAAAACGCCTGGGATCTGCATCTGAAATCTGCAACTCCCTCGATGTGGTTCTCAGGGATCTTGTCTTGAATGATCGGGCTACTGCCTTGTCCGGCCTGTTCAGGGAACTGTTCGGTGCCGCTAAGGCCCGAAAGGCCACGGCGGTGATGGATATGGTGGACCTGGCTTCCTCTATGGACGATTCCAGGGGAGCAAGGCAAGGGCAGAAAGACCTTGGAAATGGCAAGCCGGGTGCCATGGACCAGTCGTCGGAGGAGGATGAGGTAGTTGGCCCGAAGATGGTAGAGCCAGTGGGGCCTGAGGTTGAAACAGCTCTGGACTCTGCAATTATTGACAGCAATGAGCAGAAGGCAAAAAGAGAATCCAGGAAAAAAGGCATTGGCTCGGCAGCAGTGGTCGCACCCGGGAGGTGGAAGAAGTGGCAGCTTGGAGTGGGTCTCGTGATAAGCCTGTTGGTCCTTGGACTGGGTTTTTCGTTGGTAAAATTTGCGAGGGAGAACAGGGAGGAGAACAGGGAAGGAGGTATATCGGAGGAGAACAGGGACGGAGGTATATCAGGTGAAGCAACGGGAGCAACTGGGGACGGAGGCATTTCTGGCGGGCTTGTGGGCAGAGGGGGCGATGGACAGAAAGAAGAAGTTCTTGATATCCATGGAAAAAAATCAGGGGATGACGGAGGAGAGGACGGGGACGGAGAGGACGGGGACGGAGGTGGACATGACATGGACAGACACGACGGGGATGTCAGAGACGCCAAACATGTAAATTCTCCTCCTGTAAAAAAAAGGTCCGTTGGATATCTGAATCTCAACGCCATTCCCTGGGCCAAGGTATACAAGGGAAGACGTTTTCTCGGTGTCACCCCCGTGGAGCATCTGCCCCTTGTTGTCGGAAAGCATCGTCTCACTCTGATAAACCGTGAATTAGGGGTAAAACGATCCGTACTGGTTGTTATCAAGCGGGGCACTTGCACTACGAAAGTGGTGAACTTACGTTGACCCACTCGTGTAACTTGTGCTAATTGCTTGATGACTGGTTCGATACATACCCATGTTCAACAGTGGGAGGATATTCGATGAAAAAATCATTTTTACTGATTTTCGCAAGCTGCGCCGTATTGTTCAGTGGCTGCCTGGCTCCAGCGTTCTATGCTGACATCAAGGGAAATGAATACGCACAACCGGGTGCCGTTACCTCCGATGGTGGCAAGGTTCTTACAGGGTCTGCTTGCTGGAATTCCTATGTTGGAATAGTCGCTCTGGGCGATGCGTCTGTTGCCACGGCTTTGAAGAATGCCGGCGTGGATCCTACCAAGCCTGTGAAAAATCTCATAGTAGATCACAAGGTGTATACAATCGGACCTTTTTACATGGAGTATTGCACGGTCGTGACCGTCACTGCCGAGGGGGGTGGCGACTCGGGATCTTCTGCAACTGACTCTGCTGGATCGAATGAATCGTCAGCTTCTTCGACCGAGGGAAAGTCGGAAAAGTCGGAGGGCGACTCATTTGACTGGAAGTCGGATTGAGCACCAGGGGATCGAGAGAACTCAATACCGTCATCATCGGTGGGGGCAAGGGCTGCGAGTCCATCCTGCGGATGGTAAAGGAAGACACCCTTGGCCGTTTTCAGATGAAGGTCTTGGGTGTGGCTGATGTGGATCCAAACGCCGTTGGGATGAAGTACGCCCGCGAGTTGTCGATACCTACCATAACGACAGATTACAGAGAGTTGCTGAATATCGATGGTCTCGATCTCATTCTCGAGTTGACTGGCAGTGATGAAGTTCGTGATGAATTGGAGGCTGTGCGGCCAAGGGATGTGCATCTCATAGACCACTTTGGTGCCAGGCTATTTTTTGAACTCCACCAGGCAGAAGAAGCCATAATACTTCATCGTACTCAAATGCGGCAAAAAGAGGAGCAGGAGAGGGAACGAGTCTCGCAGATCCTCAACTCCATCCCGGATGAGATACTCGTCGTGAACAAAGACATGGTGGTTGTGGATGCCAATGATTCATTTCTGAGGAATAATCGGCTTACCATGGATCAGGTACTTGGAAACAGGTGCTACGAACTCAAGCAACCAATTCGTGGTGATTGTCAGGTGGCATTGGAAAACTGCCCTTTTTTCAAAGTCATGGAAAAAGGCGAGCCGGTGTCTATGGTACGTAAACATTTCAACATGTTTGGACAAGCACGCTTCGCTGCCATTGTGGGTGCTCCCATTCGTAACCGCGATGGGTCCATAACGGGCATGATCGAGATGACGCGTGACATAACCCACAGGATTAGCCTGGAACAAAAGCTCGCAGCTTCCGAAATACGCCTGAAAAAATTCATGGAGTTGGCTCCCGTTGCATGTGTGGTGAAGAATCGCTCAGGACAATATATCGACGTGAACGCAGCAGCGTGTAAATTGTTTGCAAAAAGCGAAAAGGAGATATTGGGGAAGACGGATTTTGAACTTTTTCCAGCCAAAATGGCTGAAGCCATGAGGAGAGGAGATGGCGATGTATGGAAAAAGCTGGATTCCCTCTCCGTGGACTTGGGGATCGATTATCTGGATAATCCTCTCTATCTGTCCACTGTGAAATTTCCCATTCTAGATGGTGATGGCCAAGCCCTTGGGCTATGCTGCCTTGCCAAGGATGTGACCGCAGAGACCATAGCTGACATGAAGTTGAAGGAGACTCGAGAATATCTCCAGAACATTCTGGACAACTCTCCCGTGATAATCATCACAACCGACTTGGATGGTCGTGTGGTTTCGTTCAATCGTGGCGCCCAGGAGTCTTTGGGTTACAGTGCACAAGAGGTTATTGGAAAATCAGCATCCATGTTTTACGACAACCCACAGGACAGACAAGAGTTATTGCAGAGAATACAAGGCGGCAAACCTGTCAGGGACTACTCTCAGGAACTGCTGAAAAAGGATGGTTCTCGACTCCAGGTATCCTTGACATTTTCACAGTTGAAGGATTCTTCCGGAAAGATGATTGGGACTGTGGGAATCTGCAAGGACATCTCCCACAGGAAAATGCTGATGAGGCAGGTTCTTCAATCCGAGAGAATGGCCGCTGTGGGTAGGCTCGCTTCTGGGGTGGCGCATGAGATAAACAATCCCTTGGCCATCATAGCAGAGATTGCAGGCTTTCTGTCAGATCTGGTCAACATGAAGGAAAAGGATAGATTGTTGCTGGACAAGGAACTGCAAGAAGGGCTTCCAAAAATTCTCTCCCAGGTCAAACGAGGCAGGGCCATTACCCAAAGGCTATTGACTTTCGCCCGCAAGAGCGAGGCTAGGATAACATCAGTTCGTGTCAATGAGTCTCTGGATGAGATCCTGCCTTTTCTCGAAAAAGAGGCCCAACTGGCTCAGGTCCAAATCCATCGCAAATATGAACCAGAGCTTCCAGAGGTACAGGTGGAAGAGATGCAGTTCCAGGAGGTGTTTATCAATCTTGTGACAAACGCCATTCAGGCTTTGTCCGAACAAGGTGGGGGAAACGTGTGGTTAGAGACGCGCCGCGAAAGCACAAAGGTTGTTATCCTTGTTCGTGATGATGGGCCTGGAATCGACGATTCGGTCAGGGAGAGATTGTTCGATCCCTTCGTGTCAACCAAACCAACTGGTTTGGGAACTGGACTGGGCTTATCCATTTGCTATGGAATCGTAAAACGATTCGATGGGGAAATCCGAGTCGAATCAGAGCCGGGTGAGGGTGCAACCTTCAGCGTCTTTTTCCCGGAACAAAAAAAACAACTTCGTCCAATTGACCATTAAGGCGAACCAATCCTAGGTGACAAATTGGCAAGCTAGAGCCTTGGGGAGGTCTTTTCATATGGCATCGATGATTCAGTTTGTATGGGATTTGTTTGGCAAGCCTGCAATGCTTGCCGGAGCACTCGTGTGGGCAATTTTCGGCACCCGTAAAGGAACAGCTGTCGAAAATGACTACACGTGGATGATCGGAGGTATCATCCTTTTGGCGGGCATTGTGTTACAGTCAAGCATAATGAAACTTAAGGATAGGCTGGAGGCCCTGGAGACTGAGTTGGACAAATTGAAAAGTGGGAATATAGGGAATATAGGGACGGAGGATCAATAACCAACTGTATTATCAGCTTTATTTGTTTTTTGCTTGCCTCTTTTGCATACCTCTTCGCTTGCCTCCGTCCCCACAAACCCCCAAACCCCACAAACCACAAACTCAAAC
>JALVPF010000041.1:2013-7534 GCA_027031935.1 Myxococcales bacterium | reverse complement strand
CTATATCAACTTTGGAAATCAACATTTCCAAGGGAACGGTTTTTTTTTCCAGGGAAAACCTGAAATCAACCATTCGAAATGTGTTGGAGAGCTTTTTTCGGAGTTGAAACTCCAAAGCGTTGAAAATTTCGTGGGGACCCAAAATTCCCAACTTTATGAGAATTTCGCCTGCAGGTTTCTTGGTGGAAATCATTTCCTCCAGCATTTGATCATACTGTTGCTCAGTGAGCATTCCTTCGTCCAGCAACACTCGTCCCAGGGTCTCTTCCTGAGAACGTGACAGAACCTGCACAGGCTGTCCGTCATTCAATACAATAGTTCGCTTTACATCCCCTTCTTCCAGTTGCAGTTTTCCGTTGAATTCAGCTCGATACAAGCCTGCCAATAGATAGGGAAGTGGGATTTTCTCTGGTGTCTTCATAGTAAGTATAAGACTAACAGAACGCAGCTTAAGGGGTCAACGCAAAGTAAACTACCCTGATTTCCCACCTCGTTTGCCGGTCATGTTCTATTGGTCGTCATGGTTTTGCATGTTGGCGTATTGCATTGCCGCCGATGACAGGGGCAGCGAATATGTCAGTGGAGAAGAGGCGCCTGTAAGCATGTCGCCATAGGCTGCTTGGCGATTTGCGCGGAACTCTTCCTTGGATGTTCCACCCGCCACGTGAGATAGCCTAGACAACTCAAGCTCCTTGTAGCCGTTTTTGGCTCCATTTACTCCACTTGCCACGTTCCAGGCAAGGTTGGTGAAAACACCGACCGGACCCAATGCCATGGCTCCAATCTCAAAGAGAACGCTGGCGGCTATTCCAAAGACTGTGTCCAGTTTTTTGTACATCCTGTGATCCTTCAATCGGCTGTCTATTGCCTGGTAGGCAATGGAGTCCTTGCTCATTTGGGACATCACTCCCCTGGCTATCTGGGGACACAGATCAAAGACATTGATGTCTCTTTGTACTTCCAGACGCTTTGCGAGTGCCCGCATGGCCTTTGCAGTATTTTTCATGTTTTGACTGACCTCTCCAAGAGACAGAGGGCTTCTTCTGATCATCGCAAGCCGGTTTTCCGAGAGTTTCTGGAAAATTTCCCCCGGGCTGTTCATGGTCATCTGTGTATCTAGACCATCGGCTGCTTCATAGTCGAACCCCATGGCCATGAGCAATTCAATCCGTTCTTTGCCGGGCTCCAGATTTTGAATCTCTCCCAGCATGCTTCCAATGGCCTGCGGCGAACCTGCACCCTTTTCCAGATCTGTAGCCATTTTTCTAAACATGGCAATGGACTGTTTTCTGATTTTCTTTTCGGCGGTAACATAGATGGTCTTCTCCAGTGACACTCTTGCGTGCTCAACTGCTTCGGAGAGTTTTTCTCCGCTCAGACCAGGAAAGGCTCTGCCCATCTTGTCCGTAAGGTCACGTTCCACCTGTAGTGCCGATACCTTGGACCACTGGCCGAGGTCCATGTCGTGGTATTTGTTTGCCAAATAGACCGAACCCATGCCTTCGCCGGGATCTTGTTGCCAGAAAGCGCTCTGTCCTATGGAATCGAGTATCTCGGTACGTTTGGTCATCTCCATGTTCCTTTCGGTTTTGGTTTAAAATGATTATCATCAGATCAGTAAACAGTTGGAAGATTCATGCACAGCCCGTGCCATGGTCTTTTTTTCAATGTTTTCAATGGGAGATACTTTCCACTGTACAAGAATCTTGTACACGGTGTCCGAAATCTGTACACGGGAAGCTTTGTTGGATGAGGCTTTTTACCGGCACCGTCCCCGGCGAACCATGAGTCCTCTCCCTGCCGGATAACGGGTTCCCAGGGATACAGGCAGACGTCCTGTAATGGAGTGAAGACCCACTATGGCCTTGGTTGCAGCAATGATGGCGCTAGCCTGGTAAGAATATGTGCAAATATAGGCATCTACCGCTGGAAAGAATCTGAGAAGGTAGGGTGAACCAAAGGACACCACCACAATGGGAGTCTTGATTTCGTGACGAAGCTGCTGGACCAACCATGCCTGGTACACGTTTGTGGCGCCAATGAGCACCACGTCATATTCAGAAGCTTTCTGCACCAGGCGTCTCAGCTCTGAAGCCCTGCGAGATTTGGACGACACAAGGCTGATGGGCTCAGTGTCGCTGCCTGGCAGAAGTTTGGCCATCTCGTCTCTAAACAGCTTGTAAGGTGATACCACAAGCACACGTTTGTCTCCACATATGGGGATCAGAGAGTTTTTGTTCTTGACCAGCGTGATGCCCCTGATAGCGATGGCACGTGTTATCTGTTGGTGATATGGATTGGGCAGGAAGGAAAGTTTTTTGGGGGTCAGTGCTGTATGAGTGTTGTCCAGCACACCTCGTCTTTGCTTTAGCCTGAGAATTCGCAATATGGATCTATCCAGCCTTTTAGTGCTGATGGTTCCATCCCTCGCGGCATTGAGCAGTGCGTCGAAGACCTCTTTTTTTCTTGCCGGAGTCCAGATGACCATCACCATGTCCGCTCCGGCCAGGATTGCTTTTACGGCTGCAGGACCAACTCCATGTTTGGCAGATATGGCACGCATCTCCAGGTCATCGGTGATGACCAGACCGTCAAATGCCATGCGTTTACGAAGCAAACCTGTGACAATTTCATGGGACATGGAGGCTGGCGTCCCATCCGCCTCTATGGCGGGCACTTGTATATGTGCAGTCATGACAGCGTCAAGCCCCGCTTCAAATGCCTTTCTGAAGGGAAGCATCTCTGTTGCGTAAAGTTCATCCTTGCCCATGGTGATTTTAGGTAGAGAAAAATGTGAATCCTTGATGGTGGAGCCATGTCCGGGAAAGTGTTTTGCCACCGTGCTCAGGCCCGCCATTTGTTGTCCATGAATGAAGGCTGCACCCATCTGGGCCACCAGGCTTGCTTTCTCTCCGAAAGCGCGAACGTTTATTACTGGATTCTTGGGGTTGATATTTGTGTCAAGCACAGGAGCGAGATTCATATTAAGACCCACCATGCGCAAATCTATTCCCTGGGCTTGACCGGCCAGAAAAGCCAGGACCGGATCTCTGGTTGCTCCCAAGGCCATGCTTCCCGGTAACACCGACACCCTGGAGTGGATACGAACCACATTTCCACCTTCCTGGTCTATGGCGATAAAAGGCTGGACCTCATCCTTCATGACTTTTCGAAGATCATCGATCAGACGCCTTAGCTGCCAAACGTCATGAATGTTTCTGCTGTATAGGGCTATGGCGCCAACATGCAGGCCTTTGACAAGTTTTTCGATCTCGGGCCCCATCTTCTTGCCGCCGAATCCCACCATCATGAGCTGACCAATTTTTTGTTCCAGGCTCATTCCTTGGAGAATTTTTTCAGGTTCCTGGGCTCTATGGAAGTTTGCTGCTGATACCGGTGGTGCGAAGACAAGGAGTGCGAAAACAAGAAAAACGGGAGACTTGAAAAAAACAATCATCCAGATTTGGTGAGCCCGGCGCCCACCGAAGCGGTCCGGTCCTGTTCTGATGAAAAATTGATCTCATCCAACTGCTTGCTCAGTGGAGCAATGGCGTCTTTGTACGATTTCATTTCTGATTTGGGCACAGGTTTGGCAGGGGGGAACTTCTGATTCATGGGGTTGATGTATCTTCCGCGAAGCTTCATTCCATAGTGAAGATGAGGTCCCGTTGATCGTCCAGTGCTGCCTACCTTCCCGATCACCTGCTTTTGATGGACCCTGGTGCCTAGCCTTACCCCTTTTGATATACGGCTCAAGTGACAAAACACCGTCTCATAGCCATTGGCATGTCTGAGCTTCAACATGATTCCGCTGGCTCCTCTACGTCCTGCGACCGTTACCGTTCCATCTGCTGGTGCCCAAATGGGTGTACCCAAAGGCGCGGCCAAATCCACACCATTATGCATTTTTGTAAAACCCAAGGTGGGGTGAACTCGCATCCCGAACCGTGATGAAATCCGTGCAAATTTCAAAGGAGACTTGAGGAAGGCTTTACGCAGGCTTCCTCCTGTCTCGTCAAAGTAACCAGTGGTGGCCTCATTCGTCTTTGACTGGTACCAGAAAGCTCGGTGCGTTCCTATGTCACCGGAATATTCTGCGGCCAAGATTCGTCCCCAACGAGTAAATTTTCCGTCCACCGAATACCGTTCTATGACAAGTCGCATGCTGTCGCCGGGATGGGTGTCCATGTAGAAGTCTATGTCCCAGGCAAAAATATCCACGATTCTCGCCACCAGGTCGGCTCTTTTGGGCAACTTGTTCAGAGAGGTCCACAGGGAACCATGAATTTTTACGCCAACTGGCAGGATGTCCACTTTTGCATCAAACTTCTTGCGTTTTCCTACAAGAGATTTCCCATGGCGCTCGACGAGGTAAGAAACTTCGGCATTCTTGTGATAGGCAAAGCGTTGTATTTTTCCGTCCGGTGCCTGCAGGGCTTCAAATCTTTCACCTGCCCTGCATAAACGAAAGTTGAAAACAGGTTTTAGAGCCTCGATGATGCCAAAGGCTTGCTTTGCGTCTATTCCGCTTCTTGTCAGAGCCCTTGCGATGGTATCACCAGGTTCAACTGCACCTTCGATTCTGTGACACCATTGTTCGATGCTTCTCTGGCCTGCGATTCCCTTGGCTCGCTGGAGATCGAATTTGTCACTGGGTGCAGCCCAGACGAGCGGCGTGAAGATAGTACTTTTTTTGCCTTGTGTGTCCACCTGCGTCGAGGGGGAGCTGGCTTCTCTGACTCCGGCAACACCCAGCATCTCACCCATGGAACTTTCAAATGGTTTTTCCTTGGGAGAGTGGACTCGTGTACTCGCCTGAGCATTGGAATCGACAGATCCTGCGGAAGACTCCATCTCCGGAAGGCCCCGGATTCCAAAAAGATAAATGTTGAGACCAAGAAGAGCAGCCAACAAGACAGCCCACAGACCGGGACCTTTTTTCTTCGTATTCTGTTGATCTAAAAGGTGTTTTTTTCGATTTTGGACGCTCATGGGTGATGGAGCATAGCAGCTTCCGAAAAAAAAGTCTAAAAAAACGACAAGATAGCTTTTGGCAAGGGTCAAGGTTCTTGAACTGCTGCGGTCAAGATACATATAATCAGTCTCATGACATCTAATGGATTCGATGACGGACCAATGTCCGATGATGAAACGCGAAAAGCGAATTTGGCTGAGATCCGCCGACCCCCTTCCCGCACCGAGAGCCTGCTCATAGAAATTCACGGACCTAATCTGGGTAAAAACTACAGAGTATCTGAAGACGTCATCACCATTGGAAGGGATCCTTCATGTACGGTTACCATCGACCAGGAAAACGTATCCAGACTTCACTGCAAGCTGCAAAAGGTTCGTGGATCGATTTATATCGAGGATCTCGACAGTACGAACGGCACCTATCTGAACTCTGTTCCCATCAGGAGAGAGAGACTGAGGCATGGAGATTTGTTAAAGGTTGGAGGTGTGGTCTTCAAATTTGTAAGCGGCGGAAACGTGGAGGGTTTGTACCACGAGGAGATCTACA
>JALVPF010000041.1:0-2003 GCA_027031935.1 Myxococcales bacterium | reverse complement strand
GATGACCATCACGGATGGTCTCACCCAGGTGGCGAATAAACGATATCTATTGGAATTTTTAGAACGGGAAATTTCACGAGCCATCAGATTCGGCAGACCTCTGGCGGTCATCATGCTGGACATAGATCATTTCAAACCAGTCAACGACACCTATGGTCACCTGGCTGGTGATCATGTGCTCCGTGAATTGTGTGCCCTGTTGGGAAAATTGGTCAGACCGGAGGAATTGTTGGCAAGATATGGTGGAGAGGAGTTTGTGATAGTCCTGCCCGAGACCAACTTGTCAACCGCCACGACCATAGCAGAGAAGGCAAGAAGAATGATCGAGGCAAACAGATTCGAGTTTGCAGGCACGCACATCCCCCTGACGATTTCCCTTGGCGCAGCCGAGCTGTCTCCCATGGCCGCAGATCCGGTGAATTTTCTAAAGGCTGCTGATGACAAGCTATACGAAGCGAAAAAGGCAGGCAGGAACCGAGTAATGGGATGATGAAAAACGCAAAAGTGTTTATCGTAACGAGATGGCCCATGGCCCTGTGGGTGACGTTTTTCCTGACTCTGGCTGGCTGTGGCAACACGATTGATGAAGACTGTAAAACGGATTCGGATTGCCCTTCCGGAAGGTACTGTGCTGCCAGCAAGTGCATATATGATTGCACCTTGGATTTGCAATGTCCGGATGGGTATCATTGTTCTGTTCGTGGCAGGTGCGAGAGCGGATGTGTGCCCACAAACAATGGTGTAGAAGCCTGCGACTCCATAGACAACGATTGCGATGGTACTACCGACGAGGATTGGGCGCAGCTGGGCCAGCCATGCTCCAATCAGGGCTGTGCTGAAGGCAAGTGGGTTTGCTCCGAAGACCATGCGGGGGTGGAGTGCGATGGACCCATGCCCGCCAGTGATGATTCTGTTTGCAATGGTGTGGATGACGATTGCGACGGCGAGACAGACGAGGACGCGGTGGATGTCCCTTGTCCTTTACAAGCAGGTGTGTGTGCCGGGGCAGTTCAGAACTGTCTGGGTGTGGCTGGGTGGAGCCGGTGCGACTACGGGACGCATTACACAAAGGACGTGGATGACTCTTGCGATCAATTGGACAACGACTGTGACGGGATTACAGACGAAGACGCTGATAACCTCCTGATACCGGAGTTTGGTGACATGGCCATAGATGGTTTGGATAACAACTGCAATGGCTTGATAGACGAACCTGGCGGAGTCATGGTGCCTCACCCGACAATGAATAATGTCTGGATAGACAGTTACGAGACAGCCATAAGTGCAACAAAGGACTGCAGCGGTGAGTTCTATGGACAGTTCGGTGATGATTACCCACAGGGCTGGGGGCCTGGTGCGGACGATGGGGAACTGACCTTGTATGCCTGTTCTCTGCCTGGCGTCATCCCTTCCGGATACCTGAGCCTGTACAGACTCAGACGTGCATGTGAAGCCCAGGGTAAGAGTCTGTGCAAGCGGAGCCAGTGGTCCCTTGCTTGCAACTATGGAAACTCCACGGTGTATCCATATGGAATGATCTTTCATGAGGGCATATGTAACGATGCCTGGAACTCTCTGTTGACTGGTGATGAGCAGGTACACCCAACAGGATCTTATTCGGACTGTACCGCTACAGGGCAGGTGTTTGATGCCAGTGGAAACATGGCTGAGTGGATCGATTTGAGGCATGAGGATTATCCAGATCTCTTCATTCTTGTGGGTTATGGATTCAAATGTGAAATATGCAGATTTGGGGCAAACTGCCACAGTTGTGATGTCTCATCCGATATAGATCATGGCATAATCGAGGAAGCCTTGAGTTGCAATCCTGATCAGAATGGCACCTATGTAAGTGACGCGCCTGATGCCACACGTGAGTATTTCGGTGGTCGGTGTTGCTATTCAAAGTGAAATAGAGGGCTCTATAATGGATTGCCAATTGTCTTACTGGGTTCTTTAGTCTTTATGGGGAACAAATGAAAGCTGGAAACTATCAGGCTTCT